>NZ_JBHYXC010000018.1:0-155459 GCF_042751495.1 Streptomyces sp. NPDC059373 | reverse complement strand
ACGCCCGGTTACATTCCGAACCCGGAAGCTAAGCCTTTCAGCGCCGATGGTACTGCAGGGGGGACCCTGTGGGAGAGTAGGACGCCGCCGAACAAATTTTGAAAGAAGAAGCCCCCAGGCTCAGCCTGGGGGCTTCTTTGCGTTCTAGTGCAATTCGCGGAACAGAGTCAGCCATTGATCAGGGCGGACGAATCCCACTGCAAGGTCGCGGTCGATGCCGGCCCCTGTGAACTTTTTGCTGACACGCTCCGCCGCTCCGGCAGACCGGAGCGAGGCGTACAGAGAACCGCCGATGCCGCTGAAGCCCAACCTGACCAGGTTGTCGTACACGGCCATGTCCTCCGGCGCGACCAGAGGGGTTCTGCGACGTACGAGCCGGAGGACGGCGGAGTCGACGCTGGGGACGGGGCGGAAGCTCTGCCGGTCCACAGAGCCGGCGAGCTGCCAGGTGAAGGTCGGCCAGGTGCGGATGGTGAGCAGCGTCCAACGACCGTAGGCGCCGGCGCGCTTGCGGGCGTACTCGCGCTGGGTGAGGAGCGTGGCGCTGGTGAGGTGTGGGGAGCGGAGGCACCAGTCCACGATGGGTGAGGTGACGGAGTAGGGGATGTTGCCGACCACGGCGAAGGGCTCGTGAGGGGGCCGTACCTGGAGGAAGTCCTTGCGGACGACGTCGATGGTGCGGTGGTGGCGGGTGCGGGTGGTGAGCTTCGTGGCGTGGAAGGGGTCGATTTCGTAGGCGATGACCTTTCGGCAGTGTCGGGCCAGCGCCAGCGTCATCGCTCCGGTGCCCGCACCTGGTTCGAGGACGAGGTCGTGGGGGGAGAGGCGTGCTGATTGGACGATGCGCCGGACGGCGGCAGTGTCGACGAGGAAGTTCTGGGAGAGCTCACGGCGAGCGCTGTTTCGCGCCATGGGAAGGGTGCCCCTTCGGGTCCGAGATGTATGGGTCTCGGAGGCCCGGGGCGTGCCAAGGAGGGTGAGGGTGCGTCCTCAGTGGGCCCGGGCCGGGCCCGTGCGGGGACGCCTCACGGCGATGAACGCCTTGATGATGCCAAAGATGGGCGTGGACATGGGCGTGAAGATAGGTGACCCTCGCGCTGCCCGGCAATCGGTTTTCAGAGGCGTCCGGCGGCTTTGAGGGCCAGGTAGGCGTCGGCCAGGGCGGGGGCGATGTCGGCCGGAGGGGCGTCGATGACGGTGACGCCGTGGCGGGAGAGGCGTTGGGCGGTGCGGAGGCGTTCGGAGCGGGTCTGCTCGGCGGCTGCGGCGGCGTAGACGGCGTCGAGGGTGCCGCGGCCTTCGGCGAGTTCCTGGATGCGGGGGTCGGCGACGGAGGCGATGAGGACTTCGTGCCGACGGGAGAGTTGGGGGAGGACCGGGAGGAGGCCTTCCTCGATGGGGGCGGCGTCGAGGCCGGTGAGGAGTACGACGAGGGAGCGGTGCGGCGCGCGCTGGAGGACGGTGGCGACGAGGCCGGGTGCGTCGGACTCGATGAGCTCGGGTTCGAGGGGGGCCATGGCGTTGACGAGGGCGGGGAGGATGTCGTTCGCGTGGCGGCCCTGGACGGAGGCGCGGATGCGGCGGTCGTAGGCGAGCAGGTCGACGCGGTCACCGGCGCGGGCGGCGAGGACGGCGAGCAGGAGGGCGGCGTCCATGGCGGCGTCGAGGCGCGGGGCGTCGCCGACGCGGCCGGCGGAGGTGCGGCCGGTGTCGAGGACGATCAGGATGTGGCGGTCGCGTTCGGGGCGCCAGGTGCGTACGGCGACAGAGCCTCGGCGCGCGGTGGCGCGCCAGTCGATGGAGCGGGTGTCGTCGCCGGGGATGTACTCCCTGAGGGAGTCGAACTCCGTGCCCTGGCCGCGGACCAGAAGTGAGGTGCGGCCGTCGAGTTCGCGGAGCCGGGCCAGCCGGGAGGGGAGGTGCTTGCGGCTGGTGAAGGGCGGCAGGACGCGCACGGTCCAGGGGACCCGGTGCGAGCCCTGGCGGCCGGCCAGGCCGAGGGGGCCGAGGGAGCGGACCGTGATGCGGTCGGCTGTGCGGTCGCCACGGCGGGTGGGGTGCAGACGGGTCGTGACGCGGCGGCGTTCGCCGGCCGGGATCGTGAGCCGGTGGCGGGAGGCGGCGACTTCGGTGCCGGGTTGCCAGCTGCTGGGGGGCCAGGCGTCGCGCAGGCGGGCGCGGAGCAGGCGGTTGGCCGGGTTGGTGATGGTGAGGTGGACCTCGGCCGCGTCACCCTGGCGCACCGAGGTGTCCCCAGTTCGGGTGATAAGGAGCTTTCGTACTGGCGCGGCTAGCGCGAGGTCGTACAGAATTCCGAATAGCAGGATTCCCTCGACGGCGAGGATGCCGCTCCATCCGGGGAGCAGCACTCCGACGACGAGGGCGCCGATCGCGGCGAGCAGGGCGGTGCGTCCGGTGAGGGCCATGGGTCCGATGCCGGGTCAGCGGGGGACGGGGACGCGGGACAGGACCGAGGTGATGACGGAGTCCGTCGTCACGCCTTCCATCTCCGCTTCGGGCCGCAGCTGGACGCGGTGCCGGAGCGTGGGCAGGGCGAGGGCTTTGACGTCGTCGGGGATGACGTAGTCGCGGCCGGTGAGCCAGGCCCAGGCGCGGGAGGTGGCGAGCAGGGCGGTGGCTCCACGGGGCGAGACACCGAGGCTGAGGGAGGGGGATTCACGGGTGGCTCGGCAGATATCGACGATGTAGCCGGTGATGTCGGACGAGACGGAGGTCTTGGCGACGGCGGCACGCGCGGCTTCCAGCTCGGCGGGGCCGGCGACGGGGCGCAGGCCTGCGGAGTGCAGGTCGCGGGGGTTGAAGCCGTCGGCGTGACGGGTGAGGACGTCGATCTCGGTGTCGCGGGAGGGCAGCGGGAGGATCAGCTTGAGCAGGAAGCGGTCGAGCTGGGCCTCGGGCAGCGGGTAGGTGCCCTCGTACTCGACGGGGTTCTGGGTGGCGGCGACCAGGAAGGGGTCGGGCAGGGGGCGGGGGGTGCCGTCGACCGTGACCTGGCGCTCCTCCATCGCTTCGAGGAGGGAGGCCTGGGTTTTGGGCGGGGTGCGGTTGATCTCGTCGGCGAGGAGGAGGTTGGTGAAGACGGGGCCGGGCTGGAAGGAGAACTCGGCGGTGCGCGCGTCGTAGACCAGCGAGCCGGTGATGTCGCCGGGCATCAGGTCGGGGGTGAACTGGACGCGCTTGGTCTCCAGTTGGAGGGAGGCGGCCAGCGCACGGACGAGGAGGGTCTTGGCCACTCCGGGGACGCCTTCGAGGAGGACATGTCCTCGGCAGAGCAGGGCCACCACCAGCCCGGTGACGGCCGGGTCCTGGCCGACCACGGCCTTGGCGATTTCGGTGCGCAGGGCCTCCAGGGAGGCTCGGGCGCTGTCGGCGGTCGGGGCGCTCACGGGTTGGCGTACCTCTCTTTGGCAAGGATGGAGCGTTCAAGGACGTCGAGTTCGTCCGCGAGCCGCAGCAGGGCGGCGTCGTCGGGCGGCGGCGGACCGTGGAGGAGGGTCCGTACGTCGATCGTCGGGTCGGGCAGGAGGGCGCTTACGGCGGGGGCGAGGGTGTCGGGTTCATCGGCCTGCGAGGGCGGGATCCCCACGAGCGGGGTGAGCCGGTGGCGGGCGGCGGCCCGTAGTGCTTCGGCGGCTCGGCCGCGGGCCCGGGCCCTGCGGTAGAGGCGGGCGCGGCCTTCGGTGGCCTCGGCGGCGCGTACGGCGACGGGCAGGCGTTCGGCGACGACGGGGCCGAGGCGGCGGCCCCGCCAGAGGGCGGCGATCAGGGCGGCGACGAAGAGTTGGAGCAGTGCCCAGTTCCAGCCGCTGGGGATGAGGTCGAGGAAGCTCTGCTGCCCGCCGTTGAGGGCGGTGGTGTCGTTGAGGGAGGGGAGGTACCAGACGAGCTTCGGGTGGGCGCCGAGGAGTTGGAGCGCGAGGGAGGCGTTGCCCTGCTCGTCGAGGTACTCGTTCTGGAGCGGGTCGTAGGCGCCGAGGACGACGGTGTCGCCGCCGTTGCCTACTGGGAGGCGCACCAGGGTGGGGTGGGTACCGCTGAGGTAGCACGAGTCGGCGTTCGGGACCGAGACCGTGTAGGCGATGCCGCCGGTGGTGGCATCGCCGGCCCGGCGAGCGGCGGGCAGGTCGCAGCCGGGGCTGCGGACGTGTACGGAGGCGGTGCTGAGCGCTTCGACCCCCGGAGCGAGGGTGCCGGTGGAGGCGGGGGTTGGCGAGAGGAGCACGGTACGGCCGCCTGAGCGCTCGGTGGCCTTGTGGAGGACGGATTGCTGATGGCCGGTCAGCAGATCGGGGACGGCGACGAGGAGGGTGGTGTCGGGTCCGGCTGCGGCGGCGGCCTGGTCGGTGGTGGTGACGACCTTGGTGGTGACGCCCTGGCCGGCGAGGAGTTGAGCCACGGCGCGGCTGCCCCAGGGGTCGGGGGAGTGTGGGTCGAGGGCGTTGTGGTTCTGGTCGGACTGCATGACGGCGTAGATGGCGCCGAAGACGAGGAGGGCGAGCAGTGCCGCCAGCAGGGCGCGGGAGCGGGTCCACAGCTGGCGGGCGGTGGGTGAGGTCGCGGTGGTGGCGGCCGGTGGTGTCGGTCCGCCGGCCGGCTCGGCAGCCGTGTTGCTCTCGGGAGGGAAGGTGGTGGTCATGCGCGGGCGCCCCCGGGCGCGGGGGTGGCGTCGGCGAACCGCGGTTTGCTGCGCTCCAGTTCGGTGTCGAGGTCGCGCAGGGCGGTGTAGGCCTGCTGGGTGGCGGTGCGGCCGCCGTAGGTCACGTCGTCGAAGGTGCGGGCGGCGTCGCGCAGCGCGGCCGCGCGGGCGGGGAGCAGCCGGCCGGCCTCGTCGGCGGCCTCGTCGGCGGTGCGGCCGGGGCGGGGGTCGAGCACGGTGCGTTCCTCCAGGGAGCGCACGACGGCGCGCAGGCGTTCCTGGACGGCCGGCGTCCACTGGCCCAGACGGGCGAAGTGCTCGGCGGCGGAGCGGTGTTCGGCGGCAGTACGCGGGGCGTCGGCGAAGAGCCCCGCGGAAGGCATCGCGGCCGTACGGAGCTTGCCGAGGCGCAGCCGCAGGGCGACCAGCAGCCCGATGACCAGGGCGATGACGACCACGAGGCCGACGGTGCCCCCGGGGGTGACCCCGGAGGCGGCGGAGAACAGGTCGTCGATCTTCTGCCAGAGCCAGTTCAGGGCGCGATGGAACAGGCTCGGGTCGTTCTGGTGGTAGATCGGCTTGGACAGCTCGTGCCGAGCGGCCTCCCGGGCGGGGCCGCTCGGGATGGTGACCGGTACGTCCCCCGTCACCGGCGTCAGCCCCCGTTGGCGGTGCTGTCGGCGGGGGTCTCTCCGTAGCCGGGGATGCCGGCGGCGCGGGCGAGTTCGATGTCCAGGGCCTCGCGGCGGATGCGCTGGTCCATGTAGAGGAGGGCGGTGACGCCGGCGCTGATCGGGAAGGTGATGGTCGAACCGATCACGGCCCCGATGCCGATGATGACGAGCGAGGCCCAGCTGTAGCCGGAGTCTCCGGAGACGAGGGACGAGAGGCCACCGCTGCCGGTCGCTCCGGCGATGAGGACGAAGGGAATCTGAACGATCGACGACACCATGTAGACCAGGAAGGCGGAGAGCAGCTGGATACCGAACATCCGCCACCACGAGCCGCGCACGAGCTTGGCGGAGCGGGCCATGGCCTTGAAGACGCCCTGCTTTTCCAGCATCAGCGCCGGGGAGGACAGCGTGTAGCGGATCAGCAGCCAGGCGATGACCACGAACGACGCGACGGCACCCAGGAATCCGACGGCGATTCCGGCCCCGCTGGAGCCGGCGACGGCGATCAGGATGCCCGGGGTGATGCCCACCGCCAGGATGCCCACGGCGATGAGGATGAGCAGGCACGTCAGCCCGAGCAGCCGCAGCAGTTGTGGCCGCGCGTCGGTCCAGGCCTCGCGGGTGGTCACCGGTCGGCCGAGCACGGCGCGGCTGATCACCATGGTGAGCATCGCGGTCGCGATCACGACGCCCAGCAGGGTGATGAGCAGCGTGAGGGCGCCGCCGGCGATGGCACCGCTCAGGGCACTGGCGATGTCGTTGGCGCTGGGGTTGGGGTTGTTGTCCAGGGCGCTCAGGCTCGAGTTGTCGGCGAGGACGAAGCCCTGCAGGAGGATCGAGGTGGTCTGGGTGACCAGGGCGACGACGAGGGAGACACCGAGCACGGTGCGCCAGTGGGCGCGCATGGTGGAGACCGCGCCGTCCAGGATCTCGCCGACGCCCAGTGGGCGCAGCGGGATCACGCCGGGCTTGGGAGACGGCGGCCGGCCCCAGTTCGGCTGCTGCCAGCCCTGCGGTTGGCCCCAGCCGGTGCCCGCGGGCGGCGGCGGGGGCGGCGGGGCGGCGGGACCCCAGCCGGTTTGGCCGGGGGCGGACCACTGTCCGGCCGGAGGCTGCTGCTTGGACCAGTTCGGGGGCGCAGAATCCTGGGGCGTGCCGGGGCCGTTCTCACGGTCCGGTTCGCCGGAGGGGGATCCGGGCGAGGCCCAGCCCGGAGAGTCGTTCATCATCGCTCCTTCGTTACTGCGCTTCCCGGTCCATTAACGGTGGGACGGTGGCCATCGTGCCATGGGGTGTGCCGTGCCGTACCCGGGGATGCGTACTGCCCGCGGCGCAGGGCAGGGTCCGCCTCGTGATGCCGCGCCGGGATGGCCCGGTGGCGGGGTGAGAACGCTGTAAATGCGAGTGCTGTCGCGGCAGACTGAGCAGATGGGTGATCAGTTCGTGGAAACTCTGGCCAATGATCCAACGCCCGCACTGCGTTGGGAGGAACCTCCGGAAGGTCCCGTGCTCGTGCTGCTCGACCAGACCCGGCTGCCGGCCGAGGAGGTGGAGCTGGTCTGCACCGATGTGCCGGCGCTGGTGGAGGCGATCCGCACGCTGGCGGTGCGCGGGGCCCCGCTGCTCGGTATAGCGGGGGCGTACGGCGTCGCGCTGGCGGCCGTACGCGGTTACGACGTGGACGACGCCGCCGCGACGCTGGCGTACGCCCGGCCGACGGCGGTCAACCTGGCCTACGGGGTGCGCCGGGCCGCCGACGCCTATCATGCGGCGCTCGCCGACGGCGCCGGTGCCGAGCGGGCCGCGGCGGCCGCCCTCGCCGAGGCGCGAGCGGTGCACGCGGAGGACGCCGAGGCGAGCGCCGCGATGGCCCGGCGGGGTCTGGAGCTGCTGACGGAGCTGCTGCCCGGCGGCGGCTACCAGGTGCTCACGCACTGCAACACCGGCGCCCTGGTCTCCGGCGGCGAGGGCACCGCCCTGGCCGTGGCGCTCGCCGCCCACCGCGCGGGCGAGCTGCGCCGCCTGTGGGTGGACGAGACCCGCCCGCTGCTCCAGGGCGCCCGCCTCACCGCGTACGAGGCCGCCCGCACCGGCATGGCGTACACCCTGCTCACCGACAACGCGGCGGGCTCGCTCTTCGCCGCGGGGGAGGTCCACGCCGTCCTCGTCGGCGCGGACCGCATAGCCGCCGACGGCTCCGTCGCCAACAAGGTCGGCAGCTATCCACTGGCTGTGCTCGCCCGGTATCACAATGTGCCCTTCATCGTGGTCGCGCCGACCAGCACTTTTGACCTGGAGACCCCCGACGGGGCCTCGATCGAAGTTGAGCAGCGCTCCGGCCACGAAGTGACGGAATCGGCCGGAAACCCCGTGGCACCGCTCGGCACCCAGGCGTACAACCCTGCGTTCGACATCACACCTGCGGGTTTGATAACGGCGATTGTTACCGAAAACGGCGTGGTTTCACCGGTTACGCCCGGTGATCTCGCTGCTTTGTGTTCCCCTCGTGCTCCAGGTCACGATCAGGTAATGGGATGATGGTGCGTATGAAGGGACGTGTCCTGGTCGTCGACGACGACACCGCACTGGCAGAGATGCTTGGCATCGTGCTGCGCGGCGAAGGTTTTGAGCCGTCGTTCGTGGCCGACGGTGACAAGGCCCTTGCCGCATTCCGGGAGACCAAGCCCGATCTGGTTCTCCTCGACCTCATGCTCCCCGGACGCGACGGCATCGACGTATGCCGCCAGATCCGGGCCGAGTCAGGGGTACCCATCGTCATGCTCACCGCCAAGAGCGACACGGTCGATGTCGTGGTGGGCCTGGAATCCGGGGCTGATGACTATGTCATCAAGCCGTTCAAGCCGAAGGAGCTGGTTGCCCGGGTACGTGCCCGGCTGCGCCGTGCCGAAGAGCCGACACCCGAGCAGCTCGCCATCGGCGACCTGGTCATCGACGTCGCCGGCCACTCGGTCAAGCGCGAGGGGCAGCCGATCGCGCTGACCCCTCTGGAGTTCGACCTGCTGGTGGCGCTGGCCCGCAAGCCGTGGCAGGTCTTCACCCGTGAGGTGCTGCTGGAGCAGGTGTGGGGCTATCGGCACGCCGCCGACACCCGCCTGGTGAATGTGCACGTCCAGCGGCTCCGCTCCAAGGTCGAGAAGGACCCCGAGCGTCCCGAGATCGTGGTGACGGTCCGTGGCGTGGGCTACAAGGCGGGTCCGGGCTGACATGGCGGTGCCGTACGGGCGTGAGCGACTGGAGGGCCTTCGCGGCGGGAGTCCGTGGCGAGGGCTGCCTCCGGTGCTCCGCTCGTGCGTGCGCTGGGGGCGCCGCCCGCTGGACCCCGCGCTGCGGCTGTGGCGGCGCAACATCCAGCTCCGGGTGGTGGCCACCACCCTGCTGATGTCGCTGGGTGTGGTGCTGCTGCTGGGCGTGGTCGTCATCGGCCAGGTCAAGAACGGGCTGCTCGACGCCAAGCGGCAGGCCGCCCAGAGCCAGGCCATCGGCGGGTTCGGCGTGGCGAAGGAGAAGGCGGGCAACACCTCCGACTCCTCCGGCGCCGGCACCTCCGCCCGCGGTCAGACCGACGCCGGCGCCTGGCTGACCGCCCTGGTCGAGCAGCTCGCCAGCGGCGGCCAGGGTGCGTATTCCGTCGTCGCGCTCAGTTCCGACGCCCAGCCCACCAGTGACAGCGGCGACAGCGCGGGCACCCGCGGCCCGCGCGCTTCGGGCTCGGTCCTGCCCGAGGACAGCGTGCCGACGCAGCTGCGCGCCGCGCTGGACACCAGCACCAAGGTGCAGTGGCAGTACACGACCCTGCTGCGGGAGAACCAGAGCGAGGGCCAGGCGGCGCTCGCCGTCGGCCAGCGGATGGAAGACCCCAACGGGCATCCGTACCAGCTGTACTACCTCTTCCCCTTCGACCAGGAGGAGAAGACCCTCAACCTGGTCAAGGGCACCCTGGCGACCGCCGGGATCTTCGTGGTGGTGCTGCTCGGCGCCATCGCGTGGATGGTCGTACGGCAGGTGGTCACGCCCGTCCGGATGGCCGCCGGGATCTCCGAGCGGCTCGCGGCCGGGCGGCTCCAGGAGCGGATGAAGGTCAGCGGCGAGGACGACATCGCGCGGCTCGGCGAGTCCTTCAACAAGATGGCGCAGACCCTCCAGGTCAAGATCCAGCAGCTGGAGGACCTGTCGCGGATGCAGCGCCGCTTCGTCTCCGACGTGTCACACGAGCTGCGCACCCCCCTGACCACCGTCCGCATGGCCGCCGACGTCATCCACGACGCCCGCGAGGACTTCGACCCGGCGACCTCCCGCTCCGCGGAGCTGCTGCAGACCCAGCTGGACCGTTTCGAGTCGCTGCTCTCCGACCTGCTGGAGATCAGCCGCTTCGACGCGGGCGCGGCCGAGCTGGCCGCCGAGCCGATCGACCTGCGGGACGTCGTACGCAGGGTGGTCGAGGCGGCCGAGCCGCTGTCCGAGCGCAAGGGCAGCCGGGTCGTCGTGCGCGGCGACGAGCAGCCGGTGATCGCCGAGGTGGACGCCCGGCGGGTCGAGCGCGTGCTGCGCAACCTCGTGGTCAACGCCGTCGAGCACGGCGAGGGCAAGGACGTCGTCGTACGGCTGGCGTCGGCGGGCGGCGCGGTCGCCATCGCCGTACGCGACTACGGGGTCGGGCTCAAGCCCGGCGAGGCCACCCGGGTCTTCAACCGCTTCTGGCGTGCCGACCCGGCCCGCGCCCGCACCACCGGTGGCACCGGCCTCGGCCTGTCCATCGCGGTCGAGGACGCCCGGCTGCACGGCGGCTGGCTGCAGGCCTGGGGCGAGCCGGGCGGCGGCTCGCAGTTCCGGCTGACCCTGCCCCGTACGGCCGGCGAGAGCCTGCGCGGCTCGCCGATCGCCCTGGAACCGGAGGACTCCCGGCGCAACCGCGTCCTCAGGACCCCCGTGCCGCCGCCCGCACCGGTGACGGCCGTGGCCCGGGTGGTCGCCACGCGCGACTCCGGACCCGCGCTGCCCGGCCCCCGTATCGCTCCCGCCATCCCGTCCATCCCGCCGATGCCGGTCGCCCCGCACCGCCCGCCCGCGGCCGACCCGGCGGCGCTGCCGGGCAGCGGCGCGCGGGTCGTCGGGCACGGGGCCGGCGCGGTCGGTACGAGGAACCCGAGCACCGGCACCGGTACAAGCACCAGCACCAGCACCGCCTCCGGCAGCGGCACCGTCGACGAGGCGCGGGAGGACCAGCACTGATGCGGGCGATGGGGGGCGGCCCTCGGGGCCAGGTTGACCTTCGGGGACTTCGCGGCCTTCGAGGCTTTCATGGCCTTCGGGGCATACGTGGCCCGGTCAGGGCCGGCGTGCTGCTGGGCTGCCTCGCGCTGCTCGCGGGATGCGCCTCCATGCCCAGCAGCGGCGAGGTGCGCAAGGTCGACGGCGCGCAGCACGACGACGCGGACACGCAGGTGCGGGTCTACGGCGTCAAGCCGCAGAAGGGCGAAAGCGCGACGCAGATCGTCAGCGGCTTCCTCGAGGCGACGACCAGCAGCGAGGTGAACTACGACACCGCGCGCGAATATCTGGCGAAGAGCCTCAAGAAGACCTGGGAGCCCAACGCCCGGATCACCGTCCTGTCCGGCGGCCCCCTGCAGAGCCTCGAATCCGGCGGGACCGACCGGTCCGACACCGCTCAGCGCTACGCCACCGTCAGCCTGGCCGGCACGGCCGTCGCCGCGGTGGACAGCAAGCACGCCTACCGGGCCGTCGACACCCAGTACCGCAAGGAGATCCACCTCTCCAAGGAGAACGGCGAGTGGCGGATCGACGACGTGCCCAACGGACTGGTCCTCAGCGCGGCCGACTTCCAGCGGCTCTACCGCTCCGTCGACATCTACTTCTACGCCGCCCTCGGGCCGGATGCCGCCGGCACGCGCCGTGACGTGCTGGTGGCCGACCCGGTCTACCTGCGTCGTACGCAGATAAACCTGCTGCAGTCGACGGTCGGTTCGCTGCTGTCCGGGCCCACGGACTGGCTGGATCCGGTGGTCGGCTCCGCCTTCCCTTCCGGTACGACGGCCAAGGACCTGTCCCTCGACGACTCGCAGCATCTGACGGTCAAGCTCAGCAAGACCGTCGGTGGCAGCGGCCAGGACTGCCGGCTGATGGCCGCGCAGCTCATGAACACCGTGCAGGGCGTGGCGACCTCACCGGTGGCGTCGGTGGAGCTGCAGGGTCCCGACGGCTCGGCCACGTGCAGCCTGTCGCAGCAGCAGGCCGCCGCCTATGCCCCCGACCAGGTGACCGGGGCGCCCACGCAGCCCTACTTCATCGACACCCAGCACCGGCTCGTCAGCCTCTCCGGCAACGCCACCACGGCGGAACGGGTGGCGGGACCGCTCGGCACGGGCCAGGTGAACCTGGGCTCGGTCGCCGTACGGCGTGACGAGACCTACGCGGCGGGCGTGAAGGCCGACGGCAGCGCGCTGTACGTCACCCGGCTCGCGGCGGACGCCGAGTTGGGCCAGCCGGTGCTCAAGAGTTCCGGGCGGGGCAAGAACGGCCTCAGCGCCCCCAGCTGGGACGGCTACGGCGGCCTGTGGGTCGCCGACCGCAACCCGGCCAAGCCCCGGCTGCTGATGCTGCCCGACGGCGCGGACAGCCCTGTCGAGGTGACGGTGCCCGACCTCGGGAAGGGGCGGATCGAGTCGCTGCGGGTGGCCGCCGACGGCGTACGGATCGCCATGCTGGTGACGGAGGACGGCCGTACGACGCTGCGGCTCGGCCGGATCGAGCGCGCCGGCACGCAGCAACACCCGCAGCTCACGGTCACCGCACTGCGGTTGGTCACCCCGCACCTGGAGGACGTCAAGGCCGCATCCTGGGCCGGGGTCAGCCGGCTGGTGGTGGTCGGCCAGGAGTCGGGCGGCGTGGAGCAGATCCAGTACGTCGACGTCGACGGCTCGGCCTCCGACACGACGACACTGCCCGGCATCAGCGGTGTCGCGTCGGTCGCGGCGTCCGAAAGCCAGGACAAGCCGCTGCTCGCGGAGCTGGGCGACGGGATCTTCCGGCTTCCGACGGACGCCAACTGGAAGCAGGTCAGCCCCAAGGGCAGCTCGCCCGTCTACCCGGGCTGACCGGCGGCTCGCGCCGCTCGCGCGCGCATTTCGGGTTATCCACAGGCGAGTTGTCCACAGGCGAGCCGGCGGCCCTGGCGGGGCGGCCCCGATGGGGGCAACCTTGGACATATGCGGGGGTTGTGGCGGGAGCTGGTGGGGGTGGTGTTGCCGGCGGAGTGCGCGGGGTGCGGGGAGGCGCGGACGGGGTTGTGCGAGGGGTGCAGGGGGGCGCTGGGCGCAGGAGTGGTGCGGGCGAGGCCGGATCCGGAGCCGGCTGGGCTGCCGGAGGTGTACGCGGCGGCGGCGTATGGCGACGAGGTACGGGCGGTGCTGATCGCCCACAAGGAGCGCGGGGCGCTGGGGCTCGCGCGGCCGCTGGGGGCGGCGCTGGCGGGGGCGGTGTCAGCGACGGTGCGCTCGGTGGCGGGGAGGCCGGGCGGCGCGGAGGTGCTGCTGGTGCCGGTGCCGTCTTCGAGGCGGGCGGTGGCGGCGCGGGGGCATGACGCGACCCGGCGGATCGCCAGGGCGGCGGCCCGGGAGCTGCGGGGCGGTGGCCGCCGGGCACGGGTGGCGGCGGTGCTGCGGCAGGGGCGCGTGGTGGCCGACCAGTCGGGGCTGAGCGCCCGTGAGCGGCTGGCGAACCTCGGGGGAGCCCTGGTGGTCGTGCCCGGTGCCGGGAGGCTGCTGGAGGCGGCGCCGGTGGTCCTGGTGGACGATCTGATGACAACCGGCGCGTCGCTGGTGGCGGCGGCCACGGCGGTGCGGGCGGCGGGAGGAGCGGTGGCCGGCGCGGCAGTGGTCGCGGCGCCGTTGACCGCCCTCGTGAGCCCTGCAGTCAGCCCTTGTGAGCCGGGCAGGTCAGGGAGAAACGGAACTCGACAGTCAGAGCCATCGTTGCAGCTAGTACACGCGGGGGTCACCCGAATGGAGGTATAGAGCCTCTGGGGGTGCCGACCTCCGTCCTCCGGGTCTATGTTCGGTTGTGAGGAACAGTTCACCCCGAATTCAGTGGGTGTCGATCTTCCTCACGGGGGAGGAGGAGGTGAAAGTCGCGGCTTCGCCGCCCGGAAGCCTCCGGAGCGCGCGGAGCGGCAGCTAGCACAGCGCCGGGTGGGACCTGGTGCCCGCCGGCCTCAGCGCAAGGGATGCGCCCCGTCCGACCGGGGCGGTCCGGAACGGAGTTCTGCGTGGACATCGTCGTCAAGGGCCGCAAGACCGAGGTGCCCGAGCGGTTCCGGAAGCACGTGACTGAGAAGCTGGAGAAGATCCAGAAGCTCGACGGCAAGGTGATCAGCCTGGACGTCGAGGTCTCCAAGGAGCCGAACCCCCGGCAGGCAGACCGCTGCGACCGGGTGGAGATCACCATGCTCACGCGCGGCCCCGTGGTCCGGGCCGAGGCTGCGGCGGCGGACCCGTACGCGGCGCTCGACCTCGCTGTGAGCAAGCTTGAGGCACGGCTGCGGAAGGCAGCCGACAAGCGCAGGGTGCACCGTGGCGGCAGCCGTACTCCGACCAGTGTTGCCGAGGCCACAGCGGGGCTGACCGCCCCGCTGGAGTTCAACGGCAGCCGGCCCGCCGCCTCGACGTCCGGTGAGGTGCCCACCACCAGGATGGGATCCGTGGAGGTCCAGGGCGAAGGCCCGATGGTGGTACGGGAGAAGACGCACGCGGCAGCACCGATGGCGCTCGACCAGGCGCTCTACGAAATGGAGCTGGTCGGGCATGACTTCTATCTTTTCATCGACTCCGACACAGGAGTGGCGAGTGTCGTCTACCGGCGGCACGGATACGACTACGGCGTCATTCACCTCAAGGCCGACCCGTCCGCCGAGGAGGCGCCTTCCGGTGCGGGCGGTGCCCTGCGCCGGTGAGTGAGCGTCGAAAGCGGCGCCAACAGCGGCGCCCCCGGGCCTGACACGACCTCGCCCGGGGGCGCCGCCCTGCCTGAGCATGGAATCATGGGGCGGGCAGCCAACGTACGGGCCGCGTAGCTCGGTTGGCCAGGCACGGAAATGTGCAGCTAACCACGGGCGCCGACCCGAGGGGGAGGAACCGATGGCGGACAGCTTCGAGCCCGCGGTGGTCGGCGAAACAGGCCCGGACACCGGCAGGCCGGGCGCGCCGCGCCAGGAGCCGATCAGGGTCCTGGTCGTCGATGACCACGCCCTGTTCCGGCGAGGCCTGGAGATCGTGCTGGCCCAGGAGGAGGACATCCAGGTCGTCGGCGAGGCCGGCGACGGGGCGGAGGCGGTGGACAAGGCGGCGGATCTGCTGCCCGACATCGTCCTGATGGACGTACGGATGCCCAAACGCGGCGGCATCGAGGCCTGCACCTCCATCAAGGAGGTGGCCCCCAGCGCCAAGATCATCATGCTGACGATCAGCGACGAGGAAGCCGACCTCTACGAGGCCATCAAGGCCGGCGCGACCGGCTATCTGCTCAAGGAGATCTCCACGGACGAGGTCGCCACCGCGATCCGCGCCGTGGCGGACGGGCAGTCGCAGATCAGCCCCTCGATGGCGTCCAAGCTGCTCACCGAGTTCAAGTCGATGATCCAGCGCACGGACGAGCGCAGGCTCGTCCCCGCCCCGAAGCTCACCGACCGCGAGCTGGAGGTCCTGAAGCTGGTGGCCACGGGCCTGAACAACCGGGACATCGCCAAGCAGCTCTTCATCAGCGAGAACACCGTCAAGAACCACGTGCGGAACATCCTGGAGAAGCTGCAGCTGCACTCCAGGATGGAAGCCGTGGTCTACGCGATGCGCGAGAAGATCCTCGAGATCAGGTAAGGGCGGCCGCCAGCGCGGCGGCGAGCTTCGGGTCGTCGAGGCGTTCGATACGTACGGAGTCGCAGCCGACCCACTCGGCGGCCTCACGGAGGGCCGCCGCCATGGGCTCGACCGCCTTGGGGCCGTCAAGGGAGACCTGGCGGGCGATGAGCGTGCTGCCCTCACGCGCGGGGTCGGCGCGGCCCACGATGTGGCCGCCGGCCAGGAGCGGCATGGAGAAGTAGCCGTGTATCCGCTTGGGCTTGGGGACGTACGCCTCGAGGCGGTGCGTGAAGCCGAAGATCCGCTGGGTGCGGGGCCGGTCCCAGACGAGGGAGTCGAAGGGCGACAGCAGGGTGGTGCGGTGGCGGCCGCGCGGGGCGGCGGCCAGGGCGGCCGGGTCGGCCCAGGCGGGCTTGCCCCAGCCCTCGACCTCGACCGGGACGAGGCCGGAGTCGGCGACCACCGCGTCGACCTGGTCGCCCTTGAGGCGGTGGTAGTCGGCCAGATCGGCCCGCGTGGCGACGCCCATCGCCGCGCCGGCCTGGGCGACCAGGCGGCGCATGCACTCTGCGTCGTCGATGTCGTCGTGCAGCAGGGCGTCGGGGACGGCGCGCTCGGCGAGGTCGTAGACCCGCTTCCAGCTGCGCCGCTGGGTGCAGACCACCTCACCGGTGTCCAGCAGCCACTCCACCGCGATCTTGGTCTCGGACCAGTCCCACCAAGGCCCGCCGTTCTTCGCCCCGCCCAACTCGGTTGAGGTGAGCGGCCCGTCGGCTTTCAGCCGGTCCAGCACGGCCGCGCAGGAGCGGGCGGCGTCCTCCAGCACATGCCAGCGGTGCCCGCGCGCCCGCCGCGCCCGGCGGCGGAAGGCGAAGTGCGGCCACTCCTCGACGGGCAGGATGCAGGCGGCGTGCGACCAGTACTCGAAAGCGTGATTCTCGGTCCAGTACGCCTCCTCCACCGCCGGGCGGCCGACGGCGCCCAGCCGCGCGTACGGAATCAGCTCATGGGAGCGCGCCAGCACCGAGATCGTGTCGAGCTGTACCGCGCCCAGGTGCCGCAGCACGCCCCGCACGCCGCCGCGCCGGTCGGGGGCGCCCAGGAATCCCTGTGCGCGCAGCGCGATCCGGCGGGCGTCGTCGGCGGACAGGGAGACAGGTGTCGTCATGCCGGTCAGCGTATGGCGCGGCACTGACAATCAGGCATCGGCCCATCAGGCCCCGGAACATCAGGCTCCGGCCATCAGGCCTCGGACCAGCAGGCCCCGACCGTCATCGTCCCCCGACCATCACGCCTCCGGCAGCGGCAGATACGGGGTCGCGGATGTCAGCCCCAGGTCGCTCGGGAGGAGTGAACCCGCCCAGGCGTCGCGCCGTGTGCCCTGGTAGGGGATCTTGGCGCGCAGGGTGCCCTCCATCCGGAAGCCGGCCTTCACCGCGACCGCGCGCGAGCCCTCGTTGCCGGCCTCGGCGTACCACTCCATCCGCTCGACGCCCAGGTCCTCGAAGCCCCAGCGCACCACGGCCCGTGCCGCCTCCACCGTGTAGCCGAGGCCGCGCAGCTCCTTGGCCGTCCAGTAGCCCAGCTCGGCCTGCCGCTGCGGCGCGGAGAGCTCCAGCCTCACCAGCCCCATGGCCCCCACCAGCTGCCCGCCGTCCTTGGTGGTGACGGCGAAGTTGTACATGGTGTCGTCCCGCCAGCCGTCCGGGCAGATCCGGCCCACGAACCCTTCGGCGTGCTCGTACGTATAAGGAGAGGGCACCGACGTCCAGCGCGGGATCTCGGGATCCTGGCAGGCGGCGTGCACGGCCCCGGCGTCGCCGGTGGTGAAGGGGCGGAGCAGCAGGCGCTCCGTCGTGAGGGTTATCGGCTCCATGCCTCGCAGTATCACCGAAATCGGGTGAGAACCGGCCGGTGTGCTGACGGCACCTCCCGAGGGGCTGGTGTCCTCGCTTACGATGGCCGTTGCAGCGGGGCATGACCTGCTGTGCCCAGCGCGAAGTGTGTGCCAGGCCCGACCGGCAAGGAGCCAACCTACGTGTCCGTCCTCAACAAGATCCTGCGTGCAGGCGAAGGCAAGATCCTGCGCAAGCTGCACCGCATCGCGGACCAGGTCAATTCCATCGAAGAGGATTTCGTCAACCTCTCCGACGCCGAGCTGCGGGCTCTCACGGACGAGTACAAGGAGCGTTACGCGGACGGCGAGAGCCTGGACGACCTGCTTCCCGAAGCCTTCGCCACTGTCCGCGAGGCCGCCAAGCGTGTCCTCGGCCAGCGCCACTACGACGTACAGCTGATGGGCGGCGCCGCCCTGCACCTGGGTTACGTCGCCGAGATGCGCACCGGTGAGGGCAAGACCCTGGTCGGCACCCTGCCCGCGTATCTGAACGCGCTGTCCGGCAAGGGCGTCCACCTGATCACCACCAACGACTACCTCGCCGAGCGCGACTCGGAGTGGATGGGCCGGGTGCACAAGTTCCTCGGCCTCGACGTCGGCGTGATCCTCGCCAGCATGAACCCGGCGCAGCGCCGCGAGCAGTACGCCGCCGACATCACCTACGGCACCAACAACGAGTTCGGCTTCGACTACCTCCGCGACAACATGGCGTGGTCGAAGGACGAACTGGTGCAGCGCGGCCACAACTTCGCGATCGTCGACGAGGTCGACTCGATCCTCATCGACGAGGCCCGTACGCCGCTGATCATCTCCGGCCCGGCCGACCAGGCGACCAAGTGGTACTCGGACTTCGCCAAGCTCGTGACCCGCCTCAAGGCGGGCGAGGCCGCCAACCCCATGAAGCGGGACGAGGACGGCAGGCCGCAGCAGGAGACCGGCGACTACGACTTCGACGAGAAGAAGCGCACCGTCTCCATCCACGAGTCCGGCGTCGCCAAGGTCGAGGACTGGCTGGGCATCGACAACCTCTACGAGTCGGTGAACACCCCGCTTGTGGGCTACCTCAACAACGCCCTCAAGGCCAAGGAGCTCTACAAGAAGGACAAGGACTACGTCGTCATGGACGGCGAGGTCATGATCGTCGACGAGCACACCGGCCGTGTCCTGGCCGGGCGCCGCTACAACGAGGGCATGCACCAGGCGATCGAGGCAAAGGAAGGGGTGGACATCAAGGACGAGAACCAGACCCTCGCCACGATCACCCTGCAGAACTTCTTCCGCCTGTACAAGAAGCTCTGCGGCATGACCGGTACGGCCATGACCGAGGCCGCGGAGTTCCACCAGATCTACAAGCTCGGCGTCATCCCGATCCCGACCAACCGCCCCATGCAGCGCCTCGACCGTGCGGACCTGATCTACCGCACCGAAGAGGCGAAGTTCGCGGCCGTCGTCGAGGACATCGCCGAGAAGCACGAGAAGGGCCAGCCGGTCCTGGTCGGCACCGTCTCCGTCGAGAAGTCCGAGTACCTCTCGCAGCAGCTCGCCAAGCGCGGCGTGCCGCACGAGGTGCTCAACGCCAAGCAGCACGACCGTGAGGCCACGATCGTCGCCCAGGCCGGCCGCAAGGGCGCCGTCACCGTCGCCACGAACATGGCCGGTCGCGGTACCGACATCAAGCTCGGCGGCAACCCCGACGACCTCGCCGAGGCGGAGCTGCGCCAGCGCGGCCTTGACCCGATCGAGCACGTCGAGGAGTGGGCGGCGGCCCTGCCGGAGGCGCTCAAGCGCGCCGAGGCGGCGGTCAAGACCGAGTTCGAGGAGGTCAAGGACCTCGGCGGGCTGTACGTCCTCGGGACCGAGCGGCACGAGTCGCGCCGTATCGACAACCAGCTGCGCGGCCGTTCCGGCCGTCAGGGCGACCCGGGCGAGTCCCGCTTCTACCTGTCGCTGGGTGACGACCTGATGCGGCTGTTCAAGGCGCAGATGGTCGAGCGTGTGATGTCCATGGCGAATGTGCCGGACGACGTCCCGATCGAGAACAAGATGGTCACGCGGGCCATCGCCTCGGCCCAGTCGCAGGTCGAGCAGCAGAACTTCGAGATCCGTAAGAACGTCCTGAAGTACGACGAGGTGCTGAACCGCCAGCGCGAGGTCATCTACGGCGAGCGGCGCCGGGTCCTGGAGGGCGAGGACCTGCACGAGCAGGTGCGGCACTTCATGGACGACACGATCGACGACTACATCGCGATCGAGACCTCGGAGGGCTTCGCCGAGGACTGGGACCTCGAACGGCTGTGGGGCGCGTTCAAGCAGCTCTACCCGGTCACCGTCACCATCGAGGACCTCGAGGAGGCGGCCGGCGACCGTGCCGGGATCACCGCCGAGTTCATCGCCGAGATGGTCAAGGACGACATCCACGAGCAGTACGAGGAGCGCGAGAAGTCCCTCGGCGAGGAGATCACCCGCGAGCTGGAGCGGCGGGTCGTGCTGTCCGTCCTCGACCGCAAGTGGCGTGAGCACCTGTACGAGATGGACTACCTGCAGGAGGGCATCGGCCTGCGGGCGATGGCGCAGCGCGACCCGCTGGTGGAGTACCAGCGCGAGGGCTTCGACATGTTCACGCAGATGATGGACGGCATCAAGGAGGAGTCCGTCGGCTACCTGTTCAACCTGGAGGTCCAGGTCGAGCAGCAGGTCGAGGAGGTTCCGGTGGCGGCCGAGGCCGCGGACGAGGTGCCGTCCCTGGTCAAGCAGGACGCGCGCCCCGAGATCCGCGCGAAGGGCCTCGAGGCCCCCAAGCGGGCGGACCGGCTGCACTTCTCCGCCCCGTCGGTGGACGGCGAGGGCGGCGTCGTCGAGGGCGACTTCGACAACGGCGACGGCGATTCGGCCGCCGAGTCGGACGGCCTCACGCGCGCCGAGCGCCGCAAGGCCCAGCGCGGTGGGCGTCGCCGCAAGAAGTAAGGCAGCGCGCGCAGCAAGCGCCGGGGCCGGCTTCCCTTCGGGGGGCCGGCCCCGGCGCTTTTAGCCGGCCCCGGCGCTTTTACCCCGCCTCCACTGCCTCGATCGCGGTACAGGTCCAGCCGCGCACGCTGTGCGGGCCGTGCCCCGACCCCATGGCGCGTTCCAGGCGGAAGGCGATGGCGCGGACGCAGTCGCGGGTGAGGGCGACCACGGCGGTGACTTCCAGGGCGCCCTGGCCGGCGGCGGTCCAGCGGCAGCGGCGGAGGGAGGGCAGGTGGCCCCGGGCGCGGTGCCGCCAGTCGGCGCGGGCGTTGGTGAGGTCCCAGAGGCGGTCGTAGTCCTCGTCGGTGATGAGTCCGGCCAGGCAGGCGAGCGGACGGCGGCCGGTGAGGATACCGAGCAGGCGGTCGGCGAACCAGATGTGGGGCGGCGGCGGGGCCCCGGGCGTGCGGTGGGGCGCGGCCGGTCGGCGGCGGGTGATGGTCGTGGTGGTGACGGTCATGGTGGTGCCCCCGTGCGTGGTGGTGCCGGTGTCCGGCCTACTGGCCGGTAACCAGGGTTATACCGGGGGCGGGCGGCCCGACGGGGCCGCTGCGGGCGCGGTCCGGAGGGTGTGGGCGGTTCACCTATCAGGGGGGCGCCGCACGTATGCTGACGCCATGCGCGTCTACATCCCCACGACCCTTCCCGGCCTGGCCGAGGCCCTCAAGGCGGGCGAGCTGGGTCCCGCTCCGCTGGATGCGTTCGCCGTCACTCCCGCGCTGCGCGAGTGGTACGTCTCGGACGACATCGAGGAGCTGGAGTACGCCGCGCTGACCCGCGCCGCGCAGGCCTCGCTGCGGCAGCTCGCGCTGCGGCCGGATGCCCCGCGCCGCCGGGTGATCGTGGCGGTGGACATCGCCGACTCGGCGGTGTCGTACGACCCCTCCCGGAGCCTGGACCCCGCCGGTCTGGGCGAGGTGCGGCTGGCGGACGTGGTGCCCCTGGCCAAGGCCGCCGCGGTGCACGCGGACGCCGATGACGCGCAGGCGGACATCGCGGCGGCCGCCGACGCGCTGGGCGCGGCGGACGCGGGGGACGACGACGCCCGCTTCGTCGTGGACGGCGCGGAGGACCACGAGCTGCTCTGGTACGCGACCCAGGAGATCCAGGGACTGCTCGAATAGGTTCTGCCCGAATCGGGCCCTAAGGCCTGCCGGCTTTGTGACCTCTGGGTTTGTCCATTTGTCGGCGGGGCTGGGTACGGTGCTTGATGTGAACGCGCATCTCGTATGGGACTGGAACGGCACCCTGCTCCATGACATCGACGCGGTGATCGAGGCCACGAACGCCTCCTTCGCCGAGATCGGGCTGCCCAGGATCACCCTGGCGCGGTATCGCGAGCTGTACTGCGTACCGGTGCCGAAGTTCTACGAGCGGCTGATGGGCCGGCTCCCCACCGAGGACGAGTGGGAGGTGATGGACGAGATATTCCACCGCCACTACTGGACGCTCGCCGGCACCTGCGGCCTCGCCGAGGGCGCGGCGGAGATCCTGGCCCGCCGGCGGTACGAGGGCCTGACCCAGTCGCTGTGCTCGCTCGCCCCGCACGAGCGGCTGCTGCCGATCATCCGTACGCACGGCATCGAGGACCACTTCATACGAGTGGACGGCCGCGTCGACGGCAGCCACACCGGCAAGTCCCAGCAGATGGCCCGCCACCTCGCGGCGATCGAGGGCATCGACATCGACCCCGGCCGGGTCGTCGTCATCGGCGACGCGGTGGACGACGCCGTGGCCGCCGCCCACGTCGGAGCGCAGGCCGTGCTGTACACCGGGGGCTCGCACAGCCGGATCAGCCTGCAGGCGGCCGGGGTGCCGGTGGTCGACAGTCTGGCGGAGGCCGTGGAGGTCGCGGAGTCGCTGGTCGGCTGAGCCACAGGTCTGAGCCATAGGCCGGGGCCACACGGTCTGAGCCACAGGTCTGAGCCCCTGGCCGGGGTCCACTGGTCGGGCGAAAGGTGCTCACCAAATGTAGTGGGCTAAGTACGCTGAGACGTATGACACTCGGCTTCGGTGGGCGGCGTGGCGGGGAACTCCCGGTTGAAGTGACCGAGTTGGTCGGCAGGATCACGGAGCTGGGCAAGGTGCGCAGACTCCTCGACCGGGCGCGGCTGGTGACCCTGACCGGCCCCGGCGGGGTCGGCAAGAGCCGCATAGCGCTGCGCACCGCCACCGAGGCGAAGCCGGACTACGCGGACGGGGTGTGCCTCGTCGAGCTGTCCGAGCTCCAGGACCCGGAGCTGCTGCCGCACACCCTGGCCACCTTTCTCGGGCTGCCCGAGCAAGCGGCCAGGGCGCCGCTGGATCTGCTGGTGGAGTATCTGCAGGACCGGCAGGTGCTCATCGTCCTGGACACCTGCGAGCACCTGGTCGACGCCTGCGCGATGCTCGCCGACGTGTTGCTGCGCGAGGCGCCCCGGGTCACCGTCCTGGCCACCAGCCGCCAGCCGCTGGACGTGCCGGGGGAGCACATGCTGCAGATCCCGCCGCTGCCGGTGCAGGACGCGGTGACGCTGTTCGGGCGGCGGGCGGCGGCGGTCGTCCCGGGTTTCGCGGTCACCGACGCCAACCGGGCCGATGTGCTGGTGCTCTGCCGCCGCCTGGACGGCATCCCGCTCGCCATCGAGCTGGCCACCGTACGTCTGCGGGCCATCCCGCTCGACCAGCTCTCCGCCCGTCTGGAGGACCGTTTCCGCATCCTCGGCGGCAGCCGCCGCACCAGCCTGCCCCGGCACCAGACCCTCCGTACGGCCATCGGCTGGTCCCATGAGCTGTGCTCGCCGGAGGAACGGCTGCTGTGGGCCCGGCTGTCGGTCTTCGCCGGCACCTTCGACCTCGCCGCCGTGGAGCAGGTCTGCTCCGGCGGCGACCTGCCCCCGGCCGCGGTCCTGGAGCACCTCATCGCGCTGGTCGACAAGTCCGTCGTCCTGCGCGTCGACGACACCACCGGCGGGAAGGCCAGCACCCGCTACCGGCTCCTGGACACCATCCGCGAGTACGGTGCCGAATGGCTCGCCCAGACCGACGGCGTCATGGCCTGCCGTCGCCGTCACCGCGACCACCACCTGCTGCTCGCCGAGCGTTTCTACGACCGGCTGCTCACCGACGACCAGGTCCCCCTCTACCAGGCCCTCGTACGCGACCAGGCCAACTTACGGGCCGCCCTGGAGTACGCCTTCGCCGAGCCGCAGGGCCTCCTCCACGGCCTTGTCCTGGGCAGCAAACTCTGGGCGTACTGGCTGACCGCCGGCCTGCCCACCGAGGGCCGCTACTGGCTCGACAAGGGCCTGTCCCTCAGCCCCGAACCTGGCCCCGAACGCTCACACGCGCTGGTCGTCTCCGGCATGCTCGCCCTCATGCAGGGCGACCTCGGCGCCGCCCTCACCCGCTTCGAGGAGGCCCGCCGCACCGCCGAGCAGGTCGGCGACCCGACGGCCCTCGCGTACGCCATCGGCTACATCGGCGGCGTCCACGGCCTGTACGGCGAGGCCGAGCGCTCCCGCGAGCTCACCGACGACGCCCGCGACCGGCTGCGCGCCCTCGACGACCGGCTCGGCCTGGTCATGTCGCACTACCAGGAGGGCTTTCTGCGGGCCGTCATCGACGACATCCCCGGCGCGATCGAGATGTGCGACCTGGCGCTGGAGTACCTGGGTGAGGAGGCGGCCGAGGAGTGCATGATCCAGTCCAACATCATGCTGATCAAGGGCATCGTCGCCTGGGACGCCGGCGACCGCCCGGAATGCGCCCGGCTGATCCGTGCCGCGCTGCTGAAGAAACGCAAGCTGGGCGAGGTGTGGGGGCTCGCCCATTGCACCGAGGCCCTGGCCTGGGTCGCGGCGCAGGACGGGCGCTACGCCCGTACGGCCTGGATGCTCGGCGCCGCGCACACGCTGTGGCGGCGCATCGGCACCCCGATGTTCGGCGTCGAGACCCTGCTCCATCAGCACGCCCGCTCCGAGGCGGCGGCCCGAGAGGCGCTCGGCGCGCAGGTGTACGAACGGCTTTTCGACCGAGGCGCGCGGCTCCCGCTGGACCGCGCCGTCGAGCTGGTCCTCGCCGACGCCGACTCACCATTACGGGTGCCCGCCCCCGACTCCGAACGGCGCGGCGGGGCGGACGGCCTCACGCCGCGCGAGCGTGAGGTCGCCGCGCTGGTCGCCCAGGGGTTGTCCAACCGGGAGATCGCCGAACGCCTGGTGATCTCCAAACGGACCGCCGACGCCCACGTCGAGCACATCCTCGCCAAGCTGGGTGCGTCGTCGCGCACGGAGATCGCTGCGCTCGCGGGTGAGGTGTAGACGGCGCGGTCAGCTCACCGGGGCTTTGCTCCGCAGCACCTTCAGGAACTCCCGCATCCACGCCGGGTGGTCCGGCCAGGCGCGGGCGGAGACGAGGACGCCGTCGACGACGGCCTCGGAGTCCTGGAAGGAGGCGCCGGCGGTCTGCATGTCGAGCTCCAGGGCCGGGTAGGCGGTGACCTGGCGGCCGCTGAGGCCGCCGACGGCCGCGGTGATGAGAGGGCCGTGGCAGATCTGGGCGACCGGCTTGTCGGCGTCGAAGAAGGCCTTGAGGATCTTCCTCAGCTCGGCGTCGTTGCGCAGATACTCCGGGGCGCGGCCGCCGGGGATGACGAGGGCGGCATAGGCGCCGGGGTCGACGTCGGCGAAGGAGAGGTCGGCGGGCCAGGTGTAGCCGGGCTTCTCGGTGTACGTGTCGAAGCCCTCCTCGAAGTCGTGGACGACGAAGCGGAGCTTCTTCTTCTCGGGGGCCGCGATGTCCACCTCGTAGCCCTCCTCCAGCAGCCGCTGGTACGGGTAGAGCACTTCGAGCGACTCGGCCGCATCGCCGGTGACGATCAGGATCTTGGCGGTCATGGTGTGTGACGCCTCCTCGGGACTCCGTGACTCCTGCTGTGGCTCCTGCTGTAACTCCTGGGAAAACTCCGGCCGCCCCCCACGAACAGTTCTTTAAATCAACGTGCACCCGCCACCCCGGACTGTCCAGTTCGTCAAAGATTGGTTCGTGGTTTTGTACACAAAGAGCCCCTGACAGCCCCCCGGGACGGAGCGATAGCCTTACAGCGTGATCAGCGCTGATCATCCGAGCACCGTCATCTACGTCACGCAATGGCGCGCGACAGGAGCATGAGGACATGCAGACCAAGCTGGACGAAGCCAAGGCCGAGCTGCTCGCACGGGCGGCCCGGGTGGGTGAGAACAGCCCGGCGGGGGGCGAACCCGGCCGGGGGCTCGATGGGGAAGAGGCGGTCCGTGCCTTCCTGCAGCGCTACTACCTTCACACCGCACCCGAGGACCTGATCTCCAGAGACCCGGTCGACATCTACGGCGCGGCACTGTCGCACTACCGCCTCGCCGAGGTACGCCCGCAGGGCACCGCGAACGTACGGGTGCACACCCCGACCGTCGAGGAGAACGGCTGGACGGACAGCCACACCGTCGTCGAGGTGGTCACCGACGACATGCCGTTCCTGGTCGACTCGGTCACCAACGAGCTGTCCCGGCAGGACCGCGCGATCCATGTGGTGATCCACCCCCAGATCGTGGTCCGGCGCGATGTGACCGGCAAACTCCTCGAGGTGCTGGGCAGCGACCGGCCCGCCGACGTGAGCGAGCTGCCGCACGACGCGCTCGTCGAGTCGTGGATCCATGTCGAGATCGACCGCGAGACCGACCGGGCCGACCTCAAGCAGATCACCGCCGACCTGCGCCGCGTCCTGTCCGATGTCCGCGAGGCGGTCGAGGACTGGACGAAGATGCACGAGCGCGCGCTGTTCGTGGCCGGTGAGCTGGCCGCGGCGCCGCCGATGGGCATGCCCCAGCAGGAGATCGCCGAGGCGGAGGAGCTGCTGTGCTGGCTCGCCGAGGACCACTTCACCTTCCTCGGCTACCGCGAGTACGAGCTGGTCACCGAGAACACCCCGGAGGGTGAGGCGGAGGACGTCCTCGCGCCCGTCCCCGGTACCGGTCTCGGCATCCTGCGCTCCGACCCCTCGCACGCCGAGTCCGGCGACGCGGCCCACCCGGTGTCCCCGTCCTTCCACCGGCTGCCGCGCGACGTGCGCGCCAAGGCCCGTGAGCACAAGCTGCTGGTCCTGACCAAGGCCAACAGCCGCGCCACCGTGCACCGCCGCTCCTACCTGGACTACGTCGGGGTCAAGAAGTTCGACGCCGACGGCAATGTCATCGGCGAGCGCCGCTTCCTCGGCCTGTTCTCCTCGGCCGCGTACACCGAGTCCGTACGCCGTGTGCCGGTGGTCCGCCGCAAGGTCCAGGAGGTCCTGGAGAAGGCGGGCTTCGGGCCGGAGAGCCACGACGGCCGGGACCTGCTGCAGATCCTGGAGACCTACCCGCGCGACGAACTGTTCCAGACCCCGGTCGACCAGCTGCTGTCGGTCGCCACCAGCGTGCTCTACCTCCAGGAACGCCGCCGGCTGCGGCTGTTCCTGCGCCAGGAGGAGTACGGGCGCTACTACTCGGCGCTGGTCTACCTGCCGCGCGACCGCTTCACCACCGACGTACGGCTCAAGCTCACCGACATCCTGGTCGAGGAGCTGAACGGCCGGCACCCGGTCGACTTCACCGCCCTGCACACCGAATCCGTGCTGTCCCGGCTGCACTTCGTGGTCCGCGTCGAGCCCGGCACCGAGCTGGTGCACCTCACCGACGCCGACGTCGAGCGGATCGAGGCCCGGCTCTCCGACGCCACCCGCTCCTGGGCCGACGGCTTCGCCGAGGCGCTGATCTCCGAGTGCGGAGAGGAGCGCGCGGCGGCCCTGGCCCGCCGCTACCAGCACGCCTTCCCCGAGGGCTACAAGGCCGACTTCACCGCCCGCACCGCCGTCGCCGACCTCCAGCACATCGAACGCCTCAAGCCGGACGAGGACTTCACCCTCAGCCTGTACGAGCCGGTCAGCGCCCCGCAGGACGAGCGCCGCTTCAAGATCTACCGCACCGGCGCGCCCGTCTCGCTCTCCGCCGTGCTGCCGATCCTCCAGCGCCTGGGCGTCGAGGTCATCGACGAGCGCCCGTACGAACTGCGCCGCGGCGACGGCAGCCGCGCCTGGATCTACGACTTCGGGCTGCGCGTCGACCGCTCCCTCGGCGACCTCGGCGACGACGCCCGCGAGCGGTTCCAGGAGGCCTTCGCCGCCACCTGGTCCGGCCACGCCGAGAACGACGGCTTCAACTCCCTCGTGCTGGGCGCCGGGCTGACCTGGCGGCAGGCCGTGGTGCTGCGCGCGTACGCCAAGTACCTGCGGCAGGCGGGCTCCACCTTCAGCCAGGACTACATGGAGGACACCCTCCGATCCAACGTCCACACCACCCGGCTGCTGGTCAACCTCTTCCAGGCCCGGATGTCACCCGACCACCAGCGGGCCGGCAGTGAGCTGACCGACGCCCTGATGGAGGAGCTGGACGCCGCCCTCGACCAGGTCGCCAGCCTGGACGAGGACCGCATCCTGCGGGCCTTCCTGACCCTCATCAAGGCGACGCTGCGCACGAACTACTTCCAGCGCCGCGAGGACGGCCACCCGCACGACTACCTGTCGATGAAGTTCGACCCGCAGGCCATCCCCGACCTGCCCGCGCCCCGCCCGGCGTACGAGATCTGGGTCTACTCGCCGCGCGTCGAGGGCGTCCACCTGCGCTTCGGCAAGGTCGCCCGAGGCGGCCTGCGCTGGTCCGACCGCCGCGAGGACTTCCGTACCGAGGTGCTGGGCCTGGTCAAGGCGCAGATGGTGAAGAACACCGTCATCGTGCCGGTCGGCGCCAAGGGCGGCTTCGTCGGCAAGCGGCTGCCCGACCCGTCGGTGGACCGCGACGCGTGGCTGGCCGAGGGCATCGCCTCGTACAAGACCTTCATCTCCGGTCTGCTCGACATCACCGACAACCTGGTCGGCGGCCAGGTCGTGCCCCCGACCGATGTCGTACGGCACGACGGCGACGACACCTACCTCGTGGTCGCCGCCGACAAGGGCACCGCCGCCTTCTCCGACATCGCCAACGAGGTCGCCGTCTCGTACGGCTTCTGGCTCGGCGACGCCTTCGCCTCCGGCGGCTCGGTCGGCTACGACCACAAGAAGATGGGCATCACCGCCAAGGGCGCCTGGGAGTCCGTCAAGCGGCACTTCCGCGAGATGGGCCACAACTCCCAGACCGAGGACTTCACGGTCGCCGGCGTCGGCGACATGTCCGGAGACGTCTTCGGCAACGGCATGCTGCTCAGCGAGCACATCCGCCTGGTCGCCGCCTTCGACCACCGGCACATCTTCATCGACCCGCACCCGGACGCCGCGACCTCGTACGCCGAGCGGCGCCGGATGTTCGAGCTGCCGCGCTCCAGCTGGGCGGAGTACGACACCTCGCTGATCTCGGCCGGCGGCGGGGTCTTCCCCCGTACGGCCAAGGCCATCACCATCACCCCGCAGATCCGCAAGGCCCTCGGCATCGAGCAGCCGGTCGCCAAGCTCACCCCCGCCGAGCTGATGAAGGCCATCCTCCAGGCCCCGGTGGACCTGCTGTGGAACGGCGGCATCGGTACGTACGTCAAGGCCTCGACCGAATCGCACGCCGACGTCGGCGACAAGGCCAACGACCCCATCCGGGTCGACGGCAACGAGCTGCGGGCCAAGGTCGTCGGCGAGGGCGGCAACCTGGGCCTGACCCAGCTGGGGCGGATCGAGTTCGCCCTCAACGGCGGGAAGATCAACACCGACGCGATCGACAACAGCGCCGGCGTGGACGCCTCCGACCACGAGGTCAACATCAAGATCCTGCTCAACGCGGTCGTCGCCGACGGCGACATGACGGTCAAGCAGCGCAACAAGCTGCTCGCCCAGATGACCGACGAGGTCGGCGCGCTGGTGCTGCGCAACAACTACGCGCAGAACGTGGCGCTGGCCAACAGCATGGCCCAGTCCAGCAGCCTCCTCCACGCCCACCAGCGCTACATCCGCCGCCTGGTGCGCGAGGGCCATCTCGACCGGGCCCTGGAGTTCCTGCCCACCGACCGGCAGATCCGCGAGCGGCTCGCCTCCGGGCAGGGCCTGACCCAGCCCGAGCTGGCCGTGCTGCTGGCGTACACGAAGATCACCATGGCGAGTGAACTGATCGCCACGGACCTGCCCGACGACCCGTATCTGCGGGCCCTGCTGCACGAGTACTTCCCGCACGCCCTGCGCGAGAACTTCGAGCCGCAGATCGACAACCACGCCCTGCACCGCGAGATCGTCACCACGGTCCTGGTCAACGACACCGTCAACACGGCGGGTACGACCTTCCTCCACCGCTTCAAGGAGGAGACCGGCGCCATGACCGAGGAGATCGTCCGGGCCCACACCGCCGCCCGGGAGATCTTCGGCCTCGGCCGGATCTGGGACGACGTCGAGGCACTCGACAACGTCGTGCCCGCGGACGTCCAGACCCGCATCCGGCTCCACTCGCGGCGGCTCGTCGAGCGCGGCGCCCGCTGGCTGCTCAACAACCGCCCGCAGCCGCTGGAGATCGCCGGCACGATCGACTTCTTCGCCGAGGGCGTCGCGACCGTGTGGGCGGTGCTGCCCAAGCTGCTGCGCGGTGCGGACCTGGAGTGGTACCAGTCCATCCACGACGAGGTGACCGGCTCCGGGGTTCCGGAGGAGCTGGCGACGCGGGTCGCCGGACTCTCCTCCGCCTTCCCGATCCTCGACATCGTCGACGTCGCCAACCGGACCGGCAACGACCCGCTGGACGTCGCCGAGGTATTTAACGCCCTCGGCCACCGGCTCGGCATCACGCAGCTCCTCGACCGCATCATCGAGCTGCCCCGCGCCGACCGCTGGCAGTCCATGGCCCGCGCGGCCATCCGCGAGGACCTGTTCTCGGCCCACGCGGCGCTCACCGCCGACGTCCTGTCGGCGGGCAACGGCACCTCGACGCCCGAGCAGCGCTTCAAGGCCTGGGAGTCCTCGAACGCGGCCATCATCGGGCGGGCCCGGACCACCCTGGAGGAGATCCAGACCTCCGAGGCGTACGACCTGGCCAACCTGTCGGTCGCGATGCGGACGATCCGTACGCTTCTGCGGACGCACCGCTAGGCGGCGGGCCGCCCGGCGGCGCCGGGCGCTCGCCCAGCCGGAAGAGCCGTTCACCGGTCACGGAGCTGGCGGCCGCCAGCCTCCCGTCGGCCGGTGCCGGCTCGTCCCGCAGCGTCAGGACCCACTTCGCGTGGTAGGTCCGGGCGATGCGGGACCGGGCGGTCGTGGTGGCGTCGGCGGCGAAGTAGGCCCGTACGGCGTCCTGGCGGCGGAGCCGGACGGCGGCGGGCGTGGAGGGGTCGGGCCAGGTCGGGGCGACGAGGAAGACGCCGTACGCCGGAAGGGCGCGGGTGGGCACGTAGCCGTGGGCCAGGACGGTGTCGCCGGCCGGGATGCGGTCCGCGGCCCACCGGTAGCTCGGCCAGTGGGGCACCCGCTGCAGGGCGACCGGCTCGTACCGCCTGGGCACGACCGCGCCTGCCTGCGCCACCAGCCCGGCGCAGGCGGCGACGGCGGCCAGCGGTACCAGAAGCCGGTGCCATCCGGTCCAGCGCGGCACGTCGGCCAGCTCGACGGCCAGCGAGAACTGCAGGGGCACCAGCAGCACCCCGAATATTCGCCCGTACGTGTAGTGCCCGCTGAACCAGCCGTACGCGGCCACCCCGCACCCCAGCACGAACATCACCACCAGCGGGTCGAACAGATCCCGCCGCGCCCGCCAGTACAGCGCCGGCAGTCCGGCGAGCGCGAGCCCGTACCAGCCCCACAGGTCCCCGTAGAGCGGCCGGTGTATCCGGTCCACCGTCGGATCACCGGCCAGCGCGAACACGCTGAAGTACGGCCACCACGCGGCCACGGCGAAGGCCACCGCCGCGGCCAGCGCCCACCGCTCGGTCGCCGTACGGTTCCACCGGCGCCGGCAGCCCATGAGCAGCGCGACCATGCCGATGACGGTGCCCAGGGCCGTGATGGGGTGGATGAGCACCACCAGGCCGCACAGGAGGCCCACCCCCGCGTACACCCAGGGCCCCGGTCTGGGGCCGGGCCGGGCGTAGCGGGCGGTCAGCGCCCACAGGTGGAAGGTCAGCCCGACCGCCAGCGCGCTGGGATAGGTCACGCCCCGGACCAGTGACTGCAGCCCCAGGAAGCCGCTCCACTCCATGTGCACCGGCCCCCAGAGCAGTACGAAGGCCGCGAGCGCCAGCACCGGCGCCCAGCTGCGCGCGCTCAGCGTGCGGGTGAACGCCGCGACGCCGGTGACCAGCACGGCCAGATTGAGCGGCCCGCACGCCTTGAGGACCTCCCAGCCCGCCAGCCCGGTGGCCTTCGCCAGCAGCCCGAGGGCGACGGTGTACGGCGTGAAGTACGGGCTGCCGTGGGCCGGTATGTCGAGCAGCGGGTTCGCCGGATGCAGCCAGTCGGCCTTGACGCGTTCGATCGCGGCGGCGTGCTGGCCGAAGTCGGCGGCGATGGGAGTGCGCCAGGCCTGGGCGGACACCATCGCCCAGAAGATCCCGCCGATCAGCTGGAAGGGCGTCGTACGCCATCGCCCGGCCTGTCTGTACTGCCCGGTGTCGGGGGCAGTGACCTGCGGATTCGCATGGATCGTGGTCAGAACGCCGGTCACTGTGGCCCCTCCCGGAATCACCCTGTGGTTACGAACGAGCTTTCAGGGCGATCCGGTGGGGTGCCACAGCGGCTGGGCCGTCCGGGCTACGTCGGAGAAGAGGAGGCGGTGTCCTTGCCCAGCTCACCGCCCGGCGAGGGCACCAGCGGCCGGCCGGCGGCGAGCTCGGACGGGGCGGGGGCGGGGGTGCGGTCGGCGAGCGGGACGTAGGGGAGAGGGGGCTGGTCCTCGCCGAGGAAGACGTGGCGCACGACGCGCTCGGCGGCCCGCCCGTCGTCGAAGGCGCAGAAACGCGCCCGGAAGGCGGCCCGGAGTTCGGTGGAGTGGGGGCTGTTCCAGTCGCCGTCGCGGAAGACGCGGACGAATTCCTCGTCGGAGGTGGAGACCGGGCCGGGGGTGTCGCCGGGCTCGCCGGACAGCAGGTCGAAGTAGACGCCGCGGGAGGCGCGGTAGACGGGCCAGTCGTCGGCGTGGATGACGATGGGCCGGTCGAGGTTGGCGTAGTCGAACATGATGGACGAGTAGTCCGTGACCAGGGCGTCCGCCGCCAGGCACAGCTCCTCGACCGACGGGTGCCGGGAGACGTCGATGACCAGGCCCCGGTCGTGCAGCTCGCTCAGCGCTTCGTCGCCGGCGTGGAAGTAGTGCGTACGGGCCAGCAGGACGAAGTCCGGGCCCAGTTCGCGGCAGACGCGGGCGAAGTCCAGCCGCGGTACGTACCCCTTCTGGTAGTCGCGCATCGTGGGGGCGTAGAGGATCGCCACCCGCCCGGCCGGGATGCCGAGCGCGTCTCGGGCGGCCTCGACCTCGGCCGCGCCGGCCGTGACGTAGACGTCGTTGCGCGGGTAGCCGGATTCGAGCTGGCGGAAGGAGGAGGGGTAGACCCGCTCCCAGACCTCGGTGGAGTGCGGGTTGGCGGAGAGGCTGAGGTCCCAGCGGTCGACGCGGTCGAGGAGCTTGCGGAAGCTCATGCCGTTGGCGGAGGCGGGGTAGCGCTGCTGGTCGATGCCCATCTTCTTCAGCGGAGTGCCGTGGTGGGTCTGGACGTGTACGGAGCCGGGGCGCTTGACGACGGCGTTGGCGAAGTTGACGTTGTTGATCAGGTAGGTGGCCCGGGCCAGCGACCGCCAGTAGCGCCGGGTGCCCGGCACGACGTGGTCGACCCCGGCCGGGACCCGGTCGGCGTCGGACTTGCGGACCACCCACACCGCGCGGATGTGCGGGGCCAGTTCCTGTTGCTTGCGGAAGATCGCCGCCGGATTGCAGAGCACGCCCCGGTCCCAGTAGGCGGCATAGACAGCGAGGTGGGGGTCGAGCGGCCGCCGCAGGTGGTAGCGGTACAGCGCGGCCTTGAAGCTCTGTGTGACGGTCCGCCGGGCGTTGCGCCTGCGCTTCGCGATGCCCCGCAGCATGCCCGCCGTCCGCTCGGCGATGCGCAGCCGTGCGTAGCCGCCACGGGCGAACGGCCGCAGTTCGGCGGACGGTACGAAGCCGGCGGGCACGTGCTGCCGGTACCACTTCACGCCCAGCCGGAAGAACTCGCGGCGCAGCCGCGGCGGGATCCGCTCGGGGTTGCCCAGGCAGAAGAGGAGGTGGGTGACGGCCCGTTCGAAGATCTGGGGGCGCAGGCCGGTCAGGTGCTCCTTGCCGTCCAGGAAGGCGAAGAGCCGCGTGTACTGGTCGAAGATGACGAAGTGGTTGCGGCCCGGGCTGCGCGTGCTGGCTCCGGCACGGCGCTGGCGGTATTCGAGGACGACGCGGTTGAGGCAGGAGATGCGCTCGGCGGTGAGCATGGTCATGTACGAGACGAGGGCGTCCTCGTAGATGCCGTCGCTGAAGGCGAAGCCGTGGCCCTGGTAGAAGTCGCGGCGGTAGACGCGGTTCGAGGTCATCGCGAAGAGCTTGAGGAACTCGGGGCGGTCGGTGATGCGGAAGACATCGGTGCCGGCCGACGCGAGCAGCTCGCCGAACAGGCTCTTCTCGGCGGAGTCCCACCAGTAGGTGCGGACGTGGTCGAAGTAGAGGATGTCCGGGTCCTCGTCCTGCTTGAGGCGTTCGGCGATGGCGTCGAGGGAGCCGGGCGCGATCGTGTCGTCGCCGTCCAGGAAGAGGATGTAGTCGCCGGTGGCGCGCTCGGCGCCGGAGTTGCGGGAGGCGCCGACGCCGAGGTTGCGGTCGTGGTGGACGACGGTGACGCGGGTGTCGCGGGCGGCGTACTCGTCCAGGATGCGGCCGGAGTTGTCGGGTGAGGAGTCGTCGACGGCGATCAGCTCGGTGTCGGGGAATGACTGCGACAGTACGGAGTCGAGACACTCACGCAGGTATCCCTGCACCTTGTGGACCGGGACGATGATGCTGAAGCGGGGCATGGGGGGATCCTGGATTTCCTGGACGCGCGGACACGGACAAGGGGTTCAACTCGCCATGAGGCGCCAGGTCACGCCTGCGGGTGGACCTCGAAGTGACTGAGCAAGGGCGCGGGCACCCCGGTGTGGGGGCGCGGGGTCAGCGCGCGGGCCCGGTTGGGCGCGGGGGCGGGGCGGCGCTGTTCGAGCGGGATGACCGAGGGCAGCCCGCCGTCCTCGCCGAGGAAGACCCGGCGGACGATCCGCTCGCCGGCATGCCCGTCGTCGTACGGGCAGAAGCGCGCCCGGAAGGCGGCCCGCAGTTCGGCGGAACGGGGGCCGCGCCAGGCGTCGGTGGTGAGGATGTCGATGAGTTCGTCCTCGGTGCGGGCGACCAGGCCGGGCGGCTCGGCGATGATGTTGAAGTAGGTGCCGCGGGCGGCTCCGTACGCGGCCCAGTCCTCGGTGTGCAGGACGATCGGGCGGTCCAGGTTGGCGTAGTCGAACATGATGGACGAGTAGTCCGTGAGCAGGACGTCGGCGGCCAGGCACAGCTCCTCGACGCTCGGGTGCCCGGAGACGTCGATGACCCCGTCGGGCACGGCGGCGGCGGGCGAGGCGCCGTCCTCGAGGTAGTGCGTACGCAGCAGGATCACAAAGCCGGGGCCCAGTTCGCGGGCCATGCGCCGCAGGTCGGCGGGCGTGTGCAGGCCGCGCCGGTAGTCGCGGTGGGTGGGGGCGTACAGGACGGCGGTGGCCTCGTGGGGGATGCCCAGCTCGCTGCGGACGCGCAGCACGTCCTCGGCGGTGGCCTGCTGGAAGACGTCGTTGCGCGGATAGCCGTACTCGAGAGTCGTGAAGCCCGAGGGGTAGGCGCGCTCCCAGGTCAGCGTGGAGTGGCGGTTGGCGGAGACGCTGAAGTCCCAGCGGTCGGCGTGCCGCAGCAGCCGGCCGAAGTCCATGTCCCGGGCGGCGGCGGGGCGGTCCATCAGGTCGACGCCCATGTGCTTGAGCGGGGTGCCGTGGTGGGTCTGGATGTTGGTCTGCCCCGGCCGCTTCGCGTAGTGGTCCGGCAGGTTGACATTGCTGACCACGTACGTGGCCCTGGCCAGCGCCGTCCAGTAGGCGGCCGAGCCGGGGTGCAGGCGGCGCACGCCGGGCGGCAGGGTGTGGGCGTGCCGCGGATGGGTGATCCAGGCGGTGCGGATGTGTGGGGCGAGCGCCCGGACGGTGGCCTCGATGGCGGCGGGATTGCAGGCGTAGCCGCGGTTCCAGTAGGCGCTGAACACCGCGAGGCCCGGGTCGAGCGGGCGCCGGCGCTGGACGGCGTAGTGCAGCCGCAGCAGGGCGCTGCGCAGCCTGCGGTACGCGACCTTGCCGCGGGCCCGCACCCTGCGGCGCATGCGCCCGGCGAGGCGCAGGCCGTCGAAGGTGCGGCGGGCGCCGAGGCCGAGCAGCAGGTGGCGCGCCTGCGTGCCCACGGCGCCGCCGGTGGGCCGGTAGCGCTTGTAGTGCTGGCGGCAGCGTTTGAAGAACGCCGACCGGGCCGACCTGGGCAGTCGCCCCGCGGAGCTGTAGACCGTGGCGAGGTGGGCGACCATGCGGCCGAAGACGGCGGGGCGCCAGCGGTCGAGCGTGGGGTTGCTGTCGATGTGACCGAAGACCCGGTCGTACTGGTCGAAGATGTCGAAGTGCTTGCGGCTGGTGGTGCTGAGGATGTTGCCCTGCCGCCGCTGCCGGTAGTGCACGCAGACCCGGTCCAGGACCGCGATCGTACGGGCGCTGAGCAGCACCGGATAGGTCCAGGGGGTGTCCTCGTAGTAGCCGGGCGGGAAGGTGAAGCCGCGCCGCTCGACGAACTCCCGCTTGTACGCCTTGTTCCAGGCGACCTGGAGCAGCTTCAGCAGCCCGGGGCGGTCGGCGAGGGTGAGGACCTGGGGGCCCTCGGGGTTCTGGGCGAGGAGGTCGGCGCGCTGGTTGCGGGCGATTCTGCCGTCCCAGTAGGTGCGGACGTAGTCGAAGACCAGGAGGTCGGGCTCGTCGGCCTCCTTCAGCCGGTCGGCGATCGCCTGGAGCGAGCCCGGGGTGAGGGTGTCGTCGCTGTCGAGGAAGAGCAGGTAGTCGCCGGTGGCCCGGGCCATGCCGGCGTTGCGGGCGCGGCCGAGGCCGACGTTCTCGGGGAGGTGCAGGACGCTCACCCGGGCGTCGCGGACGGCGAAGTCGTCGAGGATGGCGCCGCTGCCGTCGGGAGAGCAGTCGTCGACGGCGATCAGCTCGAAGTCGGAGAAGCCCTGTCCGAGGACCGACTCGATGCACTCGTGCAGGTAGGCCTGCACCTTGTAGGCGGGCACGATGACGCTGAACCGGGGCAAGGGGACATCCAATAGGATCGGCGGGCGCGGAGCGGGCTTCGCCGGTTATCGGATGAACTGCAACGTACGCGGCGTGTGCCCGTTATATTCCGGGCAACGCCGCGAACGGTGATCTGGTTACGGCTACTTCACGGCTCCGGCCATCACCCCGGAGACAAACTGTCGCTGGAACGCGAAGAACACGATCAGCGGGATCACCATCGAGATGAAGGCGCCGGGCGCCAGGACGTCGACGTTGTTGCCGAACTGCCGCACCTGCTGCTGCAGGGCGACCGTGATGGGCTGCGAGTCGGCGTTGGAGAAGATCAGCGCCACCAGCATGTCGTTCCACACCCACAGGAACTGGAAGATGCCGAGCGACGCGATCGCCGGCCCGCCCAGCGGCATGATCACCTGGGTGAACAGCCGCAGCTCGCTCGCACCGTCCAGCCGCGCGGCCTCCAGCAACTCGCGCGGGATCTCCGCGAAGAAGTTACGCAGCAGGAAGATCGCGAAGGGCAGACCGAAGCCCACGTGGAAGAGGATCACCCCGATGATCTCGCCGAAGATCCCGATGTCCCGGAACAGGTGCTCCACCGGGAGCAGCGCGATCTGGATCGGCACCACCAGCAGTCCCACGACCAGCAGGAACAGCCAGTCCCGGCCGCGGAAGTCCATCCACGCGAAGGCGTAGCCGGCCAGCGACCCGATGACCACCACCAGCAGGGTGGCCGGGACGGTGATCAGCACCGTGTTGACCAGCGACGAGGTGATCGCGTGGTCGCTCAGCAGGTCCTGGTAGTTGTTGACGGTCAGTTGGGCCGGAGTGCTGAACACCTTCCACCAGCCCGACGTGCCGATGTCCGTCGGATCGCGGAAGGACGAGATCAGCAGCCCGACGGTCGGCATCAGCCAGAACAGCGCCACCAGCAGCAGGAAGCCGCGCACCGCGCCGCCCCCGAGCCGTCCCGCCAGCCGGGTGGCCAGCGGCTCCCGGCGCTCCGCCGCAGGTGTGGCGGCCGCCCCCGTCGTACCGGCCGTATCGGCGATCGATGTCATCGGCGGCGCTCCCTCCTGAGACGGCGGATGTTGAACGCCATCACGGGGATGACGAGCAGCAGCAGGATCACGCCGATCGCGCTGCCCAGGCCCTGGTTGTTGCCGCCGCCGAAGGACGACACGTACAGCTGCAGGGCCAGCACGTTCGCGGCGGGCTGGCTGGGCTGCGGGGCGATGATGTAGACGAGGTCGAAGACCTTCATCACATTGATCATCAACGTCACGAGCACCACGATCAGAACCGGCGCCAGCAGCGGCACGGTGACCTTGCGGAAGACCTGCCACTCGTTCGCGCCGTCCACCCGCGCGGCCTCCATCAGCTCGCGCGGCACCCCGGCCAGACCGGCCGCGATCAGCACCATCGCGAAGCCCGCCCACATCCAGATGTACGAACCGATGATGGCCGGCGTGACCAGCGAAGGCCCGAGCCAGTCCACCCCGCTGTACGGCTGGGCGAAGTTCGACGCCGGCAGCCGCAGTTGGGCCCCGGCGGCCGACGCGGGCAGCGAGAAGGTGCCGTCCGCGGCGGACTTGGCGGTCGCGACCACCTTCCCGCCCTTGACCGCCTGGACCTCCACCCCCTTGAGCGCCTTCTCACCCTGGTCGACCACCCCGGGCTTCCCGCCGCCGCCCGGCGCGAAGTCCAGCCATACGGTGCCGGTCAGCCCCGAACCGGACGCGGTCTTCGCGTTCTGGGTGCCGGCCGGCAGCTTGGCCGCCGGGATGCCGATCAGCGGCAGCGCCACCGGTGTGCCCGGCTGCGCGGTCGACTTGGTGGTGTACGAGCCCCCGGACGTCGCGGTGATGTCGCCGCCGGGGCGCGGCTTGGCCCCCGGATACGCCGACGACGCGGCGAAGGTGTCGTGGACGCCCACGATCACCGCGTTGGCGACGCCACGGCTGGGATCCGCGTCGTACACCAGGCGGAAGATGATCCCGGCCGCCAGCATCGAGATGACCATCGGCATGAAGACGATCAGCTTGAACGCCGTGCCCCAGCTGACCCGTTCGGTGAGCACCGCGAAGATCAGCCCGAGGCCGGTGGCCAGGGCGGGGGCCACCGCCACCCAGATCGCGGTGTTCTTCAGCGCGGTGAAGGTGCTGTCGTCGCTGAAGACCGAGCCGTAGTTCTCCAGCCCGACGAAGCGGGCGCCTCCGGCGTCGTACAGACTGCGCCACGTGGTGTACCCGATCGGGTACACCACCAGCGCGCCGAGCAGCACCAGCGCGGGCAGCAGGAACAGCGCCACCACCCAGGGCCGGGTGCCCATCAGACTCCTGCGCCTGGCGGGGGGCCCGGCCGGTGCCGGCGCGCCCCCCGCGGCTGCCACGGTGGCCATCGCCGCCGCCTCAGCCCGCGTACGCCTTGGCGGCGTCCGCTTCCAGCTTCGACTGGGTGCCGGCGATGTCGGCCGGGTTCTTCAGGAACGTCTGCAGATCCGCCCACTCGCCCTTGCCCGCGGTGCCGCCGAACGCCGCCGGGGCCTGGTCGGACATGTCGAACCGGAAGTCGTCGCCCGCCGCGACCAGGGCCTTGGCGATGGCCCGGGACACCTCGTCCGGATAGGCGGACAGCGCCAGCGACTTGTTCGGCGACACGAAGCCGCCCGAGGACGCCCACACCTTCGCCGCGTCGGGCGAGGCGAGGAACGTCAGAAACGCCTGCGCGCCCTTGGAGCTCTTCAGCGCCACCCCGACGTCACCGCCACTGACCACCGGCGCCTTGCCGCTGCCGACCGCCGGGAACGGGAAGACCTTGGCGTTCGTGCCGACCTTCGCGCTGGTGTTGTCCTTGATGAAGGAGCCGACGAAATCGCCCTCGTACACCATGGCCGCCTTCGGCGGATTGCCGGTGAAGGTCTGCGTGACCGACTTCGGGAAGTCGGTGTTGAGTGCACCGCTCTGTCCGCCGGCGATCAGGTCCTTGTTGCCGAAGAGCTGCGCGAGCGTGGTGAGCGCCTGCTTGACGGAGGCGTCCGTCCACTTGATCTTGTGTGCGGCGAGCTGGTCGTACTTGGCGGGTCCGGCCTGCGAGAGATAGATGTTCTCGAACCAGTCGGTGAGCGTCCAGCCGTCGGCGCCGCCGACCGACACGGCCGGTGTGCCCGACTCGAAGAGCGTCTGGGCCGTCTTCAGGAAGTCGGCCCAGGTCGTGGGCGTGGAGGAGAGCCCCGCGGTCTCGAAGGCGCTGGTGTTGTACCAGACCAGCGACTTGTTCGCGGCCTTGGCATACACGCCGTACTGCTTGCCCTGATAGGCGCCGAGATCCACCCAGCCCTTGGAGAAGTTCTTGTCCAACTGCGCCTGGACGCTGCTGTCGACCGGCTTCAGCCACCCCTTCGCGGCGAACTGGCGCAGCACGCCCACCTGCGGAAGGAACGCCACGTCCGGCGGCTGACCGCCCTCGATCTTCGAACCGAGGAAGGTGGACACGTTGTCACCGGTCGGCACGAAGCTCACGCTCGCGCCGGTGAGCTTCTCGAACTCGTTGATCACCTTCAGGAAGTTCTTCTGCTCAGGGCCCGTCCACACGGCCGCGACCTCGAGCTTCTGCCCCTTCAGGCTGGGCAGCGCGACGCCGCCTCCGCTGCTTGCGGAGGATCCGCCGCCGGTCTTGTTGTCGTTTCCGCCACCGCTGCAGCCCGCGGCTGCCGCGGTCAGCGTGGCCGCCGCCACCGCACCGATGATCACTCTGCGCGTGCGCCTGCTGGATGTTCGCATCTGCCTGCCATCCCCTCAGCGCGGATCCGCGCACCCCGCAGTCTTCGCTGGGCGTCCCGTCCCCGCGTCATCCGCTTACGCGTTGCGCGTCAGTCCTATGCCCTGTCTGTGAGCGGCCGCAATACCGCGTGCGCGGTGGGCCGTTGGATCGTGACCTTGATGTGACCGGCGAGGATGGTGGGTTGTGGGAGCAAGAAGTCAGCGGCTCGTCGCCCGGGCCAGCGTGCCGTCGGGGCGGCGGACGTACACCGTGACCTTGCCGCCGGAGGCGGAGGCGCTGGCGCCGGCCGCCGAGGTGGAGGTGGAGGGGACGTCGGCGAGGGTCCAGCCGGAGGCGGTGTGGACGGCCTGGGTCAGGCCGCCGCCGTCCGCGGGGGCGTAGACGTGGAGCGTGGAGCCGGTGGCCACGGCCTCGGGCCGCCCGGTGGTGGCGAGGCCGTCGACGAGTTCGGAGGGGCGCCAGGCGCCGTTGACGTAGGGGAGGCGGAGGACGGCGCCGTCGGCCTTGCGGACGACGAAGGCGTCCAGCGATCCGTCGCGGAGGGAGACGAGGCCGGGGGCGGCGGTGATGCGGCCGGCGGTGGGGACGAGCGCCCAGGCGTTCCAGCGGCCGTCGACCACGGAGGCGGTGACGAGGTCGCCGCCGACGCGGCCGACGAGGTCGATACGGCCGGGCTCGGAGGACGCCGCGGCCGGGGCGGAGTCGAACTCGGTGCGCTGGTCGACCTGGTACCAGCCGGACCACGTGCCGGAGGCGAGCGTACGGCGGTAGAGCAGGTGGTCGGTCCCCAGCGCGAAGAGGTCGAGCTTGCCGCTGCTCGCGGAGACCACGGCGGGGTCGTCGAGGACGCTTATGCCGGGAAGCCGGTGCCAGGTGCCGTTGAAGTACCAGACGCTCTTGTCGGCGCCGCGCGCGAAGACGTACGTCGTCCCGGCGAACCTGATCGCACGCGGGCCGCCGGTCAGCTTGACCCCCGGCGATGGCAGCGCGCTGAAGGAGGACCACTTCGACAGCACGGACGTGGTGGTCGTGGTCGTGGTCTCCGCCGAGTCGACCGCGCCCTGCGGGGACGCGGCGCCCGCGGTGGGCGCGGTCGGGGTGCCGCTGGGCTGCTGGTCGTCGCGGGTGGTGGACCCGGAGCCGTTGTCGTCGCTGCTGCCGGAGGCGACGGCCCAGCCGCCGAGCCCGGCGGCGACGAGCGCCGCGGCGGCGGCCGCGCCGAGCTTGACGCGGCGTCGGCGCAGCGCGTCCGGCACGGAGGAGGCGCGGTGGCGGTGCCGGGGCCCGCCGACGGTGCGGGCGGCGGCGGGGCGGCCGGTGGCCAGTTCCTCGGCGGTGGGGAGCTTGAGGCTGGTATGGGTGTCGCGGGTGGAGTCGGGGGCGGCGCCCCGTACGAGGGGCACGGCTCCGCGCCGGCCGGACGGCTCGAACGGCTCCACGTCGAAGTCGACTTCGTACAGGTCGTCGCCCGCCGGGTCCGGCGCGTCGTGCGGGGCGTCGACGTCGATCGGCGGCAGCCCGGCGAGCTGGGGCAGCATCTCCCGCAGCCGCGCTCCGAGTTCACCGGCCTTCAGCCGGGACGCCGGGGCCTTGGCCAGGCACTGGGAGAGCAACTGCCACAGCTCGTCCGGCAGATCGGGCAGCGGGGCCACGGACTCGGTGACATGGCGGCGCAGTACGGCGCCGGGGTGGCCGCCGCCGAAGGGCGTGAATCCGGCGATGAGTTCGTACAGGACGGTGGCGAGCGCGTAGATGTCGACACTGGCCCGCGGCGGCAGGCCCTCGATGATCTCGGGGGCCAGATAGTCCGGCGTGCCGATGATGCGGGTCGCGCGGGTGCGGCGCGGGGAGTCGACCAGCCGGGCGATGCCGAAGTCGGTGAGCAGGGCCGGGGGCGCGCCGCCGGGCCCGGGCGGGGCGGCGGAGTCCAGGAGTACGTTCTCGGGCTTGACGTCGCGGTGGACGACCCCGGCGGCGTGCGCGGCGGCCAGTCCGTCGGCGACGTCGGCGGCGATGGCGACCGCGGCCTCGGGGGAGAGACGGTGCTCGCGCTCCAGGCGGGAGCGCAGGTCCGTACCGCGTACGAGGTCCATGACCAGGGCGAGGTCACTGCCGTCGACGACGAGGTCGCGGATGCCGACGATGTGCGGGTGGTCGAGCGACAGCAGGGCGGTGCGTTCCTGTACGAAGCGGCCGACGAGCTCCTGGTCGGAGGCGAGGTCCTCGCGCAGCAGCTTGATCGCGACCGGCCCCTCGGGGCCGTCGCCCAGCCATACCGTCCCGGCGGAACCCCGCCCCAGCACCTGGTGGGCGGTGTACCGGCTGCCGATCTTCCGTGCCAAGGCTGCTTCGACTCCTCCGACGATCCGTCGTGTTGGCGACAAAGCTACGCGGATGAGGGCCGCTTGGGGGAACGAGTCGGTAGTGACCGGGGCTTCTGCCGGAGAAATCACCCTCTGGAAGTCGACAAATCTCCAACATCACCCGGGATTACTGGCCTCCGGAGCCCCCGCCGTTGGTGGCGTTGTTGATCTGGGATACCCAGTCCCAGGCCGAGTTGATCCAGCCCGTCACGCTGTCCCACAGCCCCTTGCCGGTGTTGAACCAGTCCTGGAGCGGTCCGACGTACCAGGCCAGCAGGAAGATGACGACCAGTACGACGATCATGGTCATGCAGCCCTTGAGACAGCCCAGACCCGGGATCTTCACCGGGTTCGCGCTGCGCTGGCGCGGCTCCCGGCGCGGGGCCGGTTCGGGTGGCGGGCGCTGCGGCTCGTAACGCTGGGGCTGGGGCTGCTGGTAGCGCGGCTGCTGCTGTTGGGGCGGCGGCTGCTGGTAGCGGGGTTGCTGGTACGCCGGGGGTTGCTGCCGGGGCTGCTGCTGCGGCTGGGCGTAGCGCTGCTGCTGGGCGGCCGCGGGCCCGGGCTGGGGCTGGCGGCGCGGGCGGCGGCGCAGCGGGTCCTGGTTGGGGTCGAGGTACTGGACCTCGGTCTGCTCGGCGCGGTTGCGGGCGGCGTTGAGCTGCGACTCCCACGGGTGCGGGCCCTGCGGCTGGGCGCTCTGCGGCGGGCCGTCGGGCATCGGCGGCATGACCCGGGTGCCGTCGCCGGCGGACAGCACGCTGGTGGCGGCGTTCGGGTCGTACGACTGCGGGGGCTGCTGGGAGAGCACCTGCGTCGGGTCGGCCGCGCCCGGCGGCACGAGCTGCTGGTCCGGGACGGTGGCCGGCTCCAGGTCGGGCCCGAGCAGCGCGGCGACGCCGAGCGCCGCCTCGGCGGCGGCCGGGGTGGCGTGCACGCCGACACCGGCCGCGACGACCCGCAGCGCGCGGGCCAGGTTCTCGGCACTGGGGCGCTCGCCGGGCTTCTTGCGCAGGCAGCGTTCGATGACCGTCCACAGCGGTTCGGGCACGGTCGACGGGCGGCGCGGCTCCTCGTTCAGGTGCTGGTGCAGCACCTCGATCGCGCTCTCGCCGCGGAACGGCGCATGCCCGGTGAGCAGCTCGTACATCAGGATTCCGGCGCCGTAGACGTCCACCGCCGAGGTCTGCGGCAGTCCCTGCGCGGATTCCGGCGCTATGTAGGCGGGCGTGCCGACGAACTCGTGCGTACGGGTGACGCCGGGGGAGTCCGCCAGTCGCGCGATGCCGAAGTCGGTGAGCATCGGGTGCATCTGCGGGCTGCCGTCGGCCCCGGTGACCGTCGCGAGCAGGACGTTCGCGGGCTTGAGGTCGCGGTGTACGACGCCGTCGGCGTGGCTGGTGGCGAGCGCGTCGGCGACGGCGGCGGTGAGCAGGGCGGTGCCGACCGGGCTGAAGGGGCCGTTCTCGCGCAGGTAGCGGTAGAGGTCCGGGCCGTCGACGAGGTCCATGACCAGCGCGAGCAGATCGCCCTCGACCACCAGGTCGCGGACCTTCACGATGTGCGGATGCGTGAGCCGTACCAGGACCGAGCGCTCGCGCAGGAACCGCATGACGATGTCCGGGTCGCTCGCGAGCTCTTCCTTGAGCACCTTGATCGCGACCGTCTCGCCGGTGTCGCGCACCTGGGACCGCCACACGGTGCCCGTGGCACCGCGCCCGAGCGGCTCCTCCAGTACGTATTTGCTGCCTACCGGCCGCACGATCTGCGCTCCCTGGTCCGTAGCCTTTCCGGCCCACTGTAGTGCCGCCGCCTGAGAACACCGCTGGTTCCGGGGACGTTCGGTCGCGGCACAGGCTCGGGGATAGGACGCGGGGTACGGTCGCTTGGTTGCCTGTTCTGTTCGAAGGTGATCATTCAAGATCTCTGGGGGAGGGACTGGCGGCGGGTTGTCAGTGACTGGTGGGAGGATGCCTAGTGCTGTGACCGCAGGCCTTCACCGGGAACCCGGCGGAAGCCGGCGAGCACAGCACCACCGGACGGGTGGGAGGGGCGGCGGGCACACGGCCGCCCCACCCCACCCTCGTACGTGTCGACGCGCCCGTGCGCGGCGGGGAGGGGCCCAGCGGCCGCCTTCCGGCCGGGCCCCGGGCGTCCCGAGCAGAAGGGACCGCGGACGGCGATGCAGATCCGGCTGACCGTTCTCGGGCCGCGCAGCGGCCGCGCAGCACGCTCCTACGACGTGCTCGTCACCGCGCCCGCGGGCACCCGGCTCGGGGCGGTGGCAGGCGCGCTCGCGTCCGGCTCGGGCTCCGGCCAGCCCGCGCGCGCCTCCGGTTCCACGCCCGCGCTCTACGCCGGCGCCGACCGGCTCGACCCCGCCACCGCCGTGCTCGGCGTCCCGCCCCTGGTCGACGGCGCCGTGCTCGCCCTGCACGCCCCCGCCGACCAGCACAGTGGCCCGCGCCCCGGCGAGCCCTCGGCCGCCCGCCTCCACGTCGTCGGCGGCCCCGACGCGGGCGGCGTCCACCTGCTCCAGGGCGGCCAGGCCCGGATCGGCCGCTCGGCCGACGCCGACGTCGCGCTGGACGACCCCGACGTCTCCCGGCTGCACTGCGCGGTCAGCGTCGACAGCGAGGGGCAGGTCACCGTCACCGACCTCGGCTCCACCAACGGCACCAAGGTCGGCGACCGCCCCGTCGGCGACCGCCCCGCGCCCCTCCCACCGGGCGCCCTCCTCCGTATCGGCGAATCCGACCTCCGCCTCGAACCCTCCCCTCCCGGCTCCCCCGTCCCCCCGCCCCCCGCCTCCATCCCCGCCATCCCCGACGGCGAGGGCCACCTCCGCGTCTCCCTCCCCCCCACCCAATGGCCCGACCGCATCCCGGGCGCGGCGGCCGTGCCCCGACCGGTGCGGGCCGCCGGCGAACGCGCGGACGCCGACGGCGCGCAAGCACCGCGAGAGGCGGTGCCCTCACCGCTGGGGGCAACGGGCGGGGGGGTGGGAGAAATCCCCGCCGGAGGCGACGGCACCGACGCCGCAGACCTGACCCGCGTCGTCCGCTTCCCGCAACCGCAAACACGCCCCGCCCGCCAGGTCGCGGAAGCGATAAGCGCCTGGGCCCGCAAGCTCGCGGCGGGCCGGACCGCCACCGACGGCGGCCCGGCGCAGGCCGGCGACGCCGCGAGGCTGGCCGCGGAGGCCGCGACGCTGCGCGAGCGCTGGCCGGACCCGGCCTCCGTACTGCTGACCGCGCTGGGACCGGGCCCCCGCCTGTGGGAGCGGTCCCCGGGCCACCCTGACGCCCTCACCGTCCGGCTCGGCACGACCGACCTGCCCGCCGAGGACGGCTTCGGCATGCTGCCGTCCGTACCGTTCACCATCGACCTGCGCGACCCGCATACGTACGTCATGGGCCTGGCCGGCCCGCGCCCCCGCCTGTCCGGGCTGGCCCGCGCCGTCCTGGCCCAGCTCTGCGCACTGCACTCGCCCACCGTGCTGGAGGTCGTCCTCGTCAGCGCCGACCGCGGCCGCTCCGCCGAACAGCGGGCCGACGAGTGGTCCTGGCTCAACTGGCTGCCGCACGTGCGCCCCGCCCACGGCCAGGACTGCCGCCTGCTCACCGCCCTCGACCGGGAGCAGGCCGAGGCGCGGACCGCCGAGCTGGTCCGGCGCTGCGAGGAGGGACCGCTGGGCCCCGGCTGGGCCGCGGCCGACCCGGCGGCCGTGAGCGCGGCGGCGGACCGCCGCGAGGGTCCGTACACGCTGCTCGTGGTGGACGGCGACCCCGGCTCGGCGTATCTGCGCGAGGCGGTGGGGCGGATCGCGGCCGCGGGGCCGTCCGTGGGCGTCCATGTGCTCTGCCTCGCCGAGAGCTCCGACCGGCTGGCCGTCGAGTGCGGGGTGCTGGCCGTGCTCGACGGCGACGTCGCCACCACCCTGCGCATCGAGCCGCACGGCCCGGAACGGCTCACCCTCGACGCGGTCTCCACGGCCTGGGCCGAGCGCTTCGCCCGCGCCCTGGCACCGCTGCGCGAGGGGGACGCCGCCGTGCCCCGGCCGACGCGCACCGCGCTGCCCGCCGCCGCCCGGCTGCTGGACGAGCTGGACCTCGCTCTGGCCACTCCGGCCAAGGTCGCCGCCCGCTGGGCCGAGGCGGGGCTTGCCGGCGGCGCCGCGACGGCGGTCCTGGGCGCGGGATCCGAGGGCCGCGTCGTCATCGACCTGGTCTCCGAGGGCCCGCACCTCATGGCCGGAGGCGCGCCCGGCTCCGGCAAGACCGAGCTGCTCCGTTCCCTCGCCGCCGCCCTGGCCGCCGGCGAACGGCCGGACCGGCTCGCCCTGGTCCTGGTCGACGGCGCCGGCACCGAGCGAGGTGAAGGCCTGCGGGTCTGCACCGACCTGCCGCATGTCACCACCTATCTGTCCGCCTCCGACCCGCTGCGCATGCGGGAGTTCGCGCAGGCGCTCGGCGCGGAGCTCAAGCGCCGCGACGTCCTCCTCGGCGGTGCCGACTTCGGCCAGTGGCACGCCCAGCGCCGTGCCGTCGTCCCCCGCCAGAGCACCGCCGCCCGGGCGAGCGACGGACGCAAGCCCTCCTCCCAGGGCGCGCTGAAGGTCCAGACCCGCACCGCCACCCCGCTGCCCCGCCTCGTGGTCCTCGTCGATGACTTCGACGCCCTCGTCGCCCCCGCCCTCGGCAGCACGGGACGGCCCGCCGCCGGCTCCGTCGTCCGCGCGCTGGAGGCAGTCGCCCGGGACGGCGAACGCCTCGGCGTCCACCTCGTCGCCGCCACCGGCCGCCCCGAGCGCACGACCGGTACGGACGCGGACGACGCGGCCCGGCTGCGTATCTCCCTGCGCGCGGAGGAGGCGGAATCAGCGTCCCTCCTCGTCCACCTCGACGACCCCGCCGGCCTCGACGACTCCGTCCCCGGCCGCGGCTACCTGCTGCGCCCCGGTGGCGCCGTCACCACCTTCCAGACGGGCCGGGTCAGCGCCCGCATCCCGCGTACGGCGACCCTGCGGCCGACGGTCGTCCCCCTGGAGTGGGAGCGCATGGGCGACCCGCCCACCCGCCGCCCCGTACGCGAGCTGGGCAACGGGCCGACCGACCTGGCGCTGCTGGCCAGCGCTCTGCAGCGCGCGGCGGAATCCGCTGGCGCGGAGCCGGCGCCGCCGCTGCTGTGACCCCGGCCCCGGGCCCGGCGGGCGGCACGACAGGCTCGGGCCCGGCGGGCAGCCGGTAGGCTGGGGGCGTGGCAGTCGTGGATGTATCCGAAGAGCTGAAGTCCCTCTCATCGACCATGGGGTCGATCGAGGCCGTCCTGGACCTCGACAAGATGAGGGCCGACATCGCCGTGCTCGAGGAGCAGGCCGCGGCGCCGTCGCTGTGGGACGACCCGGAGGCGGCGCAGAAGATCACAAGCAAGCTCTCGCACCTGCAGGCGGAGCTCCGCAAGGTCGAGGCACTGCGCTCCCGCCTGGATGACCTCGAGGTGATGTTCGAGCTCGCCGAGGACGAGGACGACCCGGAGGCGCAGGCCGAGGCGGAGGCCGAGCTGACCTCGGTCCGCAAGGCGCTGGACGAGATGGAGGTCCGTACCCTCCTGTCCGGCGAGTACGACGTGCGCGAGGCGCTGGTCAACATCCGCGCCGAGGCGGGCGGGGTCGACGCCGCCGACTTCGCCGAGCAGCTGCAGCGCATGTATCTGCGCTGGGCCGAGCGGCACAACTACAGCACCGAGATCTACGAGACCTCGTTCGCCGAAGAGGCCGGCATCAAGTCGACGACCTTCGTCGTCAAGGCGCCGTACGCCTACGGCACCCTCTCCGTCGAGCAGGGCACGCACCGGCTGGTCCGGATCTCGCCCTTCGACAACCAGGGTCGCCGCCAGACCTCTTTCGCGGGCGTCGAGGTGCTGCCGGTCGTCGAGAAGACCGACCACATCGAGATCGACGAGTCCGAGCTGCGCGTCGACGTCTACCGCGCCTCCGGCCCCGGCGGCCAGGGCGTCAACACCACCGACTCGGCGGTCCGTCTGACCCACATCCCGACCGGGATCGTCGTCTCCTGCCAGAACGAGCGCTCGCAGATCCAGAACAAGGCCAGCGCCATGAACGTCCTCCAGGCCAAGCTCCTCGAGCGCCGCCGCCAGGAAGAGCAGGCGCTCATGGACTCCCTCAAGGGCGACGGCGGCAACTCCTGGGGCAACCAGATGCGTTCCTACGTCCTGCACCCGTACCAGATGGTCAAGGACCTGCGCACCGACTACGAGGTCGGCAACCCGCAGGGCGTCCTGGACGGCGACATCGACGGCTTCCTCGAAGCGGGCATTCGCTGGCGCAAGCAGCAGGAACAGGCCGCACGCGGCTGAACCGGATCCTTCCGGCGCATATCACACTCCGGCAACTGCCGCCCGATGGGTGGCAGTTGCCGCTTTAGGTCACAGCCCCATAAGTAAGTGGGCGGCATAGCACGCCAATTCAGGCATTACGTATGCAATGACCTTGACTCAACTGTGAAAAGTGGGAAGGGTGAGCCGCGGCACGCGTATGAACGGGGGCGTGAGCGAACGGGGGCGAGGCGGACCGTCACATGGTCCGGATACTCGCGCGCCTCGTATGGAAGCTCCCCTGTGCACGCTGCTCCGTTGACTAATCAGCTACTGGGGGTAGTTGCCAGATGAGCAAGAAGAACACGCGACTGCGGATGGCTCGCATAGCCGCCGCCGTCGTGATCGCGGGAGGCGCCTCACTGACGGCCGCCGGCGCCGCGCAGGCCGTCGGCATCAATGTCGGGATCGGCAGCGACGGCATCTCCGCCGCGGTCGACCTCGGCGGCGACACCGACGGTACGACCGCCGGCGTGACCTCGGGCACGACCGATGGAACCACGGGTGACACCAGCACGACCGGTGACACCAGCACGACGGGTGACACGTCCACGACGGGCGACACCTCGACGACCGGTGACACCTCCACCACGGGTGACACCAGCACGACCGGTGACGCCACCGTCACGGGTGGTATCAGCATCGGCGGTGACACCAGCTCGACCGGTGACACCTCCACCACGGGCGACACGTCCACGACGGGCGACACCTCGACGACCGGTGACACCTCCACCACGGGTGACACCAGCACGACCGGTGACACCTCCACGACCGGTGACACCAGCTCCTCCGGCTCTTCGAGCAGTGGTTCTTCGAGCTCCGGCTCGTCCAGCTCCGGTTCCTCGAGCACCGGCGGTTCCTCGAGCACCGGTGGCTCCTCGTCCTCCGGTTCGTCCTCCTCCGGTTCCACCACCGGCGGCGACCCCAGCACCTGCACCCTCGACGGTGACAGCGTGAGCTGCGCGGACAACACCGGCACCGACAATGCCAGCTCGTCCCAGGTCGTCACCCAGGGCTCCTCCAAGGAGCAGCTCGCCGAGACCGGTGCGGGCGAGACCATCTTCCTGCTGGTCGGCGCCGCGACGATGATCGCCGGTGGCATCGGCTTCCGCCTGATGCCGCGCCTGATCGGCGGCCGCGGCAACATCGCCGCCTGACCGAACGCGTACGGCGCGTAGACGCGTAAAAGGGACCCGGAGCGCTCAGGCGCTCCGGGTCCCTTACGTCTGTACGGCTGTGGTCGGCGGGCTCAGACCGCCGCGGCCTCGTGGACGGCCCAGACGACCGCCAGTAGCGCGACGAGCAGTGCTATCAGGGTCGCGGGGGTCAGGGACGCGAAGGGATTGTCCTGGTGGAGGCGGGCGCGCTCGGCGCGGCAGACCGCGCAGCGGCCTTCGCTGACGGGGCCGGCGCAGTTGGCGCACACCAGATGATCGCAGGTCATGCGGCTCCTCCTTTGTCCGTCCAACGCGCCAGGAGCCCTGGGGGTTCCTCGGGACTTACCATCCACTGTGCCAGGTTCCGGGCCGTTCGGCGCGGCCCACAGGATTCCCCACGATTCCGCACAGTGACATATGAGGCCAATGCCTGTTTCGTCCCCATGCGCGCGGTGAATAAACCCACCAACCCCGGACGCGGACTGCGCTTGTCAACGCCATTCGCGTAAGGTCGCCTCCGTTCCCCTGTATCCGGAGTGCGAACGTGATCCGATTCGACAATGTCACCAAGACCTACCCCAAGCAGAACCGTCCTGCACTTCGGGACGTGTCGCTGGAGATCGAGAAGGGCGAGTTCGTCTTCCTGGTGGGCTCCTCGGGGTCCGGGAAGTCAACCTTCCTGCGCCTGATCCTGCGCGAGGAGCGGACGGACACCGGCGCGGTGCACGTGCTCGGCAAGGACCTGGCCCGGCTGTCCAACTGGAAGGTGCCGCAGATGCGCCGCCAACTGGGCACGGTCTTCCAGGACTTCCGGCTGCTCCCCAGCAAGACCGTCGCCGAGAACGTGGCCTTCGCCCTCGAAGTCATCGGCAAGCCGCGCGGCACCATCCGCAAGACGGTCCCCGAAGTCCTCGACCTCGTCGGCCTCGGCGGCAAGGAGGACCGGATGCCGGGCGAGCTCTCCGGTGGTGAGCAGCAGCGCGTGGCGATCGCCCGCGCGTTCGTCAACCGCCCGATGCTGCTGATCGCGGACGAGCCGACCGGAAACCTGGACCCGCAGACCTCGGTCGGCATCATGCGGCTCCTGGACCGGATCAACCGGACCGGAACCACCGTGGTGATGGCCACCCACGACGAGAACATCGTCGACCAGATGCGCAAGCGCGTCATCGAACTCGATAAGGGGCGGCTGGTGCGCGACCAGTCGCGCGGCGTCTACGGCTACCAGCACTAGCGGCAGCTGTAGCCGTACGACTCGTCAGCCTTCCGAAAGGACATCATGCGCGTCCAGTTCGTGCTCTCGGAGATCCGCGTCGGTCTCCGGCGCAACCTCACCATGACCTTCGCGGTGATCATCTCCGTGGCCCTCTCGCTCGCCCTGGCCGGCAGTGCGGTGCTCGCCAACAAGCAGGTGAGCTCGATGAAGGGCTACTGGTACGACAAGGTCCAGGTCTCGATCTTCCTCTGCAACAAGAACGACGCGAAGAGCGACCCCAACTGCACCAAGGGTGCCGTAACGGACGTGCAGAAGAAGCAGATCCTGGCGGACCTGAACAAGCTCCCCGTCGTCCAGCACGTCTACTACGAGTCGGCGGAAGAGGCGTACAAGCACTACAAGGAGCAGTTCAAGGACTCCCCGCTGGTCGACTCGCTCACCCCGGACCAGATGCAGGAGTCCTACCGGGTCAAACTGAAGGACCCGACGAAGTTCGAGGTCGTCGCGAGCGCCTTCAACGGCCGGGCCGGCGTCCAGGAGGTCCAGGACCAGCGCAAGCTGCTGAACAACCTCTTCAACCTCCTCAACGGCATGACGTATGTCGCCTGGGCGGTCGTGGTGTTTATGCTCGCCATCGCGCTGCTGCTGATCGTCAACACGGTGCGCATCTCGGCCTTCAGCCGCCGCCGTGAGACCGGGATCATGCGGCTGGTCGGCGCGTCGAGCTTCTACATCCAGATGCCGTTCATCATGGAGGCGGCCTTCGCGGGCATCGTCGGCGCCGGTCTGGCCAGCGTGATGCTGCTGATCGGCCGCTACTTCCTGATCGACCACGGCCTCGCGCTCTCCCAGAAGATCACCCTGATCGACTTCCTGGGCTGGAGCGACGTCATCCAGGTGCTGCCACTGGTCTTCCTGGCGGGCGTGCTGATCCCGGCCTTCGCCGCGTTCATCGCGCTGCGCAAGTACCTCAAGGTCTGATGGTCGCCGCGGTCAAGGGTGCTTTACGGTCAACTTTCCAACTTGCCGTATAGCACCCGCTTCTGGCCTAGACTGCCCGTCGTGCTCAGACTCTCGATGTCAGGGAGGCCCCGCCGCATCCGCCGCGGGGCAGCCCTGACGTTGGTGTTCGGGGCGTTGCTCGCGACCGGGGCCGCGACCGGCTCGTGGTGCGACGCGGCGCAGGGCGGTCAGCGGAAGCCGGCCCGGAGCACTCCCTTCGCGGCGGGTTCGGTCGCCGACACCGACGAGATCGCCGCCGCCATCGACGACGGCAAGGTCGGCTCGAAGGCCGCCGAAGCCCTGGTCAGCCGCAGCGGTGACCGCTGGTCGGCCTTCTACACGGCCCAGGAGTACGAGGGCTTCCAGCAGTCCCTCGACGGCCGGTACGTCGGCGTCGGCCTCTGGGTGCGGCGCGAGGAGAACGGCCGGATAGACGTCGCCCGCGTCCAGAAGAACAGCCCCGCCGCGAAGGGCGGGATCAGGGCCGGCGACCGGCTCGCGGCGATCGACGGCGTCGACGTGACCGGCCGCCCGGTGACGGAGGTCGTGTCGAGGCTGCGCGGCAGCAATGCGGCGGGCACCCCCGTACGGCTCGGCCTGCGGCGCGGTGACCAGGCGTGGGAGGCGACCCTGCATCGCGCCCTGCTGCCGGCCGAGACCGTCATCGTGCAGCACCTCGCGCACGGCATCACGTACGTCAAGATCGACGCCTTCACCAAGGGCGTCGGCACCCATGTCCGGAAGGCCGTCAAGGGCGCCACCGACGGCGTCCTACTCGACCTGCGCGGCAATTCCGGCGGCCTGGTCGCCGAGGCGGTCTCCGTGGCCTCCGCCTTCCTGGACGGCGGCCTGGTGGCCACGTACGACGTCCACGGCAAGCAGTGCGCCCTGTACGCCGACGACGGCGGCGACACCGAGACCCCCCTCGTCGTGCTGGTCGACGGCGGCACCATGAGCGCCGCCGAGCTGCTCAGCGGCGCCCTGCAGGACCGGGGGCGCGCGGTGGTCATCGGCAGCCCCACCTTCGGCAAGGGGTCCGTCCAGATGCCCAGCCGGCTGGCCGACGGCTCGGTCGCCGAGCTCACCGTCGGCCACTACAAGCTCCCTGCCGGGCGCAGCGTCGACGGGGTGGGCGTCGTGCCCGATGTCGAGGTCGCGGCGGGCAGGGACGCGGAGGCGGAAGCCCGTGAGGTATTGAGTGGCCTCGGCACCCCTCCGTAGTGCGAGAATGGGCCCGCTATGGCTAAAGAGACGGGTCGCAAACTGATCGCGCAGAACAAGAAGGCGCGGCATGACTACAACATCCTCGACACCTTCGAGGCCGGTCTGGTGCTGACCGGCACCGAGGTCAAGTCGCTGCGCCAGGGTCGCGCCTCCCTGGTGGACGGCTTCGGGCAGCTCGACGGCGGTGAGGCGTGGCTGCACAACGTCCACATCCCCGAGTACACCCAGGGGACCTGGACCAATCACTCGGCGCGGCGCAAGCGCAAGATGCTGCTGCACCGTGCGGAGATCGAGAAGCTGGTCCAGAAGACCCAGGAGAGCGGCCTCACCATCGTGCCGCTGGCCCTCTACTTCAAGGAAGGGCGGGCGAAGGTCGAGATCGCCCTCGCCCGGGGTAAGAAGGAGTACGACAAGCGGCAGACCCTGCGCGAGAAGCAGGACCGCCGGGAGACCGACCGCGCGATCTCCGCGGTGAAGCGGCGCGAGCGCGCCCGCTGACGCCGACGGTGACGGTGACGCGGGGGAATGCGTTGGCACCGGAGTACGCTTCCCACGTATGATGGGAACAGCAGCCGCCCGGGAGGGCGGTCGCACCTTGAAAAATCAACATGGGGATGATCGGTTTCGACTGGGGATGTCGAGGCAGGGGAAGCGAGCCGAGGAAGCGGCAATGATCTCGTAAACCATATGTCGCAAAAAATAATCGCCAATTCAAACAGCGATACTCCCGCTTTCGCCCTCGCTGCCTAATCAGTAGCTAAGGCAAAGCTCTAAGGAGCGTCAGCCCGGGAGTGTTCCCGACCCGGTTCCTGGCGTCAACTAGGGAACTAAACCACTGAGCCCGGCCACGGGGCACAGTGGGAAACCAAACAGTGGCTGGGCCCGTCGGCGGCTTGTCCGCGTGACTGCCGGGGCCGAGAAAAGCACAGCGGACTGCGCTCGGAGAAGCCCTGTTTCTGCACCACAGGACGCGGGTTCGATTCCCGCCATCTCCACTCATCCCATGTACGACGAGGGCCCTGCCGATTCCGGCGGGGCCCTCGTCGTTTTTCAGGCCGGGTTTTCGGCGGTTTCGGGTGGTCAGCGCCAGCCGCCGTCGAAGTGGCGGTGCACGGCGACGTCGGGAGCGAAGTCGGCGCTGTCGACGGCCGTCTTGAGGATGGCCTTGACCTCGGCGGCGAGCTGGTCGACCTGCTTCTGGAGGTCGGCGGCGGAGTCCTTGGAGCGGGTCAGGGCGTCCAGCCGGCGGTGGACGTCGGCGAGCCCGCGCTGCGCCGTGCTGTCCAGGGTGAAGGGCCGGGGGGTGCTGACGACGAACTGGTACGCGCCGGCCAGGGTCTGGCAGCCGTCGCAGTGCTTGTTGACGGCGTCGCTGAGGTTGACCGCGTTGAGGTGGGTGTGGGTGCCCGCCATCGTGACGACCTGGAAGGACAGTGCCACCGAGCGGCAGTGGTCATCGACGGAGCAGCCGGAGGAGATCGCGTTCGCCTGGTTGCGTACGCCGGCGGCGATCACCGTGCCGAACTGGTGGACGGTGAGGGTGTCCTGGACCTGGGTGTGGTCCGCCTGGTTGGCGTGGGTGTGGGCGCCGTCGTTGGCCACGGCGACGCGGGGCAGGTGCGAGCTGGGTGCGGCGGCCTGGGCCGGGGCGGCCGCGGCGGCGGTGGCGATGCCGGCGGCGAGGAGGCTGAGCCGGAAGGCCTTGCTGGTCAGCGGATTCCGGCTCGGTCGTGGTTTGCGATGGCTCATGGGAGCTCCCGTGCAATCGGATGCGAGACGTGCTGGTGTCAGGTGGTGGCCGGGGCGGGCCCGGCATTGCCGGCGCTCCCGGAGGGCGCCGGGCTGTCCGACGCCGGCGGGGGAGACGCCGAGCCGGAGGCGGAGGGTGCGGCGGTGTCGGACGGCGCCGCGCTGCCGGACTCGGACGGCCCGGCGACGTCCGGGGTCGAGGGGTCCGAGGCCGCGGCGGAGGTCGTACGGCGCGGGGTGCGGCCGGCGGCGGGGCTGCCGGCCGCCGAGGCGGAGGCGGTGGCCGAGGCCGACGCGCCGTCCGAGGGACTGAGCCCGGGAGCGGGCGTGCCGCTGACGCCGGGGACGGCGCCCGGGACGGCGGAGGGCGAGGCGGAGCCGGTACCGGAGGGCGACGGCGCGTCCGCGTTCCTGGCCGGGTCCGGGGCGGCGGACACCCCGGGTTGCAGGATCGGCGCGATCGGCGGCTTCGGAGGCAGCGGCTTGGGGGTGACCCCGCTGACCCAGGCGTAGCTGAGCCCGGCCAGCCCGGCCAGGGCCAGGGCGCCCACGGCGGCCCGCAGCCTCGGCTTGCCCTGGGTGGCCCGTACGGTCGTACGGATCAGGCGGCCGCCGAGCCGGATGGACAGGTAGACCATGCCGGCCAGCGGGAAGACCAGCATGGTGCTGCCGACGGTGCCGGCCAGGCCGCTGGCGATCTGGCCGTCGGCGAAGGCGGCGTATGTACCGGTGAGCTGCTCGGTGAGGGAGCGGGCGCCGGTGCTGATGATGCGGGGGAGGTTCCAGAGGGCGTAGCCCAGCTCGGCGAGCAGCAGCGGCACCATGGTCACGACCCAGGTGGTGACGATGGCGCGGGCGGAGCGCTTGAGGTCGGCGACCTCGGGCGGTATCGGGCGGCCGGGCACCATGCTGAGCAGGATCGGCTTGATCTTGCCGTACAGGTCGGGCACCCCGGCGAGGTCGCCGAGGATGTAGTAGCCGTCCAGCCGGACGGCGGGCATCAGCTGCTCCAGCACCTCGAAGTGGGCGAGGTAGACGGCGCTGAGGAAGAACTCCTGGCCGGTGAGGAAGTAGCCGCCGGCCATTCCGAGCATGAAGACGACGTTGAAGTAGACCCCGCCGAGGTCGGTGCGCAGCCGGCCGGCCCGGCCGATCCGGTACACGTCGGTGACGTCGGTGTACATGGACGGCCAGATCAGGAACAGCCCGCAGCCGATGCAGCCGGGGCTCGCGCCGCCGTATCTGCAGGCCGAGGCGTGGCCGAACTCGTGGAAGACCAGCGAGGCGACGGTCAGCCCGAAGACCACCAGCAGCAGCACCGGCTGGTCCAGCGCCTGGAGCACCGGGTCCATCGCGCCGAAGAAGCCGAACAGCCAGACGTCGAGCGCGACCGCCGACAGCAGCACCGCGGCCACCACCGCCGGCCGGTGCAGCCAGGCCAGCGAACGGGCGATACGGGCCACCCGGCGCTCGTCGAAGAGCACCCGGTGGCCCTTGAGCGCGAGCAGCAGATCCGAGCGCGGGCCGTCGACCTGGTCGTCCTCCTGCCCGAACGGCACGGTGACGCCGAGCGGTTGGAGCTTGTTCTCGACCAGGTAGGTGATGTTGTCGGGGCTGACCTCGCGGCCGAAGCGGGCGCTGACCCGGTACGAGATGGTCTCGATGTCGCGGACTCCGTCGATGGCGTCCGCGACGAGGTGAAGCAGTCTGGAGAGCTGCACGACCTGCCCGTCCCCCCGGCGGGCAATGTACTTGGGCTCGTTGAAGCCCGAACCCTGGTACTCGCCGTGCAGCCTCAGCCCGGCGCTGAGCCGGGGGACGACAGCCCCGGACTCGGCGCCGGGCCGCTGGGCCGGCTTCTCGGTGAGGTCTTGGCAGGCCACCGGGAAGCCGCCCGGACCGGGTACCGGCAGAGTGCCGGTGTCGTACGCGAGTGTGTGGTCCGGACGACCCCCACCGCCGCCGAGGCGGTGGCGGGCATGCGGACTGCGTTCGCGCTCGTCGTTTCCGAGCACCGTCATCTGCTCTCTCCCCCCGATTGCCCCCGGTAGCCCCGATAGCCCCCGGCTGTGGGCCGGTTGCCGGCCGGTTGCGGGCTGCACCCTCCCCTGGTGCGGCCCGCCGGTTGTTACTGGGTGATGCTGATCGCCTGGCTGGCCTCGGACTCCGCGGTGGAGAAGGAGGAGTGGTCGTTCAGGGCGGCGGACTCGTTGTGGGCCTGCACGTTGGCGATGTGCTTGGTGACGTTGACGGTCTTGGTGAAGCTGAACTTCAGGCGGCCGAGGGCCTCGCGGCCGGGCAGCAGTTCGGCGGCGGCCTCGGCGTCGAGCTCGCGGGGGTCCATGCTCATGGTGGTGCCTTTCGTGTGAGGTCGGACGGGGTGTGGTGGTGCGGTGGTGCGGTGGTGCGGTGCCGCGATGTGGACCGCGGACTACTGGGTGACGCTGATGCCCTGGTTGGCCAGGGACTGCGCGACGGAGGCGGACGAGTGGTCGTTCAGGGCGGCGGACTCGTTGTGGGCCTGCACGTTGGCGATGTGCTTGGTGACGTTGACGGTCTTGGTGAAGCTGAACTTCAGCCGGCCGAGGGCCTCGCGGCCGGGGAGCAGTTCGGCGGACTCGGCGTCGAGCTCACGCGGGTCGAGCATGACAATTCCCCCTCAGGGATGGGCGTTTCCGGTCAGACAGAGGCAGGTTCCCCCCGAACTCTGTCCAACTTGGTCGGACGTACTGTCCAACGAGATTGGACAGTAGTAGCCGCCCGGCACCCGGCGCAAGGGGGTTCCGTAGAATCGGTCTCACTCGGACGGGTTCGGCCCGGCCGCGAGCGGGAAGCGACCACCAGTGGCCAACGCACTGCAACAGATCATGAGAGAGCGGCTGGACCGGCAGGGCTGGTCATACGGGGAGGTCGCGCGCCGCGGCGGCATCCCGCGCTCCACGGTCCACCACCTGGCCACCACCGAACGTCTGGTGCGCATGCCGCAGCCGACCACCCTCGAAGGCCTGGCCCGCGGCCTCGAACTGCCCCTGGACGCCGTACGGGGGGCTGCCGCCGAGGCGTGTGGAATCCATGTCTACTCGGGCGAGTCGCCCGGCGCCGCCGCCGGGGCCACCGCGGACCCCGAGGTGGACGTGCTCATCGCCAGTGTCCAACGGCTGTCCGCCGACGACCGGCGCCATGTCGCCGCGCTCGTCGAATCCCTGCTGGACCGCACGCCCAAAACGGACTGAGACGCGCTGTCGCGGAGTCCGGTTCCCGGGGTGGGTGATTACGGGAAAAGAACCCGGAAACTCCGCAACAGGCGAAGATCCGCGACTAACGTCTCAATCCGCCCGAGGCGCGTGAGCCGCACGACCCCTCCGGTGCGAGGGGGAATTGTGCTGTTCGTGCATGGTGGACCCACCACGGCCGTCGTCCGCGGCCGTACCGGTGAATCCGTCGTCCTGCTCTCCGGGGAACTGCCCGAAGTGCTCACCGACGCCAGCATCGCCGGCCTTCTCGACCTTGCCGCCGCCGTGCTGGACGGCGAGGAGATGCAGCTCTTCCGGCGATGTCTGGCCGCCCTGTGCCGGGGCGAGGGACCGGCCCCCCGGCGGATCGAGGTGGACGGCGCCGTGCTCACGGTCTACGCGGACTGACCTGCGCGGCGCGGTTGCCAGCGCCGTGGCCAGCGCCAACGCGCCGGCCACGAACGGTATGCAGTACCCCCAACCCGAGCCGGGGCCGAGGCGTTGGGCGACCGTGCCGCCGAGGGCCGCCCCGGCGGCGATGCCGGCCAGGATGCCGGTGACGGCGAGCGTCATGCCCTCGTTGAGCCGCGCGGCCGGTACCCGCTCCTGGACCAGGGCCATACCGTTGACCATGGTGGGGGCCGTCGCACTGCCCGCCAGGAAGAGCGCCGCCGACAGGGCCACCACGCTTCCGGACGCCCCGGCGAGCAGCGGCAGTCCCATCAGTACGGCCATCGCCCCCACCCCGGTGACGAAGCGGCCGGCCGCCGTCCCGCCCGGCCGGGCCAGCCCGTAGACCAGGCCCGCCACGCAGGACCCGGCGGCCTGCAGGGCCAGGGCGACCCCCGCCGCCGAGGCGCGGCCGTGGGCGGCGGTGAAGGCGACCGTGGTGACCTCCATCGCGCCGAAGATCATCCCCGTGCACAGGAACGTGCCGACCACCCCCGCAAGCCCCGGCATACGGAGCGATCCCCCCGGCTGCCGGGGCTGGACCGGCGGCTCGGTCCTGCGCTGCGCCGCGAAGAGCAGCACCCCGGCGAGCAGCAGCACTTCCGTGACGAGGGTGCCGGCCTCCGGGAAGAGCGCGGTGCCGAGGAAGGCGGCGAGCACCGGGCCGACCATGTAGCAGACCTCGTCGGCGACCTGCTCGAAGGAGTTCGCCACGTGGAGGCTTTCGGGGCTGTCGCGGTGGAGGTGCGCCCAGCGGGCCCGGGCCATGCCGCCGGTGTTGGGGGTCGCGGAGGTTCCCGCGTAGGCGGCGAAGAGGGTCCACGTCGGCGCGTCCTCATGGACCAGCAGCACCAGCAGCAGCCCGGCCGTCACCGAGACGACGGTGGCGGGCACGGCGACCCGCGCCTGCCCGTACCGGTCGACGAGCCGGGCGATCAGCGGGGCCCCGACCGCGCCCGCCGCCAGTCCGGTTGCGGACACCGCGCCCGCGAGCGCGTACGACCCCCGGGCCGTGGCGATCATCACGATCAGGCTCACTCCGGCCATGGCCATCGGCAGCCGTGCGAGCACGCTGCCCGCCGTGAAGGCCGCGCTGCCGGGGGCGTCGAAGAGGCGTCGGTACTGGATCATGGCTCTACGGTCGTGGCGCGGGCCTCCGCCGGTCCAACACCTCATCCGAGGCGATTAACGCACCTGTGTTGTTGAATGGCCGGATGCCGCCGCCGTACGACATCGAACCCCGCCTGCTCCGCGCCTTCCTCGCCGTCGCCGAGGAGCTGCACTTCACCCGGGCCGCCGCCCGGCTCTACGTCGCCCAGCAGGCGCTCAGCCGCGATGTCCGGCGCCTGGAGCGGGAGTTGGGCGCCGAGCTGCTGTTCCGCAGCACCCGCAGGGTCGAACTCACCGCCGACGGCGAGCGGCTGGTGCCGTACGCCCGCCGCGTACTGGCCGCCCAGGACGAGCTGACCTCCGCCTTCGCGGCCGCCGCGAGGCCGCTGCTCGTCGACATCGGCGCCCCGGTCGGCACGGCCCACCGGGTGCTGGCCGAGGCCCGCGAGGCGGCGCCCGACATCGAGATGACGGCGCGCTTCCACAGCGGCCTCACCGGCGCCGCCGCCGACATCCTCGCCCGCCGCCTCGACGTCTCCTTCGGCCGCGTCGCCGGCCTCGCCCCCGCCGTCCTCGGCGCCCTCGACCACCGCCCCGTACGGTACGAGCGGATGGCCGTCCTGCTTCCCGACGACCACCGCCTCGCCGCCCTGCCGCAGGTCCCGGTGGACGCGCTGGCCGGCGAAGCCCTCTACGCCGCCGCCGGCAACCCCGCCACCGCCGAGTGGACCGACCTGGCCGAACGGCTCTTCGCCGGCCGCGGCATCGCCGTCGCCGAGCCCTTCCCGGAGATCGAGGGCCCCGACGAATTCATCCGCCTCGTCCGCAAGCACCGCTGGCCCGTTCTGGCCAGCACCGAGTTCATCGAAACCGCCGGCTTCGTCCTGCGGCCCCTCACCGACCCCGTCCCGCTCTCGCCCGTCTCCATCGTCTGGCGCCGGGGCCTGCGGCATGCGGGCCTCACCGCCCTGCACCGGGTCATCGCCAGGCGGTGCGCCGCCGACCAGTGGCTGGCCCGCCCGCCGGGCAGTTGGCTTCCCGAGGCGGACGCGAGGCTCACAGCGGTCCGACCCGGAGGGTGAGAGCAAGGTTGCGTACCGGTCACCTCAGGGCATCGGCCGGAAACGCAGTGTTCCTACTGTCGGTGGACATCACCCCGAAATCTGTCAGTAGGGCCATGGAGGCGAGGCGTCATGAGTGCCGCTAGCACCACCACCGCACGCAAGGGGGGCCGCTGGATCGAGCAGTGGGACCCGGAGGACCAGGAGTTCTGGGAGGGCGGCGGGAAGAAGACCGCGACCCGGAATCTGGTGTTCTCGATCCTGTCCGAGCACATCGGCTTCTCGATCTGGACCCTCTGGTCCGTCCTCGTCCTGTTCATGGGCCCGGAGTACGGCATCGACCCGGCCGGCAAGTTCTTCCTCGTGGCCACCGCGACCGCGGTCGGCTCGCTCGTACGGGTCCCGTACACCTTCGCGGTGGCGCGCTTCGGCGGGCGCAACTGGACGGTCTTCAGCGCGCTGATGCTGCTGCTGCCGACGGTCGCGGCCGCCCTGGTGATGAAGCCGGGCACCTCGTACGGGACCTTCATGCTGGTCGCGGCGCTGACCGGGGTCGGCGGGGGCAACTTCGCGTCGTCCATGACGAACATCAACGCCTTCTTCCCGCTCAAGAAGAAGGGCTGGGCGCTCGGCCTGAACGCGGGCGGCGGCAACATCGGCGTGCCGGTCATCCAGCTGGTCGGTCTGCTGATCATCGGGACGGCCGGGGCCACCCACCCCCGGATCCTGCTCACCGTCTACATCCCGCTGATCGTGGTGGCGGCCACCCTCGCCGCGCTGTTCATGGACAACCTCGCGCCCGTGAAGAACGACACCGGCGCCGCCAAGGAGGCCGTGAAGGACGTGCACACCTGGATCATGTCCTTCCTCTACATCGGCACCTTCGGGTCGTTCATCGGCTACAGCTTCGCCTTCGGGTTGGTTCTGCAGAACCAGTTCGCCCGCACCCCGCTCCAGGCCGCGTCGATCACCTTCATCGGCCCGCTCCTCGGCTCCCTGATCCGCCCGGTGGGCGGCCGGCTCGCCGACCGCTTCGGCGGCGGCCGGATCACGCTGTGGAACTTCCTGGCCATGGCGGTCGCGACCGGCGTCATCGTCATCGCCTCGACCCAGAAGTCGCTGCCCCTGTTCACGACCGCGTTCATCGCGCTGTTCGTACTCACCGGGCTCGGCAACGGCTCCACGTACAAGATGATCCCGGCCATCTACGCCGCCAAGGCCCTCGCGAAGGGCCTGACGGGCGAGGAGGCCGCCTCGTACGGGCGGCGGCTGTCCGGCGCGTCGATGGGCCTGATCGGCGCGGTCGGAGCGCTCGGCGGCGTCGGGATCAACTTCGCCTTCCGGCAGTCCTTCCTGACGCAGGGCACCGGGACCCCGGCGTTCGTGTCCTTCCTGGTCTTCTACGCGCTGTGCTTCGCGCTGACCTGGGCCGTATACCTGCGGGGCAAGGTGGCGGCGCCCGCAGCGGCGGCTCAGGCAGAGCCGAAGCCGCAGCTGAGCTACGCGGAGGTGTAGGCGCCGTAGTGGCGTAACGCTGGTGAAATCCGGGCGAACCGCGTCCGTCACGCCGTGTTGGCAGCATGCGGCGGAACCGGGGCGGCGCGGCGCCCGGTGTCAGGCGGAGGGGAGCCAGGGACGGCTCCCCACTGCCCTTGCACGTGTACCTCCAGTGGAGTGGGGCAGAGCCATGCAGGCGAGGCAAGCGCAGAACCCGGACGGGCAGCACGCCGTGCTGCCGCTGGCCGGATTCACCGTCGGCGTGACGGCTGCGCGGCGGGCCGACGAGCTGGCCGTGCTGCTGGAGCGGAGGGGCGCGGCCGTACTGCGGGCACCGGCCCTGCGGATCGTGCCGCTCTCGGACGACGCGGAGTTGCTGGCCGCGACCAAGCAGCTGCTCGACCATCGGCCGGATGTGGTGATCGCCACCACCGCGATCGGATTCCGGGGCTGGGTCGAGGCCGCCGACGGGTGGGGCCTGGGTGAGGGGCTCCTCGAGGTGCTGGGCGGTGTCGAACTGCTCGCCCGCGGGCCCAAGGTGCGCGGTGCGATCCGCGCGGCCGGGCTCAGGGAGGCCTGGTCACCGGCCTCCGAATCGATGGCGGAGGTCCTGGAGCGCCTGCTCGACGAGGGCGTGGAGGGCCGGCGAGTCGCGGTGCAGCTGCACGGCGAGCCGCTGCCGGGCTTCATCGAGGCCCTGCGTCAGGCGGGTGCGGATGTCGTCGGCGTCCCGGTCTACCGCTGGATGCCGCCGGAGGACATCGCGCCTGTCGATCGTATGCTCGATGCGATCGTCGGCCGGGGGCTCGATGCCGTGAGCTTCACCAGCGCCCCCGCCGCCGCCTCGCTGCTCGACCGCGCCCAGCGGCGCGGCATGCTCGGCGAGGTCCTCGACGCCTTCCGGCACCACGTCCTGCCCGCCTGCGTCGGGCCGGTCACCGCGCTTCCGCTGGAGGCCCACGACGTGCCGACCTTCCAGCCCGAACGCTTCCGCCTCGGGCCCCTCGTTCAGCTGCTGTCCTGCGAACTGCCCGGCCGCGTACGCCCGTTGCCCATCGCCGGGCACCGCGTCGAGATCCGCGGCCACGCCGTCCTCGTCGACGGCGAGCTCCGCACCGTCCCGCCCGCCGGCATGGCCCTCCTCCGCGCCCTCGCCCGCCGCCCCGGCTGGGTCGTCCCCCGCGCCGACCTCCTCCGCGTCCTCCCCGGCGCCGGCCGCGACGAACACGCCGTCGAAACCGCCATGACCCGCCTCCGCACCGCCCTCGGCGCCCCCAAGCTCATCCACACCGTCGTCAAACGCGGCTACCGCCTCGCCCTCGACCCCTCCGCCGACGCGAAGTACGCGCCCTCCGCGTAGCGTAATTCAGCCGAACGCCCTCCTGGGGGTGCCACAAAGGGGCGGGGTGGGGGATCCAGCGCGGACCTGAGCCGGAGTGTTGAACCGGAGTGTTGAGGCGGAGCCGGGCGGCAGGGCAACCTGGTGGGGCGGACCGCTAGGTCCCCGCGGCGGAGAGGTGACAGCGGCATGGCCGACCTCCGATACGACACCGGGCGGATCAGCCTGGACCTCGTGGCGACGGCGTCCGGGCGCCCGCCGGACGGCCCCGCCGACCGGCTCACCAGCCCCGCCCGGCTCACGGAGTGGCTGCACGGCACCGGACTCGTACCGCCCGGCACGCACCTCCCGGCGGACGCCGCCTGGCTCACCGGATTCCGCGATCTGCGCGCCCTCCTGCACAGGCTGGTGGACGCCGAGCTGGAGTCCCGCCCGGCCGACCACGCCGACCTCGAGCGCCTCAACGCCGCCGCCCTCGCACCCCCGCCCGCGCCCCGCGTCACCCGCACCGCCGACGGCCTCCTCGTCCGCGCCCTCGCCGCCGAACCGCCCTCCGAGAGCCTGCTGGCAGCCGTGGCCCGCGACGCCGTCGACCTCCTCACCGACCCCAACGCCCGCGCCCAGCTGCGCCGTTGCGAGGGCGAAAGCTGCTCCCTGGTCTACCTCGACACCTCCCGTGGGCGCCGCCGCCGCTGGTGCAGCAGCGAGGTCTGCGGCAACCGCGAACGCGTCGCCCGGCACCGCCGCCGCGCCGTCGCGGGGCCCGGCATGGTGCAGGCCTGAACGCCGGGCTGGGCGGAACCGCCGGGATTCGCGTACGGTTGCAGGCTGCCCCGCGCCGTGCGCGGAGCGTACGAGGCACAGTGAAGAAGGGGGTCTCGCGTTGGCAGCGCAGACCGCAGCACCGGGTGGGGTCGGGGTTGGCGTCCGGGACCAGGAGATCGCGGTCGAGCAGACGCATCTGGACCGGGTCTACGACCGGCTGGAGGAGAAGATCCACGAGGCGGAGTTCCTCGTGAACGACGCCTCCAAACGGGGCCAGGTCGGCACGCCCGGCGCGCTCGCCGAGCGCGACGCCCAGGTGTTCCAGGCGGGGATGCATCTGAACCGGCTCAACGCCGAGTTCGAGGACTTCCTCTTCGGCCGGATCGACCTCCTGCGCGGCAAGGACGGCAAGAAGGGCCCGGACGGGGCGTACATCTCCGTCGAGCCCGCCGAGGACGCCGTCGTGGACGGGGAGCGGGCCGAGATCGCGGAGACCCTGCACATCGGGCGGATCGGCGTCCTGGACGCCGACTACTCGCCGCTGGTCATCGACTGGCGCGCGCCGGCCGCCGCACCGTTCTACCGGTCGACGCCGGTCGCTCCGGGGCGGGTCGTGCGGCGCCGCGTCATCCGCTCGCGGGGCCGCAAGGTGCTGGGCGTCGAGGACGACCTGCTGCGCCCGGAGCTGGTGACCGACCTGCCGGTGGTGGGGGACGGGGCGCTGATGGCGGCCCTGGGGCAGGCCCGTAGCCACACCATGCGGGATATCGTATCCAGTATCCAAGCGGAACAGGATCTGGTGATCCGAGCCCCCGCAGCCTCCGTCACCGAGGTCACCGGCGGCCCCGGCACCGGCAAGACCGCCGTGGCCCTGCACCGCGCCGCGTATCTGCTCTACCAGGACCGCCGCCGCTACGCCGGCGGCATCCTCGTCGTCAGCCCCACGCCACTGCTCGTCGCCTATACGGAGGGCGTGCTGCCGTCCCTCGGCGAGGAGGGCCAGGTCGCCATCCGCGCCGTCGGCTCCCTCGTGGACGGCGCCGAGGCCGACACGTACGACGATCCGGCCGTCGCCCGCATCAAGGGCTCCCTGCGGATGCTCAAGGTGCTGCACAAGGCCGCACGCGGCGTCCTGGACAGCCCCCGCTGCCCCGACCGGCTGCGTGTCGTGGCGTACGGGCGCCGCCTCGAGCTGGACGAGCAGGAACTGTCGGCCATCCGGCACGCCGTGCTCGGCGGCACCGCGCCGGTGAACCTGCTGCGGCCGCGCGCTCGCCGGCTGCTGCTCGACGCGCTCTGGCGCAAGGCCGGACGGCAACTGCCCGACGACCCCGAACTGGCCGCCGAGGAGCGGCAGGGCTTCGACGAGGACCTGGCGACGGAGGAGGTCTTCACGGACTTCCTGGAGGCCTGGTGGCCCGTGCTCACCCCGCGCGGCGTGCTCGCGGCGCTCGCCGACGAGAAGCGGCTCGGACGATGGGCCCGGCGGGTCCTCACCCCGCCCGAGGTACGGCGGGTCGCGCGCTCGCTGCGCCGCCTCGACGCGGTGGCCGGCACCGGGCCGCTGTCCGTGCACGACGTCGCGCTGCTGGACGAGCTGGAGGCCCTGCTCGGCCCGCCGCCCAAGGTCAAGACGCGGGAGGCGGATCCACTCGACCAGCTCACCGGCCTGGAGGAGGTCACGACCTTCGCCGACCGGATGGCCGGCGGCCGCCGCTCCCGCCAGGAGCGGCTGGACGCGGAGCGCACGGAGTACGCGCACGTCATCGTGGACGAGGCGCAGGACCTCACGCCCCTGCAGTGGCGCATGGTCGGCCGCCGTGGCCGTACCGCCACCTGGACCATCGTCGGGGACCCCGCGCAGTCCTCCTGGACCGACCCCGACGAAGCCGCCGCCGCCCGCGACGAGGCCCTGGGTGCCCGCTCCCGCCGCCGCTTCACCCTCACCGTCAACTACCGCAACCCCGCCGAGATCGCCGACCTCGCGGCGAAGGTCCTGGCCCTCGCCATGCCCGGCATGGAGTCGCCGCGGGCGGTCCGCTCGACCGGCGTGATCCCGCACTTCGCCGTCGCCGAGGGCAGCGACCTGGGCCCGGCGGTCCGCGCCGAGGCCGAACGGCTGCTCGCCGAGGTCGACGGCACCGTGGGCGTCGTCGTCGCCATGGGCCGCCGCGCCCAGGCCCGGCAGTGGCTCGCCGGGCTCGGCGAGCGGGTCGTCGCCCTCGGCAGCCTGGAGGCCAAGGGCCTCGAGTACGACGCGACCATCGTCGTCTCTCCGGCCGAGGTCGCCGACGAGTCCCCGGCGGGCCTGCGGGTCCTCTACGTCGCCCTCACCCGGGCGACGCAGCGCCTCACCGTCCTGTCCGGGCCGCGCGACCAGCCCGGCGAGGACGGCGTCCCGGACCTGCTCCGGGACTGACCCGGGGCCGAGCGAGGGATTGGTTGCCGCGTCCGGAATGACAATCGGGGATCGTTTGTTAGCCTGGGTGAGGCACCGGCTCGATCCAAGCCCCCGGGCCCAACCTTAGGCGCTTCGAGCGCCCACTTGCCGCGAGGCGAGCATGGCGGGTCGGTGTCACTGCGTCCGATGGGGCGCCCTTTCACGAGGGCGCCCCATCGTCGTTTCCGGGTCCGTGCGAACGTTAAGTACGCAAAGAAGCCCGGGTTACGTGTACCCACCGGTAGGTGGGAGCATCAGGGGCGCGACACCAGCTACAGCGGAGGAAGACCGGCATGGCAACGGCGCCCAGCGTCTCGTACTCGATCACGGTGCGGCTGGAGGTGCCCGCGAGCGGATCCGCGGTCAGCCAGCTCACCCACGCCGTGGAATCCTCCGGCGGGGCCGTACACGGCCTCGACGTGACCGCCTCGGGCCACGAGAAGCTCCGTATCGACGTGACGATCGCGGCCAGCTCCACGGAGCACGCCGCCGAGATCGTGCAGAAGCTTCGCGGCATCGACGGGGTCGAGGTCGACAAGGTCTCGGACCGTACGTTCCTGATGCACATCGGCGGCAAGATCGAGATGCAGTCCAAGCATCCGATCCGGAACCGCGACGACCTCTCCATGATCTACACGCCGGGCGTGGCCCGTGTCTGCATGGCGATCGCCGAGAACCCCGAGGACGCCCGCCGGCTCACCATCAAGCGCAACAGCGTCGCCGTGGTGACCGACGGCTCGGCCGTCCTGGGCCTGGGCAACATCGGCCCGAAGGCCGCCCTGCCGGTCATGGAGGGCAAGGCGGCGCTCTTCAAACGCTTCGCCGGGATCGACGCGTGGCCGCTCTGCCTGGACACCCAGGACACCGACGAGATCGTGGCGATCGTCAAGGCGATCGCCCCCGGCTTCGCAGGCATCAACCTCGAGGACATCTCGGCTCCCCGCTGCTTCGAGATCGAGGCGCGGCTGCGCGAGGCCCTCGACATCCCGGTCTTCCACGATGACCAGCACGGCACCGCCATCGTCGTGCTCGCCGCGCTCACCAACGCACTGCGCGTCGTGGAGAAGAAGATCGGCGACGTACGGGTCGTCATGTCCGGCGCGGGCGCCGCCGGTACGGCCATCCTGAAGCTGCTGATCGCCGCCGGCGTCAAGCACGCCGTGGTCGCCGACATCCACGGTGTCGTCGCCGCCGACCGCAAGGACCTGGTCGACGCCGACCCGGAGTCGCCGCTGCGCTGGATCGCGGACAACACCAACCCCGAGGGCATCACGGGCACCCTCAAGGAGGCCGTGCGCGGCGCGGACGTCTTCATCGGTGTCTCCGCCCCCAACGTCCTGAACGGCGACGACGTCGCCGCCATGGCCGACGGCGCGATCGTCTTCGCCCTTGCCAACCCCGACCCCGAGGTCGAGCCGGTCGTCGCCCGCGAGACCGCCGCCGTGGTCGCCACGGGCCGCTCGGACTTCCCGAACCAGATCAACAACGTACTGGTCTTCCCGGGCGTCTTCCGTGGCCTGCTGGACGCGCAGAGCCGTACGGTCAACACGGAGATGATGCTGGCCGCCGCGCGGGCTCTGGCGGGCGTCGTGGGCGACGACGAGCTGAATCCGAACTACATCATTCCCAGCGTCTTCAACGACAAGGTCCACGGTGCCGTCGCCGGAGCCGTACGGGACGCCGCCAGGGCCCAGGGCGCCTCCGTCACGGTGTGACTGTCCGTAGTGGATCGATGACCCCGGAAAGCCGGTGTGCCGGGCGTCACCCGCATTTTCTGTGACTCTCCCGGGTGCCGGATTGGCTTTTCCCCCAGAAATGGGGGCAGGATGCGTACCCGGGCGGTGAGGGCCGCACCGCAAGAAGCGCGAGAAGCGTCTTCAATGCGTCTTCCCCGACGGTGAACGCACCCCGGGGTTTCCATGCAAGGAGATTCAGATGAACCGCAGTGAGCTGGTTGCTGCTCTGTCCGAGCGCGCCGAGGTGACCCGCAAGGACGCCGACGCCGTTCTTGGCGCTTTCGCCGAGATCGTCGGTGAGATCGTCTCCAAGGGCGACGAGAAGGTCACCATCCCCGGCTTCCTGACCTTCGAGCGCACCCACCGTGCCGCTCGCACCGCCCGGAACCCGCAGACCGGTGACCCGATCCAGATCCCGGCCGGCTACAGCGTCAAGGTCTCCGCGGGCTCGAAGCTCAAGGAAGCCGCCAAGGGCAAGTAAGAATCAGTACGCAAAGGGCGGCCACCCCGGACCGGGGTGGCCGCCCTTTCACGTGCCTCAAGCCGTACTGGAGGGCAGCTCGACCTTCGCACCGAGATCCGTGAGCTTGCGCATGCTGCTGTCTCCCGGGGGATGACCCCCGTACCCCCAGCCGGGAGGCCCGCCGGGCCGGCCCTGCGCGGTAGCGCAAGCCCGGCCCCGGTTCGGCGGGAGTCGGGCGGGTCAGCCCTGCGCAGCAGACGGCAGCTCGACCTTCGCACCGAGATCCGCGAGCTTGCGCATGAAGTTCTCGTAGCCGCGGTTGATCAGGTCGATGCCGTGGACCCGGGACGTGCCCTGGGCGGCGAGGGCTGCGATGAGGTAGGAGAAGCCGCCGCGGAGGTCGGGGATGACGAGGTCGGCGCCCTGGAGCTTGGTGGGGCCGGAGACGACGGCCGAATGGAGGAAGTTGCGCTGGCCGAAGCGGCAGGGGGTGCCGCCGAGGCATTCGCGGTAGAGCTGGATGTGTGCGCCCATCTGGTTGAGGGCGGAGGTGAAGCCCAGCCGGGACTCGTAGACGGTCTCGTGGATGATCGAGAGCCCGGCGGCCTGCGTCAGGGCGACGACCAGGGGCTGCTGCCAGTCGGTCTGGAAGCCGGGGTGGACGTCGGTCTCCAGGGCGATGGCGTTGAGCGGGCCGCCGGGGTGCCAGAAGCGAATGCCGTGGTCGTCGACCTCGAAGGCGCCGCCAACCTTGCGGAAGACGTTGAGGAAGGTCATCATCTCGCGCTGGCTGGCGCCGCGGACGTAGACGTTGCCCTCGGTGGCGAGCGCCGCGCAGGCCCAGGAGGCGGCTTCCAGCCGGTCCGGGAGGGCGCGGTGGTTGTAGCCGCCGAGCTTGTCGACGCCGGTGATCAGGATCGTACGGTCCAGGCCCATGGTGATGATCGCGCCCATCTTCTGCAGTACGCAGATGAGGTCCTCGATCTCGGGCTCGACGGCGGCGTTGCGCAGCTCGGTGACACCCTCGGCCAGTACGGCCGTCAGCAGCACCTGCTCGGTCGCGCCGACCGACGGGTAGGGCAGCTCGATCTTGCAGCCGCGCAGCCGCTGCGGGGCCTCGAGGTACTGGCCCTCGGGGCGCTTCTCGATGACGGCGCCGAACTTGCGCAGCACGTCGAAGTGGAAGTCGATCGGCCGGCCGCCGATGTCGCAGCCGCCCAGGCCCGGGATGAAGGCGTGGCCGAGGCGGTGCAGCAGCGGGCCGCAGAACAGGATCGGGATGCGGGACGAGCCCGCGTGCGCGTCGATGTCGGCGACGTTGGCGCTCTCCACCTTGGACGGGTCGAGCACCAGCTCGCCGGACTCCTCGCCCGCCTGCACGGTGACCCCGTGCAGCTGCAGCAGCCCCCGCACGACGCGTACGTCGCGGATGTCGGGGACATTGCGCAGGCGGCTCGGCTCACTGCCGAGCAGGGCGGCCACCATGGCCTTGGGGACGAGGTTCTTCGCACCGCGGACACGGATCTCGCCCTCCAGCGGGGTGCCGCCGTGGACAAGCAGTACGTCGTCTGAGCCGGTCATTGCTCTCGTTCCTGGAAGACGGGCAGATCAAGAAGCGGGGGTAAGGCAGCGCGGATTGAAGCAGCGGGGTCCCCGCAGGCACCAAGCAGCAAGGGTAATGGGCGCGGAAGGGGCTGGGAGAGGGCTGTGAGGCACCGCTCATGTCGCAGCTTCGCTACAGCACCCTGTGCGCACGCGTGGCGGCGGAGGGTGGCGACCTTGTCACCCGTACGCATTGCCCCTCCGTAATGTCGCCGGATGCGGGATCATGTTGACCATGACCGAGGTGTCCTCGCTCACCGGACGGCTGCTCGTGGCGTCGCCCGCGCTCGCGGACCCGAATTTCGACCGGGCTGTGGTGCTCCTTCTCGACCACGACGAGGAGGGGACGCTCGGTGTTGTCCTCAATCGGCCTACCCCCGTTGGCGTCGGTGATGTGCTGGAGCCCTGGGCGACTCTGGCCGGCGCGCCGTCCGTGGTCTTCCAGGGCGGACCGGTCTCCCTGGACTCCGCCCTCGCCCTGGCCGTCGTCCCCGGCGAGGCCCGCTCCCGGGACGCGGAGGACGGTGAGCCGCTGGGCTGGCGGCGCGTGCACGGCGCGATCGGCCTGGTCGACCTCGAAGCGCCGCCGGAACTGCTCGCCGCCGAGCTCGGCTCGCTGCGGATTTTCGCCGGTTACGCGGGCTGGGGCCCGGGTCAGCTGGAGGACGAGCTCGTGGAGGGCGCCTGGTACGTGGTCGAGTCCGAACCCGGCGACGTCTCGGCCCCGGACCCGGAGCAGCTGTGGCGCTCCGTATTGCGGCGGCAACGCAGCGAACTGGCGATGGTGGCTACGTATCCCGACGATCCGTCTCTCAATTAGGCTTGTCCGTCATGAGCACTCTTGAGCCCGAGCGCGGGGCGGGCACCGGCACCCTCGTCGAGCCGACCCCGCAGGTGTCGAACGGCGATGGCGACCACGAGCGCTTCGCGCACTATGTCCAGAAGGACAAGATCATGGAGAGCGCGCTCTCCGGTTCCCCGGTCGTCGCGCTCTGCGGCAAGGTCTGGGTACCGGGTCGCGACCCGAAGAAGTACCCGGTCTGTCCGATGTGCAAGGAGATCTTCGAGTCGATGCCGCTGGGTGGCGGCGGAGGCGACAAGGACAAGAGCGGCAAGAAGTAGCTCCGCGCCTTGCCACAGGACAGCCCACAGGACAGCTACGCGTACCTCGTACGGGCGAAAGCCCTGGCCGACGAGCGGCGTGCCGCCGAGGCCCGTGAGGCCGTCGACTGGGCGCTGGCCCATGCCGAACCCGGTGACGTGGACGTCCTGGTCCTGGCCGGCGTCCTCCTGCTGATGGTCGGCGACGCGCACGCGGCGCTGTCCGTGGCGCTGCGCGCCGCCGACGCGGAGCCGGACAGCTGGGAGGCGCAGGTCCTCAGGGCCGACGCCTGCCGCATTCTCGACCGCATACCCGACGCCGTGGCCGCCGCGCGGCGTGCCGTCGCGCTGGCGCCGGACGAGGCGGAGGCGTACGTCGCGCTGTGGCGGGCGCTCGGGCGGACCCGGAAGGGCCGCGCCGAGCTGGCCGGCACAGCGCGCCGGGCGGTGGAACTGGGTGCGGACCCGGAGCAGTTCGCGTCGTCCCGCTGGTGGCTGCACTACATCCCGCTGGTGGTGGCCGCCGTCGTGATCCGGTACGTCCACGGCTGGGCCCTCGCCGCCGCGCTGGCCGGGGGAGCCGGGCTCGCTGCAGCGCTGTGGGTCGTCCAGGCCCGCTCGTCCGGCTCGACGGCCTCGGGGCGCCTGCTGACCATGCGTGCCCTCGCCCGGGCCGAGCTGGACCGCGACCCCGCCAAGGTCCGTATCGCGGCCCTGGGCACCACTTCTGTCCTCCCCTTCCTGTCTCTGACCACCACCGGCTTCGCCTGCGCCGCCGGGGGAGACGGCGCCCCCTGGTCCACCTGGGCCGTCGGCGCAGCGGCCGGCGGCGCCGTCGTCGCGGTACTCGTCGGCGCGCGGGCCGTGGGCTGGTGGTACGGCACCGCCTTCCTGCGCCGCGACATCCCGGCGAGCGGCTTCGCCGCCCTGCAGCTGGGGGTCGTGGGCGTGCTGGTGGGCTGTTCGGTGGCCCTGTCGCTGCTGGGGACGACGTCGGTGGGGTGGTGGACGGCCCTGGCCGCCGCGCACTTCCTGTGGGTCTTCGTCGGGTTCGGCCTCACGGTGGTCGCGCTCAGGCGGGAGCGGCGCCGCCGCGCCGCGCCGCAGATGTAGCCCTAGGCCCTGTCGTCAAAATGGCGCCGGCCGCCCGGAGGGCGGGTCCCGCGGCGTCTGGCGCGGTGCATCGCAAGGCGGAGATTCGCCCTCGTAGTGGGCTACTCGGGCGATTCGACAACGCAGCGAGGCGCCGTGCCAGGCGTCGCGGGACAGGCGGGATTTTGACGACAGGGCCTAGTGGTCTGGACCAGTCACCCTCTCGCGCGGCACGATAGGACGCATGGATCTGATCCCGGCGCCCAGCCGCTCGCATGACGCGTCACCGGACCTGCCGCCCTACGTCCTGACCGACACGACCGCGCTCCTGGCCGCTCCCGGGACCGAGGGCGTCGCCCGGGCGCTGCGGGCGACGCTCGGGGCGGCCACCGGGTTCGGACTGCCGCCGGGGGAGGGTGGCATCGTGCTGGCGCTCGACAACGCGCTGGCCACGGAGGCGTACCGGCTCACCGTGGACGCCCACGGGATCGAAATCACCGGCGGAAGCGCGGCGGGGGTCTTCTGGGGTGCCCAGACGCTGCGTCAGCTGCTCGGCCCGGCGGCGTACCGGAAGGCGCCCGTGCCGGGGGCGGCATGGGCCGTACCGCAGACCACGATCGAGGATGAGCCACGCTTCGGCTGGCGCGGCGTCATGCTCGACGTCGCTCGCCACTTCATGCCGAAGGACGGGGTGTTGCGCTACCTCGATCTTCTGGCCGCACACAAGCTCAACGTGCTGCACCTGCACCTGACCGACGATCAGGGCTGGCGGGTGGAGATCACGCGCTACCCCCGGCTCACCGAGGTCGGCTCCTGGCGCAGCCGCACCAAGGTCGGCCTGCGCGAGTCACCGCTGTGGGACGAGCGGCCGCACGGCGGCTATTACACCCAGGACGACATCCGCGAGATCGTCGCCTACGCCGCCGAGCGGCATATCACCGTCGTCCCCGAGATCGACATTCCCGGGCACTCCCAGGCGGCCATCGCCGCATACCCGGAGCTGGGCAACACCGACGTCATCGACACCACCACCCTCCCCGTGCTGTCCAGTTGGGGCGTCAATCCCAACGTACTGGCCCCCACTGACAGCACCCTGCGCTTCTACGAGAACGTCCTCGACGAGCTGCTGGGGCTCTTCCCCTCCCCGTTCTTCCACATCGGCGGCGACGAGTGCCCCAAGGAGCAGTGGAAGGCCTCGGCGACCGCGCAGACCCGCATCAAGGAGCTGGACCTGGCCGACGAGGACGAGCTGCAGAGCTCGATCATCCGGCACTTCGACCGCTGGTTGGCCGGGCGCGGCCGTCGCCTCATCGGGTGGGACGAGATCCTGGAGGGCGGCCTCGCGCCGGGCGCAGCGGTCTCCTCCTGGCGCGGTTACGCGGGCGGGATCGCCGCCGCCCAGGCCGGCCACGACGTGGTCATGTGCCCCGAGACGCATGTCTATCTCGACTGGCGGCAGTCGGACCGCGAGGACGAGCCGATCCCGATCGCCCACGTACGCACCCTGGAGGACGTCTACCGTTTCGAACCGGTGCCGGACGAGCTGACGCCCGAGGAGGCCGCTCATGTGATTGGCGCGCAGGCCAACATCTGGACGGAGACCGCGGACTCGGCCCGCGCGGTGGACTACCTGGCGTTCCCGCGTCTCGTCGCCTTCGCGGAAGTGGCCTGGTCACAGCTGCCGGCGCCCGCCGACCGGGACTACGACGGCTTCGACGCGCGAATGACGGCGCACTACACCCGCCTTGACGCCCTCGGCGTTGAATACCGCCGACCGGGTGGTCCGCTTCCCTGGCAGCAGCGCCCCGGGGTGATCGGACGCCCGCTCGACGGACCGCCCCCGATCGTGTGAGGTACGGCGCGAGCTCTGCCCAGAGCAAGGTCGGGACTGGGAGGGTGGGTTGCTCAAACATCACAACAGTCGCGAAGAGGGTAAAAACGTCCAATCGGGCAGGAAGAGACAGAAAGGTAATCCTTCCCACCGGGAACGCCCCGTAAGCCCAAGAAGCCGACCCTTCCTTTGCGACCCTCGCGTTGATCGGCCGTGAAGATGTGCCAGAGTTGCCACGTCCGGGCTGTCAGCACGTACCGTACGGCTACCGCATCGCGGACAGCCGGGGAAGGGGCAGCTGCGTGAGCACGTACGCACGGCAGACGGCGCAGGCGCGCAATGTCGCGCTGCCGTCCTCGCTCGAAGAGGCCGTGGCGGCACTGGCCGCCATGCCCACCGCCGTGCCCGTCGCCGGAGGCACCGACCTCATGGCGTCAGTGAACGCCGGGCTGCTGCGCCCCGCCGGGCTCGTCGGCCTCGGCCGCATCAACGAGACCCGCGGCTGGCAGTACGCCGACGGCGCCGCCCTCCTCGGCGCCGGCCTCACCCACGCCCGCATGGGCCGCCCCGACTTCGCCGCGCTGATCCCCGCCCTGGCCGCCGCCGCCCGCGCCGCCGGGCCCCCGCAGATCCGCAACGCGGGCACCCTCGGCGGCAACATCGTCACGGCGGCGCCCACCGGGGACGCCCTCCCCGTACTGGCCGCCCTGGAGGCGTCCGTGCTGCTGGCCGGGCCGCAGGGCAACCGCGAGCTGCCGGTCAGCCACCTGCTCACCGGCATGGACCCGCTGCGCCCCGGCGAACTGCTGGCGTACGTACGCGTCCCGTTGCTGCACGCCCCGCAGACCTTCCTCAAGGCCACCGGCCGCACCGGCCCGGGCCGCGCCACGGCGTCCGTCGCTCTCGTGCTCGACCCCGCGCGCAGGGGCGTACGCTGCGCGGTGGGCGCGGTTGCGCCGGTGCCGCTGCGGCCGCTGGAGGCCGAGCGGTGGGTCGCCTCCCTGATCGACTGGGACGGCCAGCGCACCCTCGCCCCCGAGGCCTGCACAGCCTTCGGCGAGTACGTCGCCGGGGCCTGCATCCCCGACCCCCTCCCGGGCGAGGACGGCACCCCGGCATCCGAACTGCCCCCCGCCGCGATCCAGCTGCGGCGTACGGTGGCGGCACTGGCCCGCCGCGCACTGGGGAGGGCGCTGGCATGAGCGACGAAGTGACAGGCGAAGGAATGACCGACGGAGTGTGGCAGCCGCTCCCGCAAGGCGCCGAGTACGACGCCGACCAGACCATGCACGTCTCCTTCGCCGCCCAGCTCCCGATGTCCGAGCAGGGCGCCGACCCCGTCGACGCGGCCGCGACCTCCTGGACCATCCCGACGGTCGGCGACGCCGCCGCCGACGAGTCCGGCGAGTACTCGCTGGGTTCGTACGTGCCGGCGGCCCGGACGAGTCCTGCGGAAGCCGTCGCCCTAGCGGAGTCCGCCGACATCCCGGCCGCGCGGTCCGCCGAGCAGAGCGGCCAGTGGAAGCTGCCCTTCGCGGCCGAGGACGGCGGCCCCGAGGAGACCGGCGAATACCCCATAGGGCAGCCCGAGGCCCCCGAAGAGCCCGAGCACGCCCCCCAAGAGGCCCACAGCGACCACCCCCTCGCCTCGTACGTCCTCCGCGTCAACGGCGCCGACCGCCCCGTCACCGACGCCTGGCTCGGCGAGTCCCTGCTCTACGTCCTCCGCGAGCGCCTCGGCCTCGCCGGCGCCAAGGACGGCTGCGAAGAGGGCGAATGCGGCGCCTGCTCCGTCCAGGTGGACGGCCGCCTCGTCGCCTCCTGCCTCGTCCCCGCCGCGACCGCCGCCGGCTCCGAGGTCCGTACGGTCGAGGGCCTCGGCGAGGACGGCCGCCCCTCCGACGTCCAGCGCGCCCTCGCCGAATGCGGCGCCGTCCAGTGCGGCTTCTGCATCCCCGGGCTCGCCATGACCGTCCACGACCTCCTCGAGGGCAACCACAACCCCACCGAGCTCGACACCCGCCAAGCCATCTGCGGCAACCTCTGCCGCTGCTCCGGCTACCGCGGCGTCCTCGACGCCGTCCGCGACATCGTCGCCTCCCGCGAAGCGGACGCCGACGGCGTGTCCGAGACGGCCCGCATCCCGCACCAGACCGGTCCCGGCGGTGACCAGTGATGCGCACCGCCGGGTTGGGGGTAGGCCGTCCGCCTGAGGCGGGACGGGCTGGCCCAACCCGGCCGCACCCGGCGACGGGCGTGCACCACGACGGTGGGTGGCCGGGGGTGCGTCGGCGGGCGACGGTCCCTGGCCGGGTTGTGCCAGCCCCTCCGCCTCAGGCGGAGGGCCTACCCACAACCCGGGGTTCAAGAAAGCGCACCGAGAGGCAAACCGCATGACCGGCCCCGACGCGGCAACCGCGACTCCCGCCGTGGGCACCCCGGTTGCGACCGAGAATCCGGACGCGGCGCCGCACGGCCTGGGTGTCTCCCTGCCCCCCACCGACGCCGTGGCGAAAGCCCAGGGCACGTACCCGTACGCCGCCGACCTGTGGGCCGAAGGCCTGCTGTGGGCGGCCGTGCTGCGCTCACCGCACCCGCACGCCCGGATCGTGTCCGTCGACACGACCGAGGCCGCCGCCATGCCCGGCGTACGGGCCGTCGTGACCCACGACGACGTGCCCGGGGACGCGACGCACGGCCGACGGGTCGCCGACCGGCCGGTCTTCGCCGGGGACACCGTCCGGCACCATGGCGAGGCGATCGCCGCCATCGCCGCCGACCACCCGGACACGGCCCGCCTGGCGGCCGCCGCCATCCAGGTCGAGTACGAGGTGCTGGAGCCCGTCACCGACCCGGAGCGGGCCTTCTCGGCGGAGCCGCTGCACCCCGACGGCAACCTGATCCGGCACATCCCGCTGCGCTTCGGCGACCCGGACGCGGTCGGCGAGGTCGTCGTGGAGGGCCTGTACCGCGTGGGCCGCCAGGACCCGGCCCCGATCGGTGCCGAGGCCGGGCTGGCCGTGCCGCGCCCCGACGGCGGGGTGGAGCTGTACGTGGCGTCCACCGACCCGCACACCGACCGCGACCTGGCCGCCGCCTGCTTCGGCCTGGAACCGGACCGGGTCAAGGTCGTCGTGACCGGCGTGCCCGGCGCGATGGGGGACCGGGAGGACTCGGGCGTACAGATCCCGCTCGGCCTGCTGGCCCTCAGGACGGGCTGCCCGGTCAAGTTCGTCGCGACCCGCGAGGAGTCCTTCCTCAGCCACTCCCACCGGCACCCGACGCTGCTGCGCTACCGCCACCACGCCGACGCCGAGGGCCGCCTGGTCAAGGTCGAGGCCCAGGTGCTGCTGGACGCGGGCGCGTACGCCGACACCTCCTCCGACGCGCTCGCCGCCGCCGTGGCCTTCGCCGCCGGCCCGTACGTCGTCCCGCACGTCTTCGTCGAGGGCTGGGCCGTACGCACCAACAACCCGCCCTCCGGCCACGTCCGGGGCGAGGGCGCGATGCAGGTCTGCGCGGCCTACGAGGGCCAGATGGACAAGCTCGCCGCCAAGCTCGGCCTGGACCCGGCCGAGATCCGCATGCGCAACGTCATGGCGACCGGCGACCTGCTGCCCACCGGCCAGAGCGTCACCTGCCCGGCACCGGTCGGCGAGCTGCTCAAGGCCGTACGGGACGCCGACCTGCCGCCCCTCCCCGTGGACGACGACGAGTCGCAGTGGCTGCTCCCCGGCGGCCCGGAAGGCGCGGGCGAGCCCGGCGCGGTCCGCCGGGGCGTCGGCTACGCGCTCGGCATGGTGCACATGCTCGGCGCCGAGGGCACCGACGAGGTCTCCACGGCGACCGTGCGCATCCACGACGGCCAGGCCACCGTCATCTGCGCCGCCGTCGAGACCGGCCAGGGCTTCACCACCCTCGCCCGCCAGATCGTCCAGGAGGTGCTGGGCGTCGAGGAGGTCCGCGTCCTGCCCTCCGACACCGACCAGCCCCCCGCCGGCGCCTCGGCGCGCGGCCGCCACACCTGGGTGTCGGGCGGTGCGGTCGAGCGCGCCGCCAAGATGGTCCGTACGCAGCTTCTCCAGCCGCTCGCCGGGAAGTTCGGCATGTCCGTCGAGCTGCTCACCATCGCCGACGGCAAGATCACCTCGTACGACGGCGTGCTGTCCACCACCGTCGAGGAGGAGCTGGCCGGCAAGGAGCTCTGGGCCACCGCCCAGTGTCGCCCGCACCCCACCGACGAGCTCGACGACACCGGCCAGGGCGACGCCTTCGTCGGCCTCGCCTTCTGCGCCGTACGGGCCGTGGTCGATGTCGACATCGAACTCGGCTCCGTCCGCGTCGTCGAGATGGCCGTGGCCCAGGACGTCGGCCGGGTCCTCAACCCCCGCCAGCTCGCCGCCCGCATCGAGGCCGGCGTCACCCAGGGCGTCGGCATGGCCCTCATGGAAGATCTCCGCGCCCCCCGCGGCATCATCAAGCGGCCCACCCTGACCGGCTATTCACTCCCCACCGCCCTCGACGCCCCCGACGTCCGCATCGTCAAGCTCGTCGAAGAGCGCGACGTCGTCGCCCCCTTCGGCGCCAAGGCCGTCAGCGCCGTCCCCGTCGTCGTATCCCCCGCCGCCGTCGCCGCCGCCGTACGCGCCGCCACCGGCCGCCCCGTCAGCCGCCTCCCCATCCGGCCCCAGCACGCCGTGGCCAAGCCCCAGCAGGCGTAAGCAGACACACGTGTAAGGACCCGGCACCAGGTGGTGCCGGGTCCTTACACGTTCCCCTGGAGGCGGTGACCGGAATCGAACCGGCGTAACTCGCTTTGCAGGCGAGTCCCTAAACCACTCGGGCACACCGCCATGGTGACCACGTACGTAGACCATAGGCGGGGCGGCCCGGGGGCGGTCAATGATCGGGGCTGGGCTGCAACGTGAAGTTCATGAACGGCCCGGGAGGGGCTCAGGAGCGCTCGATGGCGCGGGAGGGGAGGTCGTGACTCTGGTGGCCGCCGCTGGCGAGCATGCGGACCTCGCCGCGGTCGCTTATCTCCGCTTGGACGATGCCGGTGTCGTCGGCGTAGACGGGGTAGCCACCGGCGCCTTTGCGCTCGGTCTCGTTGACGACGACCGTGTCACCGGACTCCGGGAACGTGAGTTCGTAGCTCTTTGTATGCCCCATATCAGACTTTATGCCCACTAATCGGCAGGTGACTCCTCGAGAAACTCCTCGACCACCGGGCAGAACAGCTCCGGCTCGTCGACCCAGGGGTAGTGCCCGACCTCGTGCAGCGGCTGCCAGCGCCCGTGGGGGAAGGACTCGGCCACCACCTTGCCCGCGTGCATCCCGCTGACCGAGTCCCGGTCGCCCGTGATCACCAGGACCGTGCAGGTCACCTCCCGTAGGCGCCGCAGGAGGGCCAGCCGGGTCGGTTCGTCGACCCCTTGCCAGAAGCCCGCTCGCGGCACCGGGTTCAGCTGGTCTGCCTCGGCGGCGGCGTGTGCCTGCTGGGGTTCGTCCCAGCGGCCGTAGGCCATGGGCGCGATCTTCAACAGGAGCTCCTTGACCTCGTCGAAGTCGGCGGCCTCCTCCAGGTCGTGCAGTGCCACCATCGTCTCCGGCCACCATGGCTCCGCGGCCCGCTCCTGGAAGATCTCCCGGGCGTCCTCCGGCAGCTCGCCCTGCAGTCGCGAGCCGGGGGTGACCAGGACGAGGTGGGTCAGCCGGCCGGCGTGCGCCGCCGCGTACGCCTGCGCGGTCGCGGCGGCCGCGTCGTGCGCCAGCAGGGCGAAGCGCTCCAGGCCGAGGTGTTCGCGGAGTGCCTCCACGTCCTCCGCGAGCCGCGTGAAGGCGTACGACCCCGGATCCTCCGCCGGGGGCGAGTCCCCGGTGCCCCTGCTGTCGGGAATCACCAGGGTGTGGGTCGCGTCCAGGCCGCCCAGATCCCCGAGGTAGGCGGCATCCCGGGCCGGGCCCCCGGCCAGGCAGACGAGGACGGGGCCCTCGCCGGTGGTGCGGTACGCGATCTCGGCTCCGTCGTACGAGGTGAAGGTCGGCATGCGGTAGGTCTTCCCTGCCGGGCGGGCCTAAGTCCAAGGACCGAGCGGGCGTCAGCCGAACGGCAGGGGTGAAACGGGGATACGCCCCTTACTCTGTCGGGGTGACAACCGCAGAGCCGCAGTCGAACACCGAGCAGACCCGCACCCCCGTACCCGCGCCGGACGACGTGACCGTGTGGGGGCGCCCCTATCGCGCCCTCACCCTCGGCATCGTGACCGTCGTCCTGCTGATCGCCTTCGAGGCGACCGCGATCGGGACGGCCATGCCGATCGCGGCCCGGGAGCTGGACGGGCTGGCGCTGTACGCGTTCGCGTTCTCCGCGTTCTTCACGACCTCGCTGTTCGCCATGGTCGTGAGCGGCCAGTGGTGCGACCGCAACGGCCCGCTGCCGCCGCTCGCGGCCGGCATCGGCGGCTTCGCGGCGGGCCTGGTCATCTCCGGCACCGCGCAGTCCATGTGGCCCTTCGTGCTGGGCCGGGCCGTGCAGGGGATCGGCGGCGGCCTCCTCATCGTGGCCCTGTACGTCGTCGTGGGCCGCGCCTACCCCGAGCGGCTGCGGCCCAGCATCATGGCGGCCTTCTCCGGGGCGTGGGTCGTCCCGTCGATCGTGGGCCCGCTGGTGTCGGGGACGATCACCGAACAGCTCAGCTGGCGCTGGGTGTTCCTGGCGATCCCGGTGCTCGTCGTCGTACCGCTGCTCACCGCGCTGCCGGCGCTGCGGCGCCTCGACGCAGCGGGCACGGACGAGGACGGGGCCGAGGGCGGGGCCGGGGCGCCGTTGGACCGGCGCCGGCTGCGGCTGGCGGGCGGCATCGCACTGGGCGCTGCGCTGCTTCAGTACGCGGGCCAGGATCTGCGCTGGGTGTCGCTGGTCCCGGCCGCCGCCGGGGCCGCGCTGCTCGTGCCGTCGGCGTTGCGGTTGCTGCCGCGCGGTACGTTCCGGGCGGGGCGGGGGCTGCCGGCGGTGGTCCTGCTGCGCGGGGTCGCGGCCGGTACGTTCATCGGTGCCGAGAGCTTCATCCCGTTGATGCTGGTCACCCAGCGCGGCCTCTCCCCGACCCTCGCCGGGCTCTCGCTGGCCGGGGGCGGCGTCACGTGGGGCCTCGGCTCCTATCTGCAGAGCCGCCCCCGTCTCGAGCCGCACCGCGACCGCCTCGTCCGGGCCGGCATGGTCCTGTCCGCCCTCGCCATCGCCGGCGCCGGGCTCACCCTTCTCCCCGGCGCCCCCGCCTGGACCGCCGCCATCGCCTGGGCCGTCGGCGGCCTCGGCCTCGGCCTCGTCATCGCCTCCCTCAGCGTCCTCCTCCTCCGTCTCTCACCCCCCGCCGAGGCCGGTGCCAACTCCGCCGCCCTCCAGGTCAGTGACGCCCTCTCCAACGTCGTCCTCGTCAGCGCCACGGGCACGGCCTTCGCTGCGCTCGGCGGGGCCGCGCACGCTGCGGCGTTCGCCGCGGTCTTCCTCCCCCTCGCCGCGATCGCCCTCACGGGTGTCTGGGTCGCGGCGCGCCTGCGGGACCCCGTCCCCTAGGGTGGTACCACTATGACCCCACTCGCGGTACCGTTCTGGTATGGCGATGAATCTCAGGCTGCGTGAGGATCAGCAGGAAGCCCTCAAGCTGCGTGCGGAGGAGGAGGGGCGGAGCATGCACGCGATAGTGCTTCAGGCGGTCGATCGATATCTGGAACAAGAGACGGACCGGGCAGAAGTCCGCCGCCTGGGGGCGAAGTACGCGGCGCGCCATGCTGACCTGCTGCGGAGGCTGGGGGAATAGGTGAAGTACCTGACGGTCCAGGAGGTCCTGGACCTGGCGGAACTTGCCTGCGCAGGCCAGGAGGTCGCCGTACGCGACCTGGGGCTGCTGAGTTCCGCGGTGCACCGACCGCGCTCGCGGATGTTCGGCGTCGAGGCCTACAGCGATCTCTTCGAGAAAGCGGCCGCGCTTCTGCATTCGCTTGCGGTCCACCATCCGCTGGTGGACGGCAACAAGCCGGTGGCCTGGATGTGCACGGTCGTCTTTCTCGACGTCAATGGCGCCGAGATGCTCGATGCGAACCAGGACGAAGCGTACAAGCTGGTCGTCAGCGTCGCGGCCGGAGCGACAGACGACGTAGGTGACATCGCCCGCCGCCTGCGAGCCCTGCACGATGCGGTGTGACCCCTGTCGCACATGCGACGGACGCGGCGGCGTTCTGCCGGAGTGGCGGCCGGGGCGCCGGTAGGCTGGCCGGGTTTTCGTACCTAAGCCCGTACCTCAGCCCGTACCCAAGCCCGTGCGGAAGCCCCGAACGCAGGCCCCGACCGACACACCGGAGACCGTGACTACCACCGCAGCCACCTCCAGCGGCGCCCATTCGCACAGCTTGTCCCCGGCCTTTCCGGGCCGTGCCCCGTGGGGTACGGCGAACAAGCTGCGCGCCTGGCAGCAGGGCGCGATCGACCGCTATGTCGCGACGCAACCGCGCGACTTCATGGCCGTGGCGACGCCCGGCGCCGGAAAGACGACGTTCGCGCTGACGTTGGCGTCGTATCTGCTGCACAACCACCTCGTGCAGCAGATCACGGTGGTCGCGCCGACCGAGCACCTGAAGAAGCAGTGGGCGGAGGCGGCGGCGCGGATAGGGATCAAGCTGGACCCGGAGTACAGCGCGGGTCCGGTGAGCCGGGAGTACCACGGGGTGGCCGTGACGTACGCGGGCGTGGGGGTACGCCCGATGCTGCACCGGAACCGGTGTGAGAGCCGGAAGACGCTCGTCATCCTGGACGAGATCCATCACGCGGGCGACAGCAAGTCCTGGGGCGAGGCGTGCCTGGAGGCGTTCGAGCCGGCGACGCGCCGACTGGCCCTCACCGGTACGCCGTTCCGGTCGGACACGAACCCGATCCCCTTCGTGACGTACGAGGAGGGGAACGACGGGATCCGCCGGTCCTCCGCCGACTACACCTACGGCTATGGCAACGCGCTCGCGGACGGCGTCGTGCGTCCGGTCATCTTCCTCTCCTACAGCGGCAACATGCGCTGGCGCACCAAGGCGGGCGACGAGATCGCCGCCCGCCTCGGCGAGCCGATGACGAAGGACGCGATCGGCCAGGCCTGGCGGACGGCGCTGGCGCCCACCGGCGACTGGATCCCCAACGTCCTGCGGGCCGCCGACCAGCGGCTGACGGAGGTCCGCAAGGGCATCCCGGACGCGGGCGCGCTGGTGATCGCGACCGACCAGGACAGCGCTCGCGCGTACGCGAAGCTGATCAAGGAGATCACCGGGCACAAGGCGACCGTGGTGCTGTCGGACGACCCGGGGTCGTCGAAGCGGATCGAGGACTTCGGGGCGAGCGACGACCGGTGGATGGTCGCGGTGCGGATGGTGTCGGAGGGCGTCGACGTCCCGCGGCTCGCGGTCGGGGTGTACGCCACGACGATCTCGACGCCCCTCTTCTTCGCGCAGGCCGTGGGCCGTTTCGTACGGTCGCGCCGCCGGGGCGAGACGGCGTCGGTGTTCGTGCCGACGATCCCGATGCTGCTGGAGTTCGCCAACGAGATGGAGGTCGAGCGCGACCACGTCCTCGACAAGCCGAAGAAGGACGGCGGCGACGAGGACATCTACGCCGAGGAGGACAAGCTCCTCGCGGAGGCGGAGCGCGAGCAGGACGAGGACACCGGCGACGAGGAGCAGTTGCCCTTCGAGGCGCTGGAGTCCGACGCCGTCTTCGACCGGGTGCTGTACGACGGCGCCGAGTTCGGCATGCAGGCGCACCCGGGCAGCGAGGAGGAGCAGGACTACCTCGGTATCCCGGGGCTGTTGGAGCCGGACCAGGTGCAGATGCTGCTGCAGAGGCGGCAGGCCCGGCAGATCGCGCACAGCCGCAAGAAGCCGGACGCGGAAGCCGACCTGATCGAACTCCCCGCCGAACGGCGCCCGATCGTCACCCACAAGCAGCTCCTCGAACTGCGCAAGCAGCTCAACACCCTGGTCGCCGCCTACAACCACCAGAGCGGCAAGCCGCACGGCGTGATCCACAACGAGCTGCGCCGGGTGTGCGGCGGTCCGCCGAGCGCGGAGGCCACGGCGGGGCAGCTGGGGGAGCGCATCAAGAAGGTCCAGGAGTGGGCCACCCGTATGCGGTGACGCGGGGCGCCGGCGACGGTGACCGGTGTCACATGCCGGAAGTATGCGCTCATTCGCATAAAACCTGACCGGATTGTGGACGGTGTCTTCCGCTGAGCGGTACGGAGTGGATAGCGTGCCGCTCACGCAACGCGCTCCGTGTCATCGCAGCCCCGGAGCGCAGCCGGTATCCACCGCCAAACCGGCGGCATCTCCGCGCTCTGCCGCGGGACCGGCAGAGGAGACGCCGCCACTCACGAGAAGGGGGCGTCGTGACCGCGGAGACCTCTCAGACGCTCGACCGGGGCCTCAGAGTCCTCAAGCTGCTCGCCGACACCGACCACGGGCTCACCGTGACCGAGCTGGCGGCCAAGCTCGGGGTCAACCGGACGGTCGTCTACCGGCTGCTGGCCACGCTGGAGCAGCACGCCCTCGTACGACGTGATCTCGGCGGTCGCGCCCGCGTCGGCCTCGGCGTGCTCCGGCTCGCCCACCAGGTGCACCCGCTGCTGCGCGAGGCCGCCCTGCCGGCGCTGCGCTCGCTCGCCGAGGACATCGGCGCCACCGCCCACCTCACCCTGGTCGACGGCACCGAAGCGCTCGCCGTCGCCGTCGTCGAGCCCAGCTGGACCGACTACCACGTGGCCTACCGCACCGGCTTCCGCCACACCCTGGAGCGCGGCGCCGCGGGCCGCGCGATCCTGGCGGGGCGCGGTGTCCACCCGTACGTGCCGGAGCAGCGGTGCGTCGAGGGGCAGCCCGGTTTCGTGCTCAGCCACGGCGACCTGGAGGCGGGCGCGAGCAGTGCGGCCGCGCCGCTGCTGGGGGTGACCGGCATCGAGGGCAGCGTGGGCGTCGTCATGCTCGCCAACGCGATACCCGAGCGGGTCGGGCCGCGGGTGGTCGAGGCGGCCCTTGAGGTGGCCGATGCGCTGCGCTAGCGGTCGCGTGAACTAGATTCTCCCCCATGTCTTTCGCCGCCGCCGCTGCCTCACCCCGGAACCGGGTCCTCGCCGTCTGCGCCGCCCTGGTGATCGCCCTGCTCGCGGTGGCGGCCCTGGCGCCGCTGCCGGTGTCGATCGTCGTGCCCGGGCTGACAGCGGACGTCCTGGGCAAGAACAAGGGCCAGCAGGTGATCACCGTCACCGGCACCACGACCCGTGAGACCAGCGGGCAGCTGCGGATGACGACGATCGCGGCGACGCAGCCGGACGCGAGCGTGCACTTCAGCGACATCGTCAAGGCGTGGTTCGCCAAGGACGAGGCGGCGATGCCGCGCGACGCCGTCTATCCGACCGGCGGGACCGTCAAGGAGATCGAGAAGCACAACCAGGCCGAGATGACCCAGTCCCAGGACGCCGCGACCGCCGCCGCCCTCGATCACCTCGGCCTGTCCTCCTCCAAGGTCAAGGTCAGCCTGCACCTCGCCGACGTCGGCGGACCCAGCGCCGGACTGATGTTCACGCTCGGCATCATCGACAAGATCGACGGCAACGGCTCCGGCGGGGACCTCACCGGCGGCCGCAAGATCGCCGGCACCGGCACCATCACATCCGCGGGCAAGGTCGGCGCCGTCGGTGGCGTGCCCCTCAAGACCCAGGCCGCACGGCGTGACGGCGCCACCGTCTTCATCGTCCCCCAGGGCGAGTGCTCCGACGCCCAGGCCGAACTGCCCTCCGGGCTCCGCCTGGTCCCCGTCACCACGCTCGACAGCGCGATCAGCGCCCTCAGGGCCCTGAACGGCGGTGGGGGCAAGGTCCCCAGCTGCTGAGCCCCGGCCGGGCCGGCCCGCGCAAGGGTCAGCCGCCCTCCTTGATGAAACCCTCCTTGACCAGCCAGCGCTTGGCGACCTGGTGTGGGTCGTCGCCGTCCACGTCCACCTGGCCGTTGAGTTCCTGGGCGACCGAGGTCGTGAGCTTCTTCGTGATCGGGTCCAACAGCCCCCGGATCGCGGGCCACTTGTCCAGGGTCTTGGTGTTGACGACCGGGGCCGCGTTGTAGTTGGGGAAGAACTTCCGGTCGTCCGCCAGGACGTCCAGGTCAAGGGACTTGATGCGGCCGTCCGTCGTGAAGACCTCGCCCAGCAGGCATGAACTGCTCTTCGCCACCTGCGTGTAGATGATCCCGGTGTCCATCTTCTGGGTCTGGGAGGCCGGGATGCTCATGCCGTACGCCTTCTCCATGCCCGGCAGGCCGTCCTCGCGGGCCGCGAACTCGTTCTCGACGCAGAGGGTCACCGCCTTGGGGTCCCTCTTCGCCAGGGCCGCGACATCGGACAGCGTCCTCAGCCGGTACTTCTTGTTGTTGGCCTTGCTGATCGCCAGCGCGTAGGTGTTGTTGAGCGAGGACTGCGGCAGCCAGGTCAGGCCGTTCTTGAGGTCCTCGTCGTGGACTGCCTGCCACTGTTTCTGCGGGTCGGCGATGGGCTTGGTGTGGCCGAGATACGTGATCCAGGCGGTGCCGGTGTACTCGTACATGGCGTCGGCCTGGCCCTTACGGACCGCCTCCCGGGCGCCGATGGAGCCCTGGATGCTGGTGCGGTCCAGGACTTCGGCGCCGGCGGCCTTGAAGGCGAGGCCGATCATCTGGCCGAGGATGATGTTCTCGCTGAAGCTCTTCGAGGTGACGGTGAGGGAGGCGCCCTTGAGGGGCCGGCCCTGGCCGATGGAACCGGGCGAGACGTCGTCCGTCATGGGGCTGCCGCTCTTGAGGCCGCACGCGGCCAGGGCGGTGGCCAGCGTCAGGGCGCACGCCGCACACCGTACGGCCGCGGACCGCCGTACGCGGCGCATCAGCCGACCTCCAGGCCGCGCGGGCGCATGAGGGCCTCCACGAGGGAGGCGAGCCAGTCCACGAACAGGGCCAGCACCACGGTGAGTACGGAGCCGAGGATGAGCACCGGCATGCGCTGGGTGACGATGCCCGAGGTGATGATGTCGCCGAGGCCTCCGCCGCCGCCGAAGGTGGCGAGCGTGGCGGTGCCGACGTTGAGGACCAGCGCCGTCCGCACACCCGCGAGGATCAGCGGTACGGCCAAAGGGAGTTCGACCCGGGTCAGGGTCCCCAGCGCCGACATGCCGATGCCGCGGGAGGCCTCGACCAGGGTGGGGTCGATGGCCTTGAGCCCGGCGACGGTGTTGGAAAGGACCGGCAGGACCGCGTAGATGACCATGCCGATGATGGCCGTACGGGCGCCGATGCCGAGCCAGATGACCAGCAGCGCCAGGAGGCCGATGGCCGGGGTGGCCTGGCCGACGTTGGCGAGGGCGGTGACGCCGGGCGCGGCGCGGCGCAGGCGGCGCCGGGTGAGGGCGATGCCGAGCGGGATGGCGATGATGAGCACCCAGAAGGTGGAGATGGCGGTGAGCCTGATGTGCTGCCACATCCGCAGCCGGACGGTGTCGCCGACGACGGAGTTCTCGGCGATCGTGTCCAGGTGGATGTTGGTGAACCACAGATACGTCGCCAACAGGGTCAGCCCCAGCACCACCGGCGTGATCACGGCCTTCTGCCAGGTCAGCCGCCGGGGCGGGCGCTCGGCCACGAAGCTGCGCTCCGCCTCGAGCCCGGGTTCGGACTCCTGCGGGCGCTTGAGGGGCTGCGGGGTGCCGGGTGAGCTCACGCCCGCTCCCCGGGTTCGCCGCCGACGTCCTCCTGCTCGGACCGGGTCTGCGATGCCCGGGTCTCCTCCAGGTCGTGGTGGTGCTCGATCGCGTTGAGGCGGTCGGCCTCCAGCATCTCGTGCACCGAGTTGATCAGCGTCTCCATGTCCACGACGCCGATGAACTCCCCACGCCGCCCGGTCACCGCGACCCGCCCGCTGCTGTCGAGGAGCACCGCCTCCAGCGCGTCGCGCAGCGTCGCGTCCATGGTCACCGTGTCCTGCACCATCGTGCCGGCCCGCGCCAGCGAGCCCCGGGCCCGCATCAGGTCGCCGCGCCGCAGCCACTTGTAGGGGCGGCCCCTGCGGTCGAGCAGCAGCAGCTCGTTGGTGTTCGTACCCCGCAGCCGGTCGAAGACGGACTGCAGTGGATCGTCCACGCTCACGGTCGGGAACTCGGCGATGCCCACGTCCCGCACCCGGGTGAGATTGAGCCGCTTGAGCGCGGCGCCCGCCCCGACGAAGCCCGAGACGAAGTCGTCGACCGGGTTGGTGAGGATCGCCTCCGGGGTGTCGAACTGCGCGATGTGCGAACGCTCCCGCAGCACCGCGATCCGGTCGCCGAGCTTGATGGCCTCGTCGAAGTCGTGCGTCACGAACACGATGGTCTTGTGCAGCTCGTGCTGCAGCCGGATCAGCTCGTCCTGCAGATGGTCGCGCGTGATGGGGTCCACCGCCCCGAACGGCTCGTCCATCAGCAGCACCGGCGGATCCGCCGCCAGCGCCCGCGCCACGCCCACCCGCTGCTGCTGACCGCCCGACAGCTGCCGTGGATACCGCCCGTGGAACTCCCTGGGGTCCAGCCCGACCAGGTCGAGCATCTCCTCGACCCGGTCCTTCACCCGCGCCTTCGGCCAGCCGACCATCTTCGGTACGAGGGCGATGTTCTCGGCCACCGTCATGTGCGGGAACAGCCCCGAGGACTGGATCGCGTAACCGATCTTCCGGCGCAGCTTCACCGGGTCCATGTCGGTGACGTCCTCGTCGTTGATCCGGATCCGCCCGGAGGTCGGCTCGATCAGCCGGTTGATCATCTTCAGGGTGGTGGACTTCCCGCAGCCCGACGGCCCGACGAGGATCACCGTCTCGCCCGCCTTGATCTCCATGCTGACGCTGTCCACCGCCGGCTCCGGGTTGCCCGGATAGCGTTTGGTCAGGTTCTCCAGCACGATCGCGGCGCCCTCAGACACGGATGGCCCCCGGGATGGTCAGACGGCCGATCAGCACGTACACGGCGTCGAAGAGCAGCGCGAGGATGACGATGCCGAGCGTCCCGGCGAGCACCTGGTTGAGCGCGTTCGCGCTGCCCAGCGAGGCGATCCCCCGGAAGATCTCGTTGCCGAGCCCGGGCCCGGAGGCGTACGCCGCGATGGCCGCGATGCCCATCAGCATCTGGGTCGACACCCTGATCCCGGTCAGGATCGGCGGCCACGCCAGTGGCAGCTCCACCCGCAGCAGCCGCCCGAGCCGCGACATGCCGATGCCCTTCGCCGCGTCCACCAGGGCCGGTTCGACCCCGCGCAGCCCGACGATGGAATTCCGGACGATCGGCAGCAGCCCGTACAGCACCAGCACCGTCACGGTCGGCGGCACGCCCAGCCCCAGCGGCGGGACCAGCAGACCGATCAGGGCCAGGGAGGGGATGGTGAGGATGGTCGCGGTCGAGGTGATGGCCAGGTTCCCGGCCCAGTCACTGCGGTAGGTGAGGACGCCGAGGAGCACGCCGATGACGGTGGCGATCACCATGCACTGGAAGACGGCACTGGCATGCTGATAAGCGTCGATCAGCAACTGCTGACGCTGGTTGCCGAGGTACTCCCAGAAGTTCACGTCTCCTCCGCCGCTGCCTGCTCCACCAACGGGATGATCCGCAATGGAACCGGATTTTCCATAACAATCGCCGTGGACGCCCGCACAATGCCATCAAAGCCCACAACCCGGTCGATCACCCGTTGAAGATCCGCGTTCGACCGCGCCACCAGCCGGCACAGCATGTCCCCGTGCCCGGTCGTCGTGTGCAGCTCCAGCACCTCCGGCACGCCCACCAAATGCGCCCGTACGTCGACGCCTTGCCCCTGCTTGATCTCCAGCGTCGCGAACGCCGTCACCGGATACCCCAGCGCCGCCGGATCCACCTGCGGCCCGAACCCCCGGATCACCCCATTGGCCCGCAGCCGGTCCAGCCGCGCCTGCACCGTCCCGCGCGCGACGCCGAGCCGCCGGGACGCCTCCAGCACCCCGATCCGGGGCTCGTCGGCGAGAAGCTTGATGATCCGGCCGTCCAGCTCGTCGATCCCCATGTACATGACTCCGGTGCTCATAATGCGCGGCTGATTATGTGATTCGCTGTACATAGTGTCCAGCGACTGAGGGAACCATTGCGCACTATGAGCTGCGGGGCCATACCGGGCAGCCGTAGATCTTCACCAAGCCTGTTCAGGATCGCCCGAAGGTCTTCGTCGAAATGATCGAGCGACACGGTTCGATGGGCTTTGGCAAGGGCTTACCTGACGGCCCTCTTTGAAGTGATCAACGATCGCCTCAACCGCCGCAGAAGCGCCGGGTCGTGCCTCCACGGGGGAGGGGCGTGGCCCGGCGCTGTGCGTGTGCGCAGTAGGCGTGCCCGAACAGCAGTCGCCGGTCGAGAAGGGCGGCGGTGAGGTAGCGGTCGACCTCGGGGAGACCGGCCGTGCGGGGGAGCGGGTCGAGGCCCACGATGAGGGCGGCGTGGCGGCGTACGAGCAGCAGCCGGGTCCATTGCGGGTGAGCGGGCAGCGGAAGCTCCGCCGTCCCCAGGTCGAGGCTGACCCCGGCTCCCGGGCGCACGGTCAGCACTTCGCCGAGCTCGGCCACGGGCGCCTCGGCGGCGGCCAGTCCGAGCCGTGCGGCAAGCTCGGCCATCCCGAGCCCTGCGGGATGGGCAAGCAGCAGCATGGGCAGCGGTTCCCCGGCGGGGTCGGCGTCCGCCCAGGTCCAGGCAGCCGGGGTGCGGGGTGGAAATTCCGTCGTCATGCCATCCACGGTGGCTTGATCCGTCTACCGTTGCGAGTAGTTGCGCGGTCACTGAGCGTTCGTACGGCCCGGCGGTGGGCCCTGTACGGCTCGGTACGGGGAGGGTTGAGGCGGATGGGCGACGGAGTGCCGCAGAGCTGGGGCACGTTCGGGTTGATGCTCGGGCACTACCGGGGCCTGAAGGGGCTGACCCAGGCCGAGTTGGGGCAGCGGATGGGCTACTCCGAGTCACAGGTCGCGTCGGTCGAGCAGGGCCGACGGTTGGCGTTGCCGGACTTTGTCGCGAAGGCGGAGGAAGTACTTGGCGCGCGGGACGCGCTGTTCAAGCTGGCGAAGACGATCAGCGCGGACGGCCTTCCGGCGTTCTTCGCCAACTTCGCAGCTATTGAGGCCGAGGCGGTCACCCTCTATTCGTACGAGAACCATGCGATCCCTGGCCTGCTGCAGACCGAGGCCTACGCTCGCGCAGTGATCGGCGCCTACTGTCCGCCGCTGGACGACGACGAGATCGAGCGTCGCGTTCAGGCTCGGGTCGGACGCCAGGCTGCGCTTACGCGTAAGCCGCCGCTCATCGCGGGCTTTGTCCTCGATGAGGTGGCACTGCGGCATCCGATCGGGGGGCGGATGGTGCAGAAAAACCAGCTGCTACGCCTGCTGGAATGCGGGAGCATGCGTAATGTGCAGATCCAGGTCATGCCGACCGAGGTCGAGGAACACCCAGGCATGGATGGCCCGTTCGTCCTGGTGGAGGGGGTCGACCGTCGAGACCTGGCCTACATCGAGGTACAGGAAGTGAGCGTCCTGCTTGCGGATCCGACAGAGGTCAGCGTCCTCAAGGCGCGCTATGGGATCATCCGAGCCCAGGCTCTTACCCCCAGGGACTCGGCAGATCTGATCAGGAAGTTGGCAGAGGAGCTATGAGCACGCTCGACTGGTTCAAGAGCAGCTACAGCGGCAATGCCGGCGGCAACTGTGTCGAGGTCGCCTACGAGTGGCGCAAGTCCTCCTACAGCGGCAACGAGGGCGGCGACTGCGTCGAGGTCGCCACCTGCGCCCACGCCGTCCACGTCCGCGACTCCAAGGACACCGCCCGCCCCGCCCTCGCCTTCGGGTCCGACGCCTGGGCCGCGTTCGTCCGGTACACGGCGCAGGCGTGAAGCGCTGGCAGCGCAAGGCACTGGAAGCGTTGCCCATTCCGGTGGGCGCGCTCGTGGGGGAGGGCGTACGTCAGGCGCTGGGGCGCCCGGACGACAACGTGACGTTCTTCGTGGTCTTCTTCGTCGCTGCGTTTATCTGCGGACTTGTCATCGACAGCCTCGTGGAGCGGTTCTCTTCCGACGAAGGTGACAGGGTGTCACGGGGGGTGCGCGGGGGGTGTTGAGACCGCAGCTGTGTGGCTGGAAGGCGATCGTGATGTGCGTGAGCTCTCGATCGAAGTGGGCCAGGTCCTGTGGGGGGTGATCATGGCCACGGTCGACGCAACGACGCGAGGGTGGTTTCTGGCTTGGCGACCGCGGTCTGCTGCCATAGGGCCGCGCATATGACTTCAGGTTTCACGTGCGCGCAAGCCGAGCGGCCGAGGAATACTCGTTCGGGTGGACTCTGGGGAGCTTGAGGCTCGCGGTGGCAGGATGGACGCATGAGTGCCCAGCCAGTCGCCTCTGCCGATCACCCGAGTTTCCCCATGCCTCCGCTCACCCCGGAGTCATTGCGCGCCGCGGTTGCCAAGCTTGCTCCCAGCAGACTTGCCGAGTTGAACACTCACCTCGCCCGTGCAGCGACGCAGGCGCAGGAGCTGGACAGCCTTGCGCCGCTGCGATCCTTCACGGACTACTGGGGAATAGTGGTCGCTATAGAGCGTGATCCGACTCGCGCCGCGCGCTTCCACGAGCTGGAGGCCATCGTGGACGACGGCCTGGACCCGGAGGCGGGTCGCGCGGCTATCAGCGAGATCGGTGCCATTGTGGACGTGGCCCGCGCAGAGGCGCGGGTGTGAGCGATGAGTGGAGCTGGGCGTACGATCCGGACGCCGATCATGTGGTCGGCGGTCTGCCACCCGAGGCACTGAGCGAGGTGGAACGGATCGCAGGCTCCCTCGCTGTGTTGGGCCGTGACGCGTCGCAGGTGGGCCGTGGCCCTGCACACGGGGGCGGTCTGCGTACGGTGGATCTGTCGGAAGGGCGCGGGTTCCTGTTGTTCATGGCCTATGCGCCGGATCGCATGATCGTTGTCGTACGCGTCATCTGGCACGCGTAGCCCGACGCGGATCTTCCGCGCGCAGCGCGCCGGTGCCACGCTGGACGTATGGGCGACCTTATTGACCACCTGCGCGCGGGACTGCCGGACGACGCGATCCTGACCGACCCCGACGTCACCACGTCCTACGCCAACGACATGGCGAGCTTCTGCCCCTCGGGCGCTCCGGAGGTCGTGGTGCTGCCCCGGACCACCGAGCAGGTGCAGCATGTGATGCGCACCGCCACGGCTCTGCGGGTCCCCGTGGTGCCGCAGGGGGCGCGGACGGGGCTGTCCGGGGCGGCGAACGCGTCGGAGGGGTGCATCGTGCTGTCGCTCACCAGGATGGACCGGATCCTGGAGATCAATCCGGTCGACCGGGTGGCGGTCGTGGAGCCCGGGGTGGTCAATGCCGTGCTGTCCCGGGCGGTGGCGGAGCAGGGGCTGTACTACCCGCCGGACCCGTCGAGCTGGGAGCAGTGCACGATCGGCGGGAACATCGGCACGGCCTCGGGGGGCCTGTGCTGCGTGAAGTACGGCGTGACCGCCGAGTACGTCCTGGGCCTGGAGGTGGTGCTGGCGGACGGCCGGCTGCTGAAGACGGGCCGCCGGACGGCGAAGGGGGTGGCAGGGTATGACATGACGCGGCTCTTCGTCGGCTCGGAGGGCAGCCTGGGCATCGTGGTCGAGGCGACCCTCGCCCTGAAGCCCGCGCCACCGTTGCAGCTGGCACTCGCCGCCGAGTTCCCGTCCGTGGCAGCGGCCTGTGAGGCGGTGTGCGCGATCATGGCAGGGGGCCACGCACCGTCGCTGCTGGAGCTGATGGACTCCACGACGATCAGGGCCGTCAACGACCTGGCCAACATGGGGCTGCCGGACAGCACCGAGGCCCTGCTGCTCGCCGCTTTCGACACGCACGACCCGGGAGCGGATCTGGCGGCGCTCGGGGAGTTGTGCACAGCGGCCGGAGCGACCCAGGTGGTCCCGGCCGACGACGAGGCGGAGTCGGAGATGCTGCTCCAGGCACGCCGGATGTCGTTTCCGGCGCTGGAGCGGATCTCGTCGGCGACGATGATCGACGATGTGTGCGTGCCGCGCAGCGCACTGGGGGCGATGCTGGACGGAGTCGCCGGCATCGCCGAGAAGTACGACCTGACCATCGGGGTGTGCGCGCACGCCGGAGACGGCAACACGCACCCCGTGGTCTGTTTCGACGCCGCCGACCCCGACGAGTCCCGACGGGCGCGGGAGTCGTTCGACGAGATCATGGCGCTCGGCCTGGAGCTGGGCGGCACGATCACCGGCGAACACGGCGTCGGCGTACTGAAGAAGGAGTGGCTGGCCCGCGAGCTGGGCCCGGTGGGGGTGGAGATGCAGCGCGGGATCAAGGAGGTCTTCGACCCGCTCGGCATTCTCAATCCGGGCAAGCTCTTCTGACGCGACGCCAACGACTGTCACCACGCCGGCCGTCACGCCTCCGGCGTCGTCTCGTCCTCCCTGCGCCACGGATCCCGCAGCCACAGCTCGTCGCGCGGGGTCGTGGGCATCAGCAGCTCGCTCAGCCCGTCGTCCAGGGCTAGCTGGTCCTGCTCCGTGCCCGGTGGCACCAGATGCAGCGTGCGCTCCAGCCAGGCCGCCACGGGCGACGAGGACGCCTCCAGCAGGGCGTTGCCGTCGGGGGAGCTGAGCGCCACGCAGATGACGCTGCGGCCGTCGGCCTTTGTGGGCCAGACGCGTACGTCGCCGTGGCCGCAGGGCCGGAAGACGCCCTCGACCAGCAGCTCGCGGGCGAAGGTCCAGTTGACGGGGGAGTCGGAGCCGACGTGGAAGGTGATGTGCACGGCGAAGGGATCGTCCGAGCGGTAGGCCAGCTTGGCCGGTACGGCGATGCTGCGCTCCGGCGACAGCACCAGGTGCATTTCGAGTTCGCGTTCCACCACGGTGTGCATGAAGACGTCGTCCTTTCCTCGGCGCGGCGGCCCCTTGCGGTCTTGTCGCGCAGCGGGTGCTGCCAAAGGGCCTGCACCGGGAGAGAGCGCATACAGCTCTCACCATTACGCGGCTTCGCGGGATCGGGAGGATTTTTTAAGAAGGAGGCGCGGCGGAGGTATCCATGGGGTAGGCACGTGGGGGTGGTTCCGGCGGAGGGCGGGGCCCGGACGACCCCCGTGTCTGATAAATGTGGACCCCGCACCCCTCACCCACCCCCACCAATACGGCCGAGCAGATACGGGACGTACGGACGATGACCTCCCCCACTCCGGGCTACTATCCGGACCCGTCCATTCCTGGCTACATCCGGTACTGGAATGGCTCCTCCTGGGTTCCCGGTACGAGCCGGCCCGCGCCGCGGCCCGGGGAGGACGTGGCGCCGCCGCGCTTGGCGCGGACACCCTCCATGGAGGAGTCGGGGCCGATGTTCCTCGACGAGGACCCGGAGGCGCCGGTCGCCGAATCCCCGGCCACCCAGGCCCCTGCGGCCGAGAGGCCGACCGCCGGGGCCGGGCCGTCCACCGGGTGGCCCGAGGCAGGCGCGCCCACCCCCGCCCGGAGCCCGGATCCCGCTCCCGCGCAGGCCCAGGCCGCCCCGGCCCCGGGCCCCGCCCCGGCCACCGTGGCGCCTCGCCCCGCCGTGCCCGCGCAGTCCCAGGCCGCCCCGACTCCGGCGCCCGCCCCGGCCCCCACCCGCGAGGAGCCCCGCCCGCAGGCCGCGCCCGCGCCGTGGGCGCAGCAGGTGCACGACCTGGCGCGGCAAGGGCAGGGCCCGGGCGAACAGGCGGAAGAGTCGGCGCCGATGCCGTGGAAGCCGCCGGTGAGCGATCCCTTCCTGCTGGCGGCGCAGGAGCAGGCGCGGCCGGCGTCGCTCGGCAAGCGGCTGGCGGCCCGCATCGTGGACTCGCTGGTCGTGGGAGCCGTCGCCGCCGTGGCAGCGGTGCCGCTGGGCTCGGCGGCGTACGACCACATCCAGCAGAAGACGGACGCGGCGCGGCAGACCGGCGAGACGGTCACGGTGTGGCTCATCGACGGCACGACCAGCGTGCAGCTCGGCATCATCGCGGCCGTCGTCCTCGTCACCGGCCTGCTCTACGAGGTGCTGCCGACCGCCAAGTGGGGCCGTACTCTCGGCAAGAAGCTGCTGAAGCTCAAGGTGCTGGACATCGAGTCGCAGTACGAGCCGGGCTTCGCCGCCGCCCTGCGCCGCTGGCTGACGCACACGCTGCTCGACGCGGTGGTGATCGGCTTCGTGGGGCTGGCGTGGTGCCTGTTCGACCGGCCCTGGCGGCAGTGCTGGCACGACAAGGCGGCCAGGACCTTCGTGGCGGGCGACTGACGCTCACTCCGGCTGACACCCGAACGGACCCTGCCAGAGGCGCCGCCGTATTGTCCGGGTTTCACTCGGTGCATGAGCACCGATGACGACCCGTTCGCGAAGAAGCCGGAATCCGCTCAGGAGCCCCCGCCGCCTCCGCCGAGCGGTTCGCCGTACGACCGGCCCCCGTCGGCGCCGCCTCCGCCCCCGCCGCCGTCGGCGAGCCCGTACGGCAGCGAGCCGGCCCCCGACCCGCTGCTGGGCATGCCGCCGCTGGCGAACCGAGGCCGCCGGCTGCTCGCCCGGATCGTCGACGCGCTCATCGTCGGCATCCCGGTGTACGCCGTCACGGGCGCTGCCTTCAACAACTACGACTACAGCAACACCGGTGCGTCCTATGGCGAGTCGGTGATCTACGCGGTCGTCTATGTCATCTACCAGGTGTTCATGCTGCCCCGGTACGGCCAGAGCCTCGGCAAGATGCTGCTGAAGGTGCGCGTCGGCATGCTCGCCGACGGCTCGCATCCCACCACCCAGGCGGCCCTCAAGCGCGAGTCCACCTATGCGCTGGTGCCGATCATCCCCTGCTGCGGTTCGATCTTCTGGCTCGTCAATGTGCTGTGGTGCACCTGGGACAAGCCGTACCGGCAGTGCCTCCACGACAAGGCGGCTCAGACGGTCGTCGTCTCCGCTGCCTGACATCCCGCCGGGGATCTGTACGGCCATCCGATTGGCTGCTTCACTCACCGTATGAGTGATAAGGATCCGTACGGCCAGCCCTTCTACGGCACTCAACCCACCGGTCCCGGGCAGGGCCCCGGCGCGGTCCCGGGCCCTGGCCCCGCGCCCGGCTATCCCCCGGGCTACGCCCCCGGGGTCCCGCCCGGCATGCCGCCCCTGGCGACGCACGGCCAGCGCTTCCTGGCCCGGCTGATCGACACGGTCCCGCTCATCGTGCTCTGGGTGATCGTGAGCGTCGTGGTCTTCGCCGGCAACTGGTCCGACGCGGGGGGCATCGGCTTCGGCAGGCAGCTGCTCGTCTACGTCATCGTCTATGGCGTGTACTTCGTCTACGAGGGCGTCATGGTCTCCCGTACCGGCCAGACCCTCGGCAAGATGGCCCTGAAGATCCGCGTCGCCCGGCTGGCCGACGGCAACGCCCCCGGCAACGACGGCTGGCAGCGCGCCGCGGTCTACGTGCTGCCGGGCATCCTGTCGGCGATCTGCATCGGCGCGGTCTTCTGGCTGCTGAACGTGCTGTGGTGCACCTGGGACAAGCCGTACCAGCAGTGCCTGCACGACAAGGCGGCCAAGACCGTGGTCGTACAAGCAGGCTGACCTGACGAAGGCCCCGGACCTCGGTCCGGGGCCTTTTCGCTTTTCGCGGTGTCAGCGGTGGTGTCAGCGGCGCAGCGAGTGCTCGGTCACGCGCGACTCGGCGTTGCTGGGTATGCGCACGCGCGGTATCGGGGTGCCCGCCACGGCTGTGGCATTAGCCGCGGCCGTACGGGCCCTGGAGCGGGCGGTCAGTGGGATCGGCACCGTCACGGCGACCAAAACGCCGAGCACGAGACCGGCGGCCGCGATGACGACGACGCCGATACCCGATCGCGCCTCGGAGAGCAGCAGCATCGCGAGGGTGGAGAGCACCACGGTGGCTGAACCGTAGGCGATTTGGGCAGTGGTAGGACGCGGCATGTCGGGGGTCCGTCCTCGTATACGTCGATGGTGTCGAGCGTCGGGTAGGGCGGGTACTTCACGCTTTGTGTGGTTATGTGCGTGGTGCGCCAACCACAGACTCTACGTTCCGACATGCCCCTAGGGAACGGCTGGTAAGCGTGACCTAACCCACGGTGCGGAAGCACAGGGGGCGCACGGGGTCGCATCGCGCTCTCCCTGTGGCGGCAATGTGTCCGCTATGCGCAACCGGCCGACCGATCACCGTAGTTGACCCGTCATGAACAAGTCAAGATCTGTTTTTTCTCCCGCCACTTCGATGCAATGGCCTCACCAAAGGGAGGTCAAGACATCGTGAATAGCCACCGACGGACCATCAGATCCGCCGCTCTGGCCGTGGCGATCGCCGCGATCGGCGCCGCCGTGATACCCACCACGGCGGCAACGGCCGCATCGGCTTCAGGCTCCTCCTCCGCCGTCGTGCGTGAGGACCCGGCGCGGGTCGCACCGGTCGAGGACGACCGTGACGGCCCGCTGACCGCGCGTCAGGAAGCCCAGAAGCAGCAGGCGCTCGAACAGGTCATATCCGGGAAGTCCACGGTCAAGGACCGGGGCGACTCGAAGGTCGTGAAGCTCAGCGGCGGCAAGTACGTCGAGCTCGCCCGCGAGAAGACCGACAAGATCTTCACGATCCTCGCCGAGTTCGGCGACCAGGTCGACCCGGCGTACGGCGGCACCGCCGGCCCCGCGCACAACCAGATAGCCCAGCCGGACCGCTCCACGGACAACTCCACCGCCTGGCAGGCGGACTACAACCAGCAGCACTTCCAGGACCTTTACTTCTCCTCGGCGAAGGACAAGGACTCCCTGAAGAAGTTCTACGAGAAGGCCTCCTCGGGCCGCTACTCGGTCGACGGCACCGTCCAGGACTGGGTCAAGGTCGACTACAACGAGGCCCGTTACGGCTCCAACCTCTGCGACACCTGCACCTGGAACCTGGTCAGCGACGCCGTCACCCAGTGGGCCGCCGACCGCAAGGCCGCCGGCGACACCGACGCCGAGATCAAGGCGCAGCTGGCCGAATACGACCAGTGGGACCGTTACGACTACGACGGCGACGGCGACTTCAACGAGCCCGACGGCTACATCGACCACTTCCAGATCGTGCACGCCGGCGAGGACGAGTCCGCCGGCGGCGGCGCCCAGGGCACCGACGCGATCTGGGCCCACCGCTGGTACGCGTACGGCACCGACGCCGGCAACACCGGGCCCGACAACAACAAGCTCGGCGGCACCCAGATCGGCGACACCGGCATCTGGGTCGGCGACTACACCGTCCAGCCGGAGAACGGCGGACTCGGCGTCTTCGCCCACGAGTACGGCCACGACCTCGGCCTCCCGGACCACTACGACACCACCAACACCGCCGAGAACTCCACCGGCTTCTGGACCCTGATGTCCTCCGGCTCCTGGCTCGGCACCGGCAAGAACACCATCGGCGACACCCCCGGCGACTTCAGCGCCTGGGACAAGCTCCAGCTCGGCTGGCTCAACTACGCCACCGCCAAGGCGGCGACGAAGTCCGTCACCAAGCTCGGTGTCGCCGAGTACAACACCAAGGACAAACAGGCGCTCGTCGTCGACCTGCCCGACAAGACCGTCACCACCGACCTGGTCACCCCGGCCTCCGGCTCGTACCAGTGGTGGAGCGGCAGCGGCAACAGCCTGAGCAACACCCTCACCCGCGATGTCGACCTCACCGGCAAGACCTCGGCGAGCCTGTCCCTCAAGGGCTTCTACGACATCGAGACCGCCTACGACTACCTCTACACCGAGGTGTCCACCGACGGCGGCACCTCCTGGACCCCCGTCGACGGCATGGTCGGCGGCGCCGCCATCCCAGGCGACGCCAGCGACCAGCCCGCCCTCACCGGCACCGTCGACGCCTACCAGGACCTGGTCTACCCGCTCGACGCCTACGCCGGTCAGTCCGTCAAGCTGCGCTTCCGCTACGCCACCGACAGCGGTGTCGCCCAGAAGGGCTTCACCGCCGACGACATCACCATCACCGCCGACGGCTCCACCCTCCTCACCGACGGCGCCGAGAACGGCGACAACGGCTGGACGGCGGACGGCTTCACGGTGAAGGGCGCGTCCTTCTCCGACGAGTACGCGCAGTACTACATCGCCGAGAACCGCCAGTACGTCTCGTACGACAAGACCCTCAAGGTCGGCCCGTACAACTTCGGCTTCCTGGACACCAAGGAGAACTGGGTCGAGCACTTCCCCTACCAGAACGGCCTGCTCATCTGGCTCTGGGACACCTCGCAGGGCGACAACAACGTCAGCGCCCACCCCGGCCAGGGCCTGGTCCTCCCGATCGACGCCCACGCCAAGCCGCTGAAGTGGTCCGACGGCACGGTGATGCGCAACCGCATCCAGGCCTACGACTCGACCTTCACGCTGGAGCCGACGGACGCGCTCACGCTCCACAAGCTGAGCGTGACCACGAAGATCAAGAGCCAGAAGGGCGCGTCGGTCTTCGACGACCGCAAGGGCACGTACTACTACGCCGCCAACCCGTACGGGGGCGTGCAGGTGCCCGACACCAACACGAAGATCAGGATCCTCTGGCAGACGAAGGGCGGCAGCACGGTCACCGTCGCGGTCGGCCCCTCCACGAAGTGATCACTTCTTGATCGAAATTCACTCGAAATGACCCGATCGGCCCCCGCCCCTGGTGGACGGGGGCCGTTCAGCTGATCATGTGCCTATGGCCTCCGGCGGATTCACCCGGCTCCCCAGCGGCGACGTCGTCGTCGCCCTCCGCCTGCCCCGCCCCGGCGCCACCCCCGGCGACGACATCCGCGTCATCGTCCTCGCCGCCAACCGCCAACGCGCCCTCACCCGCCTCCGCAACCTCGGCTTCCGCGCCGTCCGCCTCGTCGGCAACGCCCACCCGCCCACGCCGGACGAGGTCCGGGCGGTTCTTCACCACCCGGACGGCCTCGTCTGGCGCGACGTCGCCGCGACCGACGCGGTCGGCTGGCAGTCCTTCTCGGCGCTGCGCTGAGGGCGAATTCAGCCCGCCCGGCGATTGAGGACCCTCCCCCAGAGGGGGCACCCCCAGAAGGGCGTTCGGGGGTGGGGGAGACCCTCAGGCCTCGGCCACGATGGGCTTGCCGGTGAGCTCGGCGCCGGCGTCGCGGAGCTCTTCGACCGCCTTCTCCGTGGTGCCGGGCGCGACCCCCGCCGTCAGATCGAGCAGCACGCGGGTATGGAACCCTTCCCGCACCGCGTCAAGCGCGGTGGCCCGCACGCAGTGGTCCGTGGCGATGCCGACCACATCGACCTCCGTGACACCGTGGGCCCGGAGCCAGTCCGCCAGACCCGCCCCGTTCTCGTCGAGGCCTTCGAAGCCGCTGTAGGCGGCCGCGTACGCGCCCTTGTCGAAGACGGCGTCGACCGCGCCGGAGGCGACGGCGGGCGCGAAGTTCGGGTGGAAGCCCACGCCCTCCGTGCCGGCGACGCAGTGGACGGGCCAGGAGTGGACGAAGTCGGGGCGGTCGGCGAAGTGGTTGCCGGGGGAGACGTGGTGGTCGCGGGTGGCGACGACGTGGCGGTAGCCGACGGTGTTGGACTGCCCGACGAGGTCGGTGATCGCGGCGGCGACGTCCGCACCACCGGCGACCGGGAGGCTCCCGCCCTCGCAGAAGTCGTTCTGGACGTCCACGACGATCAGTGCGCGGTGCATGGCGCATCCTTCCTTTTTGAGGCGTCGTTCGCCTCCGCTGCGCTGAGCCGCTGTCGACAGTCGATCGTGCTCGACTGCTCGTTCCTCGCAGCCTCCGCGCGTTCTCCTTTTCGACAGCGGCCGCTCCGCTTCGGCTCACTCGCCGACCCCGGACCGGAGGTGCGTGGGTGGTCCGTCACTGACTCTAGGGGCGGACGGCTCACGCGTACACAGTGGGCAGCACCGGCTCCCCGCGCGACAGCTGGGTCGCCGAGAGCGGGAGCCCGGCGCGCGCCTCGATGTGCCGGGCGCGTGCCGCGGCCATCGGCTCGCGCCCGACGCTCTCGCCGTCCCGCATCAGCGGCACCTGGATCAGCCGTTCGGCCAACTCGGCGGGGACCGGCCCGGTGCCGATGATCTCGGCCTCGGCGACGCCGTCCTCGTCGAGGCGCCGGGCGGCCCATTTGCGGCCGCCGACGCTGGTCTTGGCGCCCATCGACTTCTTGGCCACGGCCTCCAGCGGGGCGTCCGGCTCGTCGGACACGGCCCGCGCGACCAGCTTGTAGACCATGGAGCAGGTCGGATGCCCGCTGCCGGTCACGAGCGACGTGCCGACGCCGTACGCGTCCACCGGGGCGGCCGCGAGCGAGGCGATGGCGTACTCGTCCAGGTCGGAGGTCACCACGATCTTCGTGGACTTCGCGCCCAGGTCGTCCAGCTGCTGCCGCACCCGGTGCGCGAGCAGCAGCAGGTCGCCCGAGTCGATCCGTACGGCGCCGAGCTCGGGCCCGGCGATCTCGACCGCCGCCCGGACCGCCGACGCGACGTCGTAGGTGTCCACCAGCAGCGTCGTCCCCCGGCCCAGCGATGCGACCTGGGCGGTGAAGGCGTCGCGCTCGTTGTCGTGCAGGAGGGTGAAGGCGTGGGCGCTGGTGCCGATGGTGGGGAGGTCGTAGCGGAAGCCGGCGGCGAGATTCGAGGTCGAGACGAAGCCGCCGACGTACGCGGCCCGGGAGGCGGCGACCGCCGCCAGCTCGTGGGTGCGGCGGGCGCCCATCTCCATCAGCGGGCGGCCGACGGCGGCGACGGCCATCCGGGACGCGGCGGCGGCGATCGCGCTGTCGTGGTTGAGGATGGAGAGGATCACCGTCTCCAGCAGCACCGCCTCGGCGAAGGTGCCCTCGACCCGGAGGATCGGGGAGCCGGGGAAGTACACCTCGCCCTCCGGGTAGCCGACGATGTCGCCCCGGAAGTGGTAGCCGGCCAGCCATTCCAGGGTGGGCGCGTCCACGACCTGCTCCTGCTCCAGGAAGCCGAGGACGCTGTCGTCGAAGCGGAAGTTCTCCACCGCGTCCAGTACCCGGCCGGTGCCCGCCACGACGCCGTAGCGCCGGCCCTCCGGCAGCCGCCGGGTGAAGACCTCGAATACCGACCGCCGGTGTGCCGCTCCGCTGCGCAGGGCCGCCTGCAGCATCGTCAGCTCGTAACGGTCGGTGAACAGCGCGGTGGACGGGACTGTCACGGGCAGCCCCAGGTCTGCAGTGCTCATGGCGAAGATGCTAGCGCGTCCTCTCGTCAGAGTGACGATTTCTCTGGACCCCGTTTGCCATGGCCCCCACCCCGGGTGACACGATGGGGGTGTGAGTGTGGCCACCCCAGTCGAGATCGAGCGTGAAGCCGAGGCGGAAGCCCCCTTCGCGGTTCCGGCACCGGATGTTCCGTGGGTGACGATCGTCCACAATGACCCGGTCAACCTCATGAGCTATGTGACCTACGTCTTCCAGGCGTACTTCGGCTATCCGAAGGACAAGGCGACCAAGCTCATGATGGATGTCCACCACAAGGGCCGGGCCGTGGTCTCCAGCGGCACCCGCGAGGAGATGGAGCGCGACGTGCAGGCGATGCACGGTTACGGACTGTGGGCCACCCTGCAGCAGGACCGCTGATGACCGGCTACTTCGAGGCCGTCCCCGGCGGCGGCGCCGCCATCGCGCTCGACGAGGTCGAGGTCTCCATCCTCCGCAGCCTCAGCGTGCAGTTCCTTGAGCTGCTCGGCCCGGGCGACGTCCAGGACTCCGACGCCGACCCGCTCGCGGAACTCTTCGCCGACGGCCCCAGCAAGCCCCCGGAGGACCCGGCCCTGGCCCGGCTCTTCCCGGACGCGTACGAGGACGACACCGAGTCCTCGGACTTCCGCCGCTTCACCGAGAAGGATCTGCGGACCCGTAAGCGCGACGACGCGCTCGCGGTCGTACGCACCCTCGACGCCGCCGCCGGCGGACCGGTCCTCAAGCTCAGCCCCGAGGAGTCCCGGCAGTGGCTCGGGGCGCTCAACGACCTGCGGCTGACGATAGGGACCCGGCTCGAGGTCAGCGAGGACGACAACGACCTCTACCGGCTGCCGGACTCCGATCCGCGCAAGCCGATGGTGATGGCCTATCTGTGGCTGGGCGGCCTCCAGGAGACGCTCATCGAGACGCTGCTGCCGTAACGGCTTCGCCGCCGGACTTCCGGCCGCACTCGCCGCAGGTGTTCGCTCAGCGGACGCTCAATTCCGGATAACGATCCGATCAACTCGATCGGGTGGTTTTCCCAAATTCACGACGCTATGTCCGCTTCTCGCTGTGGCGCAGCCCACATTCGCGCAATCTGCCCGCAATCCTCTGCGTGATAGGAATCCACGACTGCCGGCCGTGACGCCACCCCTGTCGCGGCCGGTGCGCTGCGCCGGCCGACCGTCGGCGCGCAACTCCACCTTCCGGGGGGACACCGGCACTGGAGCGAAAGGCGCATCACCATGACCTCGACGCAGGTCGAGCGACACGAGGGCGAATCCGACGGCGGCAAGGCCCTGGGGGCCACGCCCGAAGAGGGTTACAAACGCGGGCTGGGCTCCCGCCAGGTCCAGATGATCGCCATCGGCGGTGCCATCGGCACCGGCCTCTTCTACGGATCCAGCAAGTCGATCGCCGCGATTGGCCCCAGCCTGATCGCCTGCTACGCCGTCGCAGGCGTCGTGATCTTCTTCATCATGCGGGCGCTGGGCGAACTCCTCACCTACCGCCCCACCTCCGGCAGCTTCGCCGACTACGCCCGCGAGTTCTTCGGCCCCTTCGCGGGCTTCGCCACCGGCTGGTCGTACTGGGCGCTGTGGGTCACCGCCTGCATGTCCGAGGTGACGGCAGCGGGCGCGTACATCAACTACTGGTGGCCGGCGATCCCGGTCTGGAGCACGGCGGCGGTCGCCCTGGTCGCGCTGTTCGTCGCGAACCTGGTCTCGGTCAAGCTCTTCGGCGAGCTGGAGTTCTGGTTCTCCACGATCAAGGTCGTGGCCATCATCGCCATGATCGTGATCGGCATCGGCGTCCTCACCTTCGGCTTCTCCTCCGCCGGTGACACCGCCTCCGTCAGCCACCTCTGGGCCGACGGCGGCTTCGCGCCCAACGGCGCCTGGCAGGCCATGCTCGCCATGCAGGGCGTCATCTTCGCCTACCTGGGCGTCGAGCTGGTCGGCATCACCGCGGGCGAGGCCGAGAACCCCAAGCAGACCCTGCGCAAGGCGATCAACACCCTCCCGGTCCGGATCGGCATCTTCTACGTAGGCGCGCTCATCGTGCTGCTCTCGGTCTTCTCCTGGACCCACTACAAGCCCGGGGTCAGCCCCTTCGTGCAGGTCTTCGCCCAGGTCGGCATCCCGGGAGCGGCCGGGATCATGAACTTCGTGGTCCTGACCGCCGCCCTGTCCTCCTGCAACTCGGGCATCTACTCCACCGGCCGCATGCTGCGCGGCCTGGCCGTCAACGGCGAGGCCCCGAAGACCATGGAGAAGCTCAGCGGGCGGCAGCTCCCACTGCCCGCGCTGGTGCTGTCCACGCTGGTCATGGGCATCGGCGTGATCGTCAACATCGTCTCGCCGGACAAGGCCTTCGTGTACATCACGTCGGTCGCCACCTGTGCGGGCCTGTGGACCTGGATCGTCATCCTCGGCGCCCACCTGCGCTACCGCTCGCGGGTCCGCGCCGGAACCCTGCCCGCCGCCGACTTCCGGATGCCGGGCGCGCCCGTCACCAACTGGATCGGCATCCTCGCGCTGGGCTTCGTGGTCGTCCTGATGGCCACCGATGCCGACACGCGGCTCGGCCTGTACGTCTGGGCCGTGTGGTTCGCGGTCCTCGGAGTCGGCTACCAGGTCGCCAAGCGGCGCGCGGTGCTGGCCGTCCAGCCGTAAGACGTACGTCTCAGCAAGCGGCCTCCGTACGACCGTGCGGGGGCCGCCTGCTTATCCTGACGAACATGCTGACCATCACCCAGGCCCTCCACGACGCCCTCGTCGCCCACGCCCGCGCCGACCACCCGGACGAGGCCTGCGGAGTCATCGCGGGCCCGGCGGGGTCCGACCGGCCCGAGCGGCACATCCCGATGCTCAACGCGGCTCGCTCGCCCACGTTCTACGAGTTCGACTCGACGGATCTGCTCAAGCTCTACCGCGAGCTGGACGACCGCGACGAGGAGCCGGTGGTCATCTACCACTCCCACACCGCGACCGAGGCCTACCCCTCCCGTACGGACATCTCGTACGCGAACGAGCCGGGCGCCCACTACGTCCTGGTCTCCACCGCCGACACCGACGGCGCGGGGCCCTTCCAGTTCCGCTCGTTCCGCATCGTGGACGGCGAAGTGACAGAAGAAGAGGTCAGCGTCGTCTGACGTCCACCGGCCGTCCGCATCATGGGACGGCCTTCCTGAGCCCGTCGGGGGAATCGATACGATGACCGCATGGTTTTCCACGACGTGAGCGACAAGGCGCCGGGCATGCTGCTCGTGGCGCGGCTGCACGTCGACCTGTGCCGCCTCGCCAGCGCGGCATGTTCGTGCGCCTGACGCCACCCGCAGCCCGCACTTTTCCTTACGTCACTGGAGCCGACGCATGGCCATCGAGGTCCGAATCCCCACCATCCTCCGCACCTACACCGACGGCCAGAAGGCCGTCGAGGGCAGCGGGGCCACGCTCGACGAGCTCTTCACCGACCTCGAAACCCGGCACGCGGGCATCCGCGAGCGCATCGTCCAGGACGGTGAGCTGCGCCGCTTCGTGAACGTCTACCTCAACGACGAGGACGTCCGCTTCCTCGACGGCATCGCCACCAAGCTCGCCGACGGCGACAGCGTCACCATCCTTCCGGCCGTCGCAGGCGGCTCCGGCGGAATGCGCTGATGCGGTACGACAGCCCGCTGGCAGCCGTCGGCAATACCCCGCTCGTGCGGCTGCCGCGCCTGTCCCCGTCCGACCGGGTGAGCGTCTGGGCCAAGCTGGAGGACCGTAATCCCACCGGCTCCATCAAGGACCGCCCCGCCCTGCACATGATCGAGCAGGCCGAGCGTGACGGCCGCCTCACCCCCGGCTGCACCATCCTGGAGCCCACCTCCGGCAACACGGGCATCTCGCTGGCCATGGCCGCCCGCCTCAAGGGCTACGAGATCGTCTGCGTGATGCCCGAGAACACCTCGCGCGAGCGCCGGGAACTCCTCGCCATGTGGGGCGCCAAGATCATCGGCTCCCCGGCGGCCGGCGGCTCCAACACCGCCGTGCGCATCGCCAAGGACCTTGCCGCCGAGCACCCCGACTGGGTGATGCTCTACCAGTACGGCAACCCCGACAACACGGGCGCCCACTACGCGACCACCGGGCCCGAGATCCTGGCCGACCTCCCGTCGATCACCCACTTCGTGGCGGGGCTCGGCACGACGGGCACCCTGATGGGCGTCGGCCGCTTCCTGCGCGAGAAGGTCCCCGGCATCCAGATCGTCGCCGCCGAGCCGCGCTACGACGACCTCGTCTACGGCCTCCGCAACCTCGACGAGGGCTTCATCCCCGAGCTCTACGACGAGTCCGTCCTCACCACCCGCTTCTCCGTCGGCTCCGCCGACGCCGTCGCCCGCACCCGCGAACTCCTCCAGCAGGAGGGCATCTTCGCCGGCGTCTCCACCGGTGCCGCGCTTCACGCTGCGCTCGGCGTCGCGCGGAAGGCCGAGCGTGCCGGCGAGGCTGCGGACGTCGTCTTCGTCGTCGCAGACGGCGGCTGGAAGTACCTCTCCACCGGCATCTACACCGCCCCCTCCACGGAGGCCGCGGTGGCGGCCCTGCACGGCCAGCTCTGGGCGTAGCCCCCTACCCTCGGGTTGGGGGTAGGCCGTCCGCCTGAGGCGGGACGGGCTGGCCCAACCCGGCCGCACCCGGCGACGGGCGCGCACCACGACGGTGGGTGGCCGGGGGTGCCTCGACGGCCAACGGTCCGTGGCCGGGTTGTGCCAGCCCTCCCCCAGACTCCGTCTGGGAGGTGCCCCCATCTCGCTTCGCTCGCCTTGCGGAACGTTCTCCCACAACCCGGGGCCCGGGGGCGGAGGCTCGGCGTCCGGCGTCCGGACTGGTGATTCCGCCCACAACGGCGGCCCGGGGAGGCGCGGGCGCGGGCAAGGCGGCTTACGCTCAAGAGCACGAGGCGGGTCGCTCCCGTCGACCCCCCTCCCCTCCGGTGGGAGCGGGGTACCGTGGCGCGCCAACGCAAGACCCCCGGACCATCCCACGGAGGTTTCTGCACATGAAGCTCACCGTCGTCGGCTGCTCAGGGTCGTTCCCCTCCGCGGAATCGGCCTGCTCGAGCTACCTCGTAGAGGCCGACGGCTTCCGGCTGCTGCTCGACATGGGCAATGGTGCCCTGGGCGAGTTGCAGCGCCACTGCGGCCTGTACGACCTGGACGCGATCCTCCTCAGCCATCTCCACGCCGACCACTGCATCGACATGTGCGCGTACTTCGTCGCCCGCTACTACCGCCACGAGGCCGGCCCGGCGGAGGCCATCCCGGTCTATGGCCCCGAAGGCACCGAGCGCCGCCTCAACACCGCGTACGGCGACGTGCCCGACGAGAAGTGCATGAGCGAGGTCTTCGACTTCCGCACCCTGGAGCCCGGCACCTTCCGCGTCGGGCCGTTCTCGGTGACCACGGATCGGGTCAGCCATCCCGTCGAGGCCTTCGGCTTCCGGATCGAGCACGGCGGCAGGTCGCTCACGTACTCCGGGGACACCGGCCCGAGCGAGGCGCTGCTGGGCCTGGCCGAGGGCGTGGACCTCTTCCTCTGCGAGGCGTCCTTCACGGACGGCAAGGAGGACATCCCCGAGCTGCACCTCAACGGCCGCCAAGCCGGTGAGCACGCCGGCCGCGCCGGCGCCGGCCGTCTGGTCCTCACCCACATCCCGCCGTGGACCGACCCCGCCGTCAACCTCGCGGACGCCGGCGCGGTCTTCGACGGCCCGGTGGAGCTGGCAGTCCCCGGCGCGGTCTACGAGTTCTAGTGCCCCTCCCGGCAAGCTTTGCCCTGTCGCGCCGCCCAGCACGCACGCTCGCGGCGTTGGCCAAAAGCCCTGGTAGCTCCGCTACAAGGACTTCCGGCCGCCTTGCGATCGCACGCACCGGACGACGCTCCTTGACGGGCAAACATTGCCGGTCACGGCACTAGACAGCACGAAGCCCCGGCACCGATTCGGTGCCGGGGCTTTCGCGCTTCGGGCCTTACGCCTTCGTGAGGTCCTCGATCTCCTCGTCCGGCTCGCGGCCGGGCGTGGTGAGGTTGAACTTGACGATCGCGAATCGGAAGACCGAATAGTAGATCGCGGCGAAGACCAGGCCGATCGGAATGATCAGCCATGGCTTGGTCGCGAGGTTCCAGTTCAGTACGTAGTCGATGGCGCCGGCGGAGAAGGTGAAGCCGTCGTGTACCCCGAGGCCCCAGGTGACGGCCATCGAGAGGGCGGTGAGCACCGCGTGGACGCCGTAGAGCACCGGGGCGATGAACATGAACGAGAATTCGATCGGCTCGGTGATGCCGGTGACGAACGAGGTCAGGGCCAGCGAGATCATCATGCCCATGACGGCCTTGCGGCGCTCCGGGCGGGCGCTGTGCGCGATGGCGATCGCGGCGGCCGGCAGGCCGAACATCATGATCGGGAAGAAGCCGCTCATGAACTGCCCGGCGGTCGGGTCGCCCGCGAAGAAGCGGGTCAGGTCACCGTGCACGACCTGGTGGGCGGAGTTGGTGAAGTCACCCAGCTGGAACCAGGCCACGGAGTTCACGAACTGGTGCATGCCGACCGGGATCAGCGCGCGGTTGATCAGACCGAACAGAGCCGCGCCGAGCGAGCCGAGGCCGGTCATCCACGTGCCGAAGTCGCTGATCACGTGGCCGATGGGCTCCCAGACCAGGCCGAAGAAGACGCCGACCGCGGTGCCGACGAAGGCCATGAGGATCGGGACGAGCCGGCGTCCGTTGAAGAAGCCCAGCCAGTCGACGAGCCTCGTGCGGTGGAAGCGCTGCCAGATGATGGCCGACAGCAGACCCATGATGATGCCGCCGAGGACACCGGGGTTGTTGTACGTCGCCGCTATGTCGGCGCCGTTCTGGATCTTCGCCTCGGTGACGGGGAAAGCGGTCAGAACGTTCTTGTAGACCAGGAACCCGACCAGTGCGGCGAGCGCGGTCGAGCCGTCGGACTTCTTGGCGAAGCCGATGGCGACGCCTATACAGAACAGCAGCGGCAGGTTGTCGAATACCGCGCCGCCCGCCGTGGCGAATACGGACGCGACCTTGTCCCAGCCAAGTCCCGTGGCGCCGAAGACGTCCGGCTGGCCGAAGCGGAGCAGGATGCCCGCCGCCGGCAGTACGGCGATCGGCAGCTGCAAGCTGCGGCCGACCTTCTGCAAACCCTGGAACAGGCCGGATCCCCGCTTCTTCGCTGCGGGAGCCGCCGGAGCGGTGGCGGTGGTCATGTGGTTCCTCCTGGTCTATACCACTCGGTGGTTTAGACCAGTGTTTTAGCACGTATGGAGTACTCGGTGGAATGCCTCACTCCCGTTTGCCCTGGTCACATCTGCGTCACGACACGTCGCGTCACTCCTTCGTCACCGACTTCTCCATCTCCTCCGCGATCTCCTCGGGCTCGCGGCCCGGCGTCGCCAGGTCGAATCTGGTGATCACGAATCTGAAAAGCGCGTAGTAAACCGCCGCGAACGCCAGCCCGATCGGGATGATCAGCCACGGCCTGGTGGCCAGATTCCAGTTGATGACGTAGTCGATGAGCCCCGCCGAGAAGCTGAAGCCGTCGTGCACGCCGAGCCCCCAGGTGACCGCCATCGAGACGCCGGTGAGCAGCGCGTGGATCGCGTACAGCGCAGGGGCGATGAAGAGGAAGGAGTACTCGATGGGCTCGGTGATGCCGGTGACGAGCGAGGTGAGGGCGACCGAGAGCATCAGGCCGCCGACCTCCTTGCGGCGGTGCGGGCGGGCGCAGTGCGTGATGGCGAGCGCGGCCGCGGGGAGGGCGAACATCATGATCGGGAAGAAACCGGAGGTGAACTGACCGGCCGTCGGGTCGCCCGCCAGGAAGCGCGTGATGTCACCGTGGACGACCGTGCCGTCGGGCTCGGTGAAGTCGCCGAACTGGAACCAGACGAACACGTTCAGGAACTGGTGCAGGCCCACCGTCAGCAGCGCGCGGTTCGCCACGCCGAAGATGCCCGAGCCGATGGCGCCCAGGTCCGACAGCCACTGGCTGAAGCTGTTGAGCCCGTCACCGATCGGCGGCCAGACCCAGACGCACAGCACGGCGAAGATGATGGCGACGAAGGACATGATGATCGGCACGAGCCGGCGGCCGTTGAAGAAGCCGAGCCAGTCCACCAGCTTGGTGCGGTGGAAGCGCTGCCAGAAGAAGGCGGTGAGCAGGCCGATGACGATGCCGCCGAAGACGCCGGGGTTCTGGTACGCGGCCGCTGCCGCCGAGGCCGACGTGCCGTGCGGGATGCAGGCCCCACTGACCGAGCTGGTGGCGGTGAAGACCGAGCCCGGCGGGCAGTCGGCCGGGAACTGGTGCAGCACCCCGTAGTAGACGAGGAAGCCCGCGACCGCCGCCAGCGCGGTCGATCCGTCGGACTTCTTGGCCATGCCGATGGCCACCCCGACCGCGAAGAGCATCGGCAGTCCGAGCGAGCCGTCCAGCAGGGCGCCGCCTGCGCCGCCGAAGACCTTGGATACGTTGTCCCAGCCCAGGCCGTCGGCGCCGAAGACGTCCGGCTGGCCGAGGCGGTTGAGGATGCCGGCGGCCGGGAGGACCGCGATGGGCAGTTGGAGGCTGCGGCCCATCTTCTGCAGGCCCTGGAAGAGGATGTGGACCCAGGGCTTGCGAGGCTGTGGCGCGGCGGCGGCTTCCGAGCTCATGGGGCATACTCCTGGGCAGTAAAGTGGTGTAGACCAGTTGCGTGCGCGACGCACTGTGTATGCCCGCAAAAGCAGCTCAAGCGTGCATTAGCGTGTGGATTCGGACCGAACGGCCGAGACGCGAGACCCGAGAAATCCCGAGAAATCAGGAGTGAGAGATGGCCAGCAAGGCTGAGAAGATCGTCGCCGGGCTCGGCGGCATCGAGAACATCGTCGAGGTCGAGGGCTGTATCACCCGGCTGCGCACCGAGGTCGAGGACGCCTCCAAGGTCGACGAAGCCGCGCTCAAGGCCGCCGGTGCCCACGGCGTCGTCAAGATGGGCACCGCCATCCAGGTCGTCATCGGCACCGACGCCGACCCGATCGCCGCGGACATCGAAGACATGATGTGAGCTCTGCCTCTGCCTCCCGGCCGGGTTGGGGGTAGGTCGTTCCGCCTGAGGCGAGCGAAGCGAGGTGGGGGTCCCCCGGCCGAAGGCTGGGGGAGGGCTGGCCCAACCCGGCCACGCGCCGTCGGGGTGCGCGCCGTTGCCGGGCGCGGGTGGGTTGGGCCCACCCGTCCCGCCCCAGCGGGACGACTGCCCCCAACCCACTCGTCATACCGCCGCGCGGCTCTCCGCGTACATCCGCGCGATGACGTCCTCGATCACCGGCTCGCGCACCGACAGATCCACCACCGGATGGCGCGCCGCGAGCTCCGCCACCAGGGGCGCCGCGCTCGAGCCGGCCGGGAAGACCAGCCACTGCCGGGGCCCGTCCACCCGGTCGCAGCGCGCGCCCGCCAGCTCAACCGGCGGCAGCTCCCGCTCGAAGTCGACGACCAGGGTGCGTTCGCTCTCGCCGACCGCGTGCAGTTCGGCCAGGCCGCCGTCGTACATGAGGCGCCCGTGGTCGATGACCATGACCCGGCTGCAGAGCTGCTCGATGTCCGTCAGGTCGTGGGTCGTCAGCAGGACGGTCATCCCCTGCTCGGTGTTGACGCTCCGCAGGAACTCCCGGACCTTCGCCTTGCTGACCACATCCAGGCCGATCGTCGGCTCGTCCAGGTACAGCACCTCGGGGTCGTGGAGCAGCGCCGCCGCGATGTCGCCGCGCATCCGCTGGCCGAGGGAGAGCTGCCGTACCGGGACCTCCAGCAGGTCGCGCAGGTCGAGGAGTTCGACGCAGCGCTCCAGATTCACGCGGTAGCGGTCGTCGGGGATCCGGTACATGCGCCGGACGAGCTGGTACGAGTCCTTCAGCGGCAGGTCCCACCACAGGGTGGTGCGCTGCCCGAAGACGACGCCGATCCGCCGGGCCAGCCGGGTCCGGTCCCGCGAGGGGTCGATGCCGGCGACGCGCAGCCGGCCGCCGCTGGGGGTCAGAATGCCCGTCAGCATCTTGATGGTGGTCGACTTTCCGGCGCCGTTGGGCCCGATGTAGCCGACCATCTCGCCGCGCGGCACGGTGAAGGAGATGCCGTCCACCGCCCGCACCTGCCGCCGCTCACGGCGCAGCAGGCCAACCCGTCGGCGTACGTCGAAGACCTTCTCGACCCCGTCGAGTTCGATCAGTACGTCTTCCACATCAGCTCCCTGTGCTCCGGTACGAACGCAGGCCCGCCCGCCACGCCAGCCCCGCCACCGCGCAGCACGCCACCGCGACCAGCGGCCCGGCGAAGTCCACCCAGCCGGGCAGGCCCAGCGGGTCGTCGCGGCCCAGGATCCGCAGCGCGGGAAGCCAGTTGACGAAGGCGAGGGGGACCACGAAGGTCACGCCGCGCACCAGATCCTTGGCGAAGACGGTGGGCGGGTATTGGAGCAGCGTATTCCCGCCGTACGTAAAGGAGTTCTGGACCTCGGAGGCGTCGCCGGCCAGGAACTGGAAGGCGCCGCCGAGCACGAAGACCGCGGAGAAGATGCCCGCCCCGCTGAGCAGCATCACCGGCATCAGCAGCAGCTTCAGCGGCGTCCACTCCAGGCCGTCCAGATGCGCCAGCGCCCACACCAGAACGAAGGAGCCCTGGCTGATCCGGCCGAGCCGGCGCAGCGCGAAGCGGTCCGCGGCGACCTGCGCCAGCACCGGCGCCGGGCGGACCAGCAGGGTGTCGAGGGTGCCGTCGCGGACCCGGCGGCCGAGGCGGTCCATGCTGCCCATGAGGAGGTCGGCGAAGCCGAAGGCGGTGCTGGAGGTGCCGTAGAGGAAGGCGACTTCGGGCAGTGAGAAGCCGCCGAGCGTGTGGACCTGGGAGAACATCAGCAGGATCGCGACGAAGTCGAGCACGGTCGCGGCGAAGTTGCCGAAGGTCGTCATCAGGAAGGAGGCGCGGTAGGTCATCGTCGACCGGATCCACATGGCGCTGATCAGCCCGTAGCAGCGCAGCCCCTCCAACAGGGCGCGGCTCTCACCCACCCTGCACCACCACCTTCCGGGTCGCCACGGCCTGGAGGGCCCGCCCGGCGCCGAGCAGCACCACGGCCCAGCCGGCCTGGAAGGCGAGTGCTTTCAGCAGACCGAATCCCGTATGCACTCCGAGGAAGATGTCGGCCGGCACCTGGAGCAGCGCCGACCAGGGCAGCAGCCGCGCGACCTCGCCCAGCGTGCCGGGGAAGACGTTGAGCGGCAGCAGCATCCCGGAGAAGAACATCGTCGCCAGCCCGGAGATCGTCGTCACGCCGCCGCCGTCCATGAGCCAGAAGGCGCTCAGGACGACGAGATAGCGCAGCGCGAAGCTGACGACGACCCCGATCGCCACCGAGACGAGGGAGAAGACCCAGGTCAGCGGGGAGCCGGGCAGGGTGAGGTCGAAGAACAGGGCGCCGAAGAGCATCGGCACGATGCCCCGACCGATGAGGTGGAAGGCGGCCCGGCCCAGGTCGGAGGCGAGCCACCAGGCCTGCAGGTCGGCCGGGCGGTAGAGGTCGATGGCCACATCACCGCTGCGGATCCGCTCGATCAGCTCGTCCTGGAAGCCGCCGCCCAGGACGGCGACCGTGATGAAGAGCGCCTGGCCGATCCAGACGTAGGTGATGGCCATGGACTGGTCGTAGCCGCCGAGGTGCGGCCGCTGGTCCCACAGGGCGATGTACGTGTACGCCATGATGAGGCCGAAGGCGGTGTTGGTGAAGATCCCCGCCGCCGTCGCCACCCGGTACGTCGAGTGCCGTCGGAAGCCGCTCACGGCGACCGCCGCGTACAGACCCATGCCGCCCCTCCCCGTACGTCCCCCGAATCGCGCGCAAGTGCACGAGCCTAGCGGTGGACCGGGCGGAGACTCCAACCCTTTTTCACCCTTACGAGTGGGCGGATTCGGACAAACAGCCTGTCACAGGCCTGTCACAAGTGTGTGCTGATGCCCGTATTCGGACCGTTGATGCGACAGTGTTTTACGGGGCGTAGGCAACGATTGACCCAAGATGTTCCCGTTGCGGCACAACCCCAGGCGGCAGCGGAGGAGTCCAACAGAGCATGAGCAGTAGCAGCACGAGCGGCAAGCCCCAGCGAACCGGCCTGCGCCGGCTGGTCCCCACCTGGCGGACGGTCGTCGGCTCCTTCCTGTTGCTTGTGCTGGCACTGGCTGGTGCCTTCGTCGCCGGCTACATGCTGGTCGACATCCCCAAGGCCAACGCCGGGGCCATCGCCCAGTCCAATGTCTACCTGTACGCGGACGGCTCCCAGCTCGCCCGCGACGGCGCCGTCAACCGCGAGAACGTCACGCTCAGCCAGGTCGCCAAAACGGCCCAGTACGCCACCCTCGCCGCAGAGGACCGGAACTTCTACCACGAGTCCGCCGTCAGCCCCAAGGCCATGGTCCGCGCCGCCTGGAACAGCGCGACCGGCAAGGGCAGGCAGTCCGGCTCCACGATCACCCAGCAGTACGTCAAGAACTACTACCTGACCCAGCAGCAGACCGCGGTCCGCAAGGTCAAGGAGTTCTTCATCGCGATCAAGCTCGACCGCGAGAAGACCAAGGACGAGATCCTCGAGGGCTACCTCAACACCAGCTACTACGGCCGCAACGCCTACGGCATCCAGGCCGCCTCCCAGGCCTACTTCGGCAAGGACGCCGAGCAGTTGACCGTCGCCGAAGGCGCGTACCTCGCCACACTCCTCAACGCCCCCAGCGAGTACGACGTCATCGCCCACCCCGAGAACAAGGACAAGGCGATCGCCCGCTGGAACTACGTCCTCGACGGCATGGTCAAGGAGGGCTGGCTCACCGACAGCGACCGCGCGGCCACCAAGTTCCCCACGCCCGACAAGGCCAAGGGCGCCACCGGCATGTCCGGCCAGCGCGGCTACCTCGTCGAGGCGGTCAAGGACTATCTCGCCGACAACAACATCCTCGACGAGGAGACCCTGCGCGCCGGCGGCTACCGCATCACCACCACCATCCAGAAGCCGAAGGAGACCGCCTTCACCGAGGCGGCGCAGAACCAGCTCCTCGACAAGCTCAACCCCAAGGCCCGCAAGGTCGACAAGTACGTCCGGGCCGGCGGTGCCTCCATCGACCCCAAGACCGGCAACGTCGTCGCGATGTACGGCGGGGTCGACTACACCAAGCAGTACGTCAACAACGCGACCCGGCGCGACTACCAGGTCGGCTCCACCTTCAAGCCGTTCATCTTCGCCTCCGCCGTGGAGAACAAGTCCCAGACCCAGGACGGCCGGACCATCACCCCGTACACGGTCTACAACGGCACCAACAAGCGCGAGGTCATCGGCCCCAACGGCCCCACCGGCTACTCGCCCGCCAACGAGGACAACGCCTCGTACGGGCAGATCACCGTGACCCGGGCCATGGACAAGTCGGTGAACGCGGTCTTCGCGCAGATGGCCCAGGACGTCGGCCCCGACAAGGTGAAGGCGACCGCCGTGGCCCTGGGCCTCCCGGAGAACACCCCGTCGCTGACCACCAACCCGTCGATGGCACTCGGCACCGCCACCGCCAGCCCGCTCGATATGGCGTCGGCGTACGCGACGCTGGCCAACCACGGCAAGTACATCCCGTACACGCTCGTCGCGAAGGTCAGCAAGGACGGCTCGGACATCACGCTCCCCAAGCGCGACGCCAAGCAGGTCGTCACGCGCGAGGCCGCCGACACCACCACCTCGATCCTGCGCTCGGTCGTCAACGGCGGCACCGCCACCGCCGCGCAGGCCGCCGGCCGGCCCGCCGCGGGCAAGACCGGCACGATGGAGGAGGACAAGGCCGCCTGGTTCGGCGGCTACACCCCGAACCTGGCCACCGTGGTCGCCGTCATGGGCCAGAACTCCAACACCGGCAAGCAGGAACCCCTCTACGGCGCGACCGGCCTCGCCCGGGTCAACGGCGGCGGCTACCCGACGCAGATCTGGGCCGCCTACACCTCCGGCGCCCTCAAGGGCACCGCGTCGCAGAGCTTCGACCTCCAGCTGGAGAAGGGCGCCACCGCACCGCCCACGTCCGCCCCGCCCGCCACCACGGCCTCGGCCACCACCGCTCCCGCCACCACCGCCCCGCCGGTCACCAGCGCCCCGCCGACCACCACCGCCCCGCCCACCACGACCCCGCCCGACACTCTCCTCCCGAGCGGCGGCACGACGGACGGCACCACGGGCGGGACCGGCGGGACGGGCGGCGGGGCGACGACCGACGGGCTCGATTTCGGCGGCACGACGGAGGGTACGGACAACACGTTCCAGTAAGCCGCCTCAGCGGCGGATCAGTGGCGGATCGGCGGCGGGATCAGAGGTAGAGCCCGGTGGAGTCCTCGGCCCCCTGGAGGCGCTCCGCCGCCACCGCGTGCAGGTCGCGCTCGCGCATCAGTACGTAGGCGGTGCCCCGCACCTCGACCTCGGCCCGGTCCTCCGGGTCGAACAGCACCCGGTCCCCGACCTCCACCGTCCGCACGTTCTGGCCGACCGCGACCACCTCCGCCCAGGCCAGCCGCTTCCCGACGGCCGCCGTGGCCGGGATCAGGATGCCGCCGCCCGAACGTCGCTCGCCCTCCGGGCTGTCGCTGCGCACGAGCACGCGGTCGTGCAGCATCCGGATCGGGAGCTTGTCATTGATCTGTGTCGCCGTATCGGTCTTGTTCGAACTCACAGATACGACGTTACCGGCGTCGCCTCCGCCACGAGAGCCCGGCCACCACCGCGACCACGGCCACCACCCCCACCGCCACCGGCACGATCCGGTCCAGGCGCGGGCTGCCGTCCTCCGTCGTGAACTGCCCGCGCGCCTCCGACACCGCACGGTTCACCGCCACGTAGGCCTTCCCGGCCGTGCGGTCCACCGCGGCCGCGACCTTCGCCTTCGTATCGGCCGCGATCGTCTTCGGGTGCACCCGCACCGCGATCTCGTCCAGCGCCGCGGCGAGATCCTGCCGCCTGCGGACAATGTCCGCCTCGATCTGCGCCGGGGTCCTCGCGTCCGCCTCCGACACCGCAACTCCTCCATCAGTTCGCCGGGTACCGTGACGGACAGTCTGTCAGTCCGCACGTTCCGACGCCCGTCGGCACCCCGTTTTCGAGGAGCTGCTCCCCATGGCCGACCGCCTCACCCCCGGCGACACCGCCCCCGACTTCACCCTCCCCGACGCCGACGGCACCCCGGTCTCCCTGGCCGAGCACAAGGGCCGCAAGGTCATCGTCTACTTCTACCCGGCCGCCCTGACCCCCGGCTGCACCAAGCAGGCCTGCGACTTCACCGACAACCTGGAGCTGCTGGCGGGCGCCGGCTACGACGTCATCGGCGTCTCACCCGACAAGCCGGAGAAGCTGGCGAAGTTCCGCGAGAAGGAATCCCTCAAGGTCACGCTGGTCGCCGACCCCGACAAGGCCGTCCTGGAGGCCTACGGCGCCTTCGGCGAGAAGCAGCTCTACGGCAAGACCGTCACCGGCGTCATCCGCTCCACGGTCGTCGTGGACGAGGAGGGCAAGGTCGAGCACGCCTGGTACAACGTCAAGGCCACCGGGCACGTCGCCAAGCTCCTCAAGGACCTGAAAATCTGAGGCCGGCCCACCGGGGTCACCCAGTAATATGGCTGACTGCACGCGGCCGTGATGGAACTGGCAGTCATGCTGGGTTTAGGTCCCAGTGAGGTAATCCCTCGTGTGGGTTCGAGTCCCACCGGCCGCACAGCCCGCGAGGGGCCGCCGGAGCCTTTTCCGGCGGCCCCTCGCTCTGGCTTATGCGCCGGTCAGCTCACCAGCTCACCAGCTCGCGCACGACCGGCACCAGCGCCCTGAAGGCCTTCCCCCGGTGGCTGATGGCATTCTTCTCCTCCGGCGTCATCTGGGCGCACGTCCGCGACTCGCCCAGCGGCTGCAGGATCGGGTCATAACCGAAGCCCCCCTCGCCGGCCGGCTCATGCCGAAGCGTCCCGAGCAGGCGCCCCTCCACGACCCGCTCCGTCCCGTCGGGAAGAGCGAGCGCGGCGGCACACGCGAAGTGCGCCCCCCGGTGCGCCTCGTCGATGTCGGACAGCTGGGCCAGCAGCAACTCCAGGTTGGCGCGGTCATCGCCATGCTTCCCCGACCACCGCGCCGAAAAGATGCCGGGCGCGCCGCCCAGCACGTCGACACACAGTCCCGAGTCGTCGGCAACCGCCGGATGCCCCGTGGCTCGCGCCAGCGCGTGCGCCTTGAGCAGGGCGTTCTCCGCGAACGTCACCCCGGTTTCCTTGACGTCCGGCACTTCGGGGTACGCGTCCGCGCCCACCAGCTCGTGGGGCAGCCCCGCATCGGCGAGGATCGCGCGGAGCTCTGTGATCTTTCCCGCGTTGCGGGTGGCGAGAATGAGGCGGGTCATGGCGTCGATTATCCCGACCCCTGCCCCTGCCCCGGCCCCCCGCCCCCGCCCCCCGGCCCGCGCCCCCGCCCCCCGGGTTGGGGTAGGCCGCTCGCCTTGCGGAACGTTCTCCCACAACCCGGTGGGAAAAGCCCGCAGCGCTAGCCGGCGGTGCAGACCTTGGTGAGTTCGGCGGCGGCGTCGGCGACGGGGGAGATGTCGGGGACTTGGCCCTTGTCGGCGGCGGCCTGCGCGTTGTCGACGGCTTTGGTGAGGTCCTTGACGGCGGCGCTGACGTCGGGGTCACCGGTGTCGGCGCTGACGGACTTGAGGTCCTGGGAGATCTGGTCGAGCGCGTCGGCCGTCGCCTGAGGGCTGTCGCCGGCGTTGCTGACGGCGTTCTGGAGGTCCTTGACGTCACTGGCGACGGTCGCGGCGGTCTGGGCGCAGTCGAGGGCCTTGCTGACGGCGCTGCAGCCGACGAGGGCAGCGGCGGCGACGACCGGGACGGCGGCGGCAAGGACGAGGCGGCGGGCGCGTGAAGGCATACCTCTCTATACGCGCCGCGCCGCCCCCCGGGTTGCGTAAACCGCCAAGTCAGGGCGGAGTCAGCGGAGTTCAGGCCTGGAGGACGTCGGCCAGCGCCAGCCGCTGCGCGGTGTCGAGTTCGGCGCAGCCGGCGACCGCGAGGTCGAGCAGCGCGTTGAGCTCCTTGCGGTCGAAGGGGGCGCCCTCCGCGGTGCCCTGGACCTCGACGAAGCGGCCGTCGCCGGTGCAGACGACGTTCATGTCGGTCTCGGCGCGGACGTCCTCCTCGTAGGCGAGGTCGAGCATCGGAACGCCGTCGATGATGCCGACGGAGACGGCGCTGACGGTGCCGGTGAGGGGGCGGGCCTTGAGGCGGACGAGGTGGTTGCGCTGCATCCAGCCGATGGCGTCGGCGAGGGCGACGTACGCGCCGGTGATGGCGGCGGTGCGGGTGCCGCCGTCGGCCTGGAGAACGTCGCAGTCGAGGACGACGGTGTTCTCGCCGAGCTGCTTGTAGTCGATGACGGCGCGCAGCGAGCGGCCGATGAGGCGGGAGATCTCGTGCGTACGGCCGCCGATCTTGCCGCGTACGGATTCGCGGTCGCCGCGGGTGTTGGTGGCGCGGGGGAGCATGGAGTACTCGGCGGTGACCCAGCCCTCGCCGCTGCCCTTGCGCCAGCGCGGGACGCCCTGGGTGGCGCTGGCGGTGCACAGGACACGGGTGTCACCGAAGGAGACGAGGACGGAGCCTTCGGCGTGCTTGCTCCAACCGCGCTCGATGGTGACAGGACGGAGCTGGTCGGGGGTGCGGCCGTCGATACGAGACATGGCATCGAGCCTATCGGCTGTCGCCCGCTGCTTTGATGCCCGCCCGTACGCGCTCGACCGCCCCGGCGGTCGTCGAGGCGTGGGCGGAAAGCCGGACGGAGTCGGCCCGCACGGACGGGGTGACCCCGTGGGCGTGGAGGGCCTCGGCGACCCGCGCCGGGTCCGTGCCGGGGAGGCGGAAGGAGACGATGCCGGCGCGCTCGTGCGGGGCGGTGGGGGAGAGGATCTCGCCGCCGTGGGCCCGGAGGGCGTCGATGAGTTCATCCACCCGTGTCGCGACGTGCGCCGCGATGGCCGGGACGGTGACCCGCTCGACCAGCTCCAGCGCCGCCGCGAAGGCGGCCGCCGTGACCGGGCTCAGATTGGTGATGCTCCAGCGCAGCGCGTCCGGGGCGACGGGGTGCTCGGTGTCGTCGAAGACGGCGACGTCCTCGATGCCGGTCCACCCGGTCAGCGTCGGCTCCAGCCGCTCCAGGGCCCGGTCGGACAGCGCGGCGAAGCCCGTGGCCCAGCCGGCCCGCAGCCACTTCTGGCCGCCGGCGACGACCACGTCGGCCACTTCCCAGGGGAGGTCGGCGACGCCGAAGCCCTGCATGGCGTCGACGACCAGGAGCCGGTCGCCGATGACCTCGCGGATGGCGGCGACGTCGGCGCGGTAGCCCGTACGGAAGTCCACGGCGCTCAGCGACACCGCGACCACGTCATCGGAGCCCGTCAGAGCGGCCCGTACGGCCTCCGGGGTCGGCCGGGCGTCGAGCCAGCGCGGCTCGGCGCGGCCCAGGGCGGCGGTGCGGCGCCAGGGGTAGTGGTTGGCGGGGAAGTCGGCGGACGGCACGAGGACGACGCCGGCCGGGATGCCGAACGCGGCGTGGAAGAGCCCCGTGGAGGTGTTGGGCAGCAGCGCGATGTGCGCCGCGTCCGTCCCGGCGAGCCGCGCCGCGGCGGCCCGGGCGCGCGGCTCGGCCCGCATGAGCTCGTTGACGGTGGTGTGGTCGGCGCGGGCCGACGCGGCGAGGGCGGCGGCCGTGGCGTCGAGGACGTCGCGGGAGGGCGGGCCGTAGCGGGCGAAGTCGAGGTAGCCCTCGGGCTCACTGAAGTGCTCGGCGTATCCGGGCAGTCCTGCGGTGCGGGTCATGCGGTGCTCACCGTTCCGGCCTTGAGCACGCCGAGCGCGAACGCGTCGGCCATCGCCAGGTACCCGGCGTCGCTGGGGTGCAGATGGTCGCCGGAATCGTACGCGGGCAGCAGCTGCATCTGGTGGGCCGGGTCGCGCAGGGCGCGGTCGAAGTCGATGACGCCGTCGTAGACCTCGCCCGCCCGGATCTGGGCGTTGACCTGCTGGCGTACGGACTCGGCACGCTCGCTGAAGCGGGGGTTGCCCTGCATGGGCATCAGGGTGCCGCCGACGACGCGCAGGCCGTGCTCGTGGGCGCGGCTGACGATCAGGCGGAGCCCGTTGGTGATGGCGTCGGGGTCGATCCGGCCGCCCGAGTGGAGGATGTCGTTGATGCCCAGCTCCACGACGACGGTCCTGGCGCCGGCCCTGGCCAGCACGTCGCGGTCCAGCCGGTTGAGGGCGCTGGGGTTGGTCAGCGCGCTGCCGTCGCGCAGGACGCGGTTGCCGCTGATGCCCTCGTTGAGGACGCCCATCCGCATCGTGTTCCCGACGGAGGCCGTCATCCGGGCGGCGAGCTGGTCGGGCCAGCGGTGGTTGGCGCCGACGGTGGAGGTGACGCCGTCGGTGATCGAGTCGCCCAGGACGACGACCGCGCCGGCCGACCGCGCGGTGAAGACGTCCACGGCGGTGACGTAGCGCCAGTACGGGCTCTGCCCGGTGAACGAGGTGCCGGTGGTCTGTGTGGTGTGCTCGCCACTCGCGGTGTACGAGATCTCGCGGGCCTGCGGGTGGTACGTCACCGGGCCCGATGGGGTGGGGGAGTACGTCGTCACCAGCAGATCCGCCGCACCCGGCACCGCCAGCTGCGCGGAGTCGCTCACCGCGCTCCCGCCCACCGGGATCGTCACCGCGCCGCTCCCGCCGAAGGTCAGCGCCCGCATGGTCCCCGGCACGGCCGCCGGGCTGTCGCCTGCCGCCGCCACGGCGATCGTGGTGTGCGTGATCGCCAGCGGCCGCGTACCGAAGGCGTTGGACAGCGTGACCCGCGTCGAGGTGCCGCCCACGCTGCTGTGCACGACGTTGCGGATCGACATCCCCGCGTATCCGTTCGCCGTGCCCGGCTCGCCTCCGACGGGGGCCGTCGCCCACGTCCCGACCCACGTCCCGGCGGCCGCGGGCACCGCCGATGCGGACGCCCGCCCCACGGGTGCCTCCACGCGGGTTGCCACATTGCCCCTGCCGGCTCCGATGCCGATCACCGCCGAAACGACGGCCACCAGTGCGGCGAGGGCCGCGAGCAGGGCATAACCGGTCGATCTGGCCATGCGGTGCTGTCTCCTGGGCTCAGGGTGGGGTAGGCGGAAGGGTTCTGCACAGGAGTATCCGCCTCCGCCACATGATCCCATGGAGAGGGTTGGACCTGCCCGTCTGTCCTCTCGGACGCCGGGAACCCGTCCTTCGTTCCATGAATGCGCGCAATGTGGCGTGGACAATACGACGGGAGGAGCCGGTGCCCCGAATGAGAGCTGCGGATATGACCGAACCGGATGTCACGGCATCCCCCCAGGCGTGGTCGTACAGCGCGTCCGATGAGGCGAAACGGCGCGGCGTCCGCAAAATGCTGCGTTCTCCCGGGGGGCCACCCCCCGTACCCCCGGGAAGTACGGGGGCGGCGGGGCGGGCTGTGGCGGGAGGTGGGCGGCGGTGAGCGGGACGGAGACAACGGGGGCGCCGGAGGCGGAGGTCACGGCGGCGTCCCCCCAGGCGTGGTCGTACAGCGCGTCCGATGAGGCGAAACGGCGCGGCGTCCGCAAAATGAAGCTGCTGGCGGGCGGGCTGCTGCTGGCGGCGACGGTGGTGTACGCGCTGGCGAAGTGGGCGGAGTCGGCGGGGGCGGGGGCCTGGGCCGGGTATGTGGCGGCGGCGGCCGAGGCGGGGATGGTCGGTGCGATGGCGGACTGGTTCGCGGTGACGGCGCTGTTCCGGCGGCCGTTGGGGCTGCCGATCCCGCATACGGCGATCATTCCGACGAAGAAGGACGTGCTGGGGCGGTCGCTGGGCGATTTCGTCGGGGAGAACTTCCTGTCCGCGCACGTCGTACGGACCCGGCTGCGTGCCGTCGGCATCGGGCTGCGCCTCGGGCGGTGGCTGGAGGACCCGGATCACGTGGACCGGGTGACCGAGCAGGCCGCCGCGGCGCTGCGCGGGGCGCTGACCGTGCTGCGGGACTCGGACGTGCAGGCGGTGGTCGGCGAGGCCATCACGCGCCGCGCGGACGCGCAGGAGGTCGCGCCGGGGCTGGGCAAGATGCTGGAGCGGGTCGTGGCGGACGGCGGCCACCGGCGGGTGGTGGACCTGGTTGTCGTGCGGGCCCACGACTGGCTGGTCGAGCACGGCGACTCAGTGATGGACGCGGTGCAGGGCGGCGCGCCCGGCTGGACGCCGCGCTTCGTGGACCGAAAGGTCGGGGAGCGGGTCTACAAGGAACTGGTGCGATTCACCGCCGAGATGCGGGACATGCCCGGCCATCCGGCGCGCGGCGCCGTGGACCGCTTCCTGGGGGACTTCGCGACCGAGCTGCAGTCGGACCCGGACACCCGGGCCCGGGTGGAGCGGCTCAAGAAGGACCTGCTGGCCAGGGGCGAGGTCCAGGACCTGATCGAGTCGGCCTGGAGCGCGGTGCGCGGCATGGTGGTGGCCGCGGCCGGCGACGAGCGCAGCGAACTGCGGCTGCGCGCCCGGGCGTCGCTGATGTCGCTGGGGGCGCGGATGGCGCAGGACCCCACGCTGACCGCCAAGGTGGACGGCTGGCTGGAGGACGCGGCGACGTACGTCGTGACCACCTACCGGGACGAGATCACCTCGCTGATCACGGACACCATCGCCGGCTGGGACGCCGACCAGACCACCCGCAAGATCGAGGCGAACGTCGGACGGGACCTGCAGTTCATCCGGATCAACGGCACTGTCGTCGGGTCGCTGGCGGGGCTGGTGATCTACACGCTGTCGAGGGTCGTCTCGGGATAGTAATCTGACGGTGCGTCAATTATCGTGCTGGGCGTGAAATGGCCCGGGCGCGTGCTGTGGGGGTTCGGCGAGGCGGCGATGACCCTCGGGGTCGTCGTACTGCTGCTGGTCGCTCACCAGCTGTGGTGGATCAATCTGCGGGCGCACGCCTCCGCCCAGCGGCAGGTCACCCGGCTGGAGCAGCAGTGGGACGGCGAGGCGGCGGGCGGCACACCGCACGCCGCCTCGCCGTCGACGGCGGCCCCCTCGACGAAGGCCGAGACATCGGATCAATCCGCGTCGCCCTCGCGGCAGGAAACCGCCGCCTCTCAGGCGTACGCCGTCCTCCGCATCCCCCGCCTCGGCCTCACCGCCCCCGTCGCCGAGGGCATCAGCAAGACCAAGGTCCTCAACCACGGCTACGTCGGCCACTACCCCCACACCGCCCAGCCCGGCCAGGCCGGCAACTTCGCCGTCGCCGGACACCGCAACACCCACGGCGAGCCCTTCCGCCACCTCGACTGGGTGCGCGTCGGCGACACCGTCACCGTCGAGACGGCCACCGCACGCTTCACGTACGTCGTCGTCAAGACCCTCCCGCAGACCTCGGCCCACGACGGCACCGTGGTCGCACCGGTGCCGTACAGCAGCCTGCATCCCGGGGCGCGGCTGACCGGGCGCGGCTACTACATCACCCTCACCACCTGCACGCCCGAATTCACCTCCCGCTACCGGATGGTGGTGTGGGGGCGGCTGACGGCGGCGGAGCTGCGCTGAGTCAGGCCCCCGGCGTTAGGCTCTGGGCAGAGGGAAGGGAGTGGGCCGGATGTTCCGTAACGCCGCGGCGCTGCGCGTGTATCTCGGTACGGCTCTCTTCCTGCTGGCCGGGCTCCTGCTGACCGAGTCGGGGCCGGCCGGCGCGGCTGCCACCGCCGCCACCGCGGCGACCGCCGCCGCCGCCGCGCTGCTGCTCTGCCGGGCCTTCGCCTCGGCGAGCGCCGCCACCCCGGTGCCGCACGGGCGGATCCGTACCGCGGTCCGCGACCGGCAGCGGCGTACCGCCTTCCTGTCGCAGCGCGATCCGGACGCCTCGGGCCGGCCACGGCCGCGAGCGCCGGGATGTCTCGTCCCGACGGCCGCGTAGGCGCTCGGTCCTTTTTTCAGGCTGCCGCCTGCGCGGCTCGTCACGCCGAATTCCCGATTCCGGCTCGACGAGACCCGTGGAGGGCTCCACTGCCATGTCCGTGTTCACGCATGTCCTGATGTCCATCGCCGACCTGCTCCGCCCCCTGTGCGGCGGTGGTGCGGCCGTCGCCACCGGCGCGGCGATCGTCCTGTTCACCGTCGCCGTACGACTGGCGCTGCATCCCCTGGCGCGGGCCGCCGCGCGGGGTGAGAAGGTGCGGGCCCGGCTCGCGCCGCAGGTGGCCGAGCTCGGCCGCAGGCACAAGGGGGACCCGCAGAAGCTGCAGCGGGCGATGTCCGACCTGTACGCGAAGGAAGGGGTGTCGCCCTTCGCCGGGATGCTGCCGCTGCTCGCCCAACTGCCGGTGTTCTTCCTGCTGTACCGCGTCTCGTCGGCCGTCGCGGTCGGCGGGCGCTTCACCGACGCGCTGCGGGACGGCGGGGTCCTCGGGGCGCGGGGGCTGGTCTTCCTCGGCCTGTTCGCGGTGATCGCGGCGGTGGCAGGCTGGACGTACCGGCGGGCGCCCAAGGGGGAGGGCGTCGCGAGGTACGTACCGCTGCTGTCCTTCGGGACGCTGGTGACGGCCGCCGTCGTACCGCTGGCGGTGGGCCTGTACCTGGCCACGACGACCGCCTGGACCGCGGCGGAGCGGGCCTGGCTGCAGCGTCCAGTAGATGGGAAGGGGCTTGCGGGGGCGGCGCCCGCCATTGGAGGATCTGACAAGACATCCGATGACCGTCCTCATCGGACGTAATGATCCGGACTGACGAAGGAGTCTCCTGTGAAGCTGCTGCGAGCCGGAGCCGCCGGGGCGGAACGCCCCGGGCTGCTGGACCGTGACGGGGTCCTGCGTGATCTGTCCGCCCTCGTGACGGACATCGACGGATCGCTGCTGGCCGATGACGCCGCACTCGCCCGGATCCGCGAGGCCGAGGCGGACGGCACGCTGCCCGTGCTCGACGCGAGCGTACGTGTCGCACCGCCGCTGGGCCGGATCGGCAAGATCGTCTGCATCGGGCTCAACTACCACGACCACGCGACCGAGACCGGCGCAGCGATCCCGGCCGAGCCGATCATCTTCATGAAGGCCCCCGACACGGTCGTCGGACCCGAGGACACGGTGCTGGTGCCGCGCGGCAGCGAGAAGACCGACTGGGAGGTCGAACTCGCCGTCGTCATCGGCCGCGAACTGCGCTACGCCGCGTCGGAGGACGAGGCACTGGCCGCCGTGGCCGGCTACGCCATCGCCCACGACGTCTCCGAGCGCGCCTTCCAGATCGAGCGCGGCGGCCAGTGGGACAAGGGCAAGAACTGCGAGACCTTCAACCCGCTGGGGCCCTGGCTCGTCACGGCGGACGAGGTGCCGGATCCGCAGGCGCTCGGCCTGCGGCTCTGGGTCAACGGCGAGCTGAAGCAGAACGGCAGCACGGCGGACCAGATCTTCCCCGTGGCCGAAGTCGTCCGCTACCTCAGCCAGTTCATGACCCTCTATCCGGGCGACGTCATCAACACCGGCACCCCGGCCGGCGTGGCCCTCGGTCAGCCGGACCCGAAGCCGTACCTCCGGGCCGGCGACGTGGTCGAGCTGGAGATCGACGGCCTCGGCCGGCAGCGCCAGGTTTTCAAGGGCGCGTAGCAGCGGGCCGTCCGGGGCTGCGGCCGTGCCTCACCGGCACGCACCTCCCTCCTTACGCGGGGTGGGTGCCGGTGAGGGCGGCGTAGACGACGACGTTGGCCGAGTAGGCCTGCTTGGCGTGGTCGAAGGTGCCGCCGCAGGTGATGAGGCGGAGTTCGGGGCGCCCGTCGGAACCGTAGACGCGCTCGGGGCGGAAGCCGGACTTCTCGACCACCTGGACGGCTTCGACGGTGAACTCGGCGACCGTGTGGTCCGACCGGGTGACGTCGATGAGCGCGCCGGCGGCGATCGTACTGAGCGGGTAGAAGACGGCCGGCCGCGTCTTGGTGTCGACGTGGCCCACGATGACGGCGGCGCCCTTGGCACCGGGCGTCGGCCCGGCGCCGTACCAACCGGCGACGTCCGGGGTGCTGTAGGGCGGCGGGTCGACGGCGCCGGAGCGGTCCAGGCCGCGTGCGACGACCGGGGCGTGGACGCCGATCGACGGGATGTCGACGCGGAGCGGCCGGGCGGCGGGCAGCGGCAGGTGCGGGGCGTAGACGGCGGGCGGCCGCCCGCCACGGTCCTTGGCGGCCGACGCGGCGGAAACGGCGGCCTGGGCAGGGGCGCCGGCACCGTCGAGGTGGATGTAGCCCTTGAGCCAGGCCGCCAGCAGGACGAGCGCGGCGGCGAGGCCCGCCAGGGTCCGGCCGTGCGTCACGGCTGTCAGTCCCGGCCGCGGCCGCGCCGGCGGCGGTGCATCGCGAGCCCCGCGATCCCGGCCGTGGCGAGCACGCCGGCCGCCACGACGCCCGGCACGCCCGCGTCATGCGAGTGCTGCCCCTGGCTGGCGAGGAGCTTCGCCGCGCCGCCGCCGCCCGCCGGGACCGGTGCGCCGGGCATGTCGCCCCACTGAGTGTCCTGGCCGCCGTTGCCCCCGGTGTTGCCCCACTGCTTGTCCTGGCCGCCGCCGCCCCACTGGTTCTGCTGGTTCTGTTGGTTGCCCCCGTTGCTGCCCCACTGCTTGTCCTGGCCGCCGCCCCCGCCCCCGCTGCCGCCGTTGCCGCCGCCCCCGCTGCCGCCTCCCGTGTTGCCCCACTGCTTCTCCTGGCCGCCTCCGCCCCCGCCGCCCCCGCCGCCGGTGTTGCCCCACTGCTTCTCCTGGCCGCCTCCGCCCCCGCCGCCCCCGCCGCCGGTGTTGCCCCACTGCTTCTCCTGGCCGCCTCCGCTGCCTCCGCTGCTGCCCCCGTTGCCGCCCCACTGCTTCTCCTGGTCGCCGTTGTCGCCCGACTGTGTGTCCGAGCGGGTGACGGTCAGCGTGGCCTGGGTCGCGCGGGTCAGACCTTCGCAGCTGATGGACACCGGGTACGAACCCGGCGTGGTGGAGGAACTGACCACCGCCTCGGCGAACAGCCCGCCGTCCGCCGCCGGGGCGAGCCTGACCGTGGAGACGAAAGCCCTGGAGCTGACGGTGCCGGAAACGGCCTGCCCGCAGGACAACGTACGGATGTCCACGTCGCCGCCCGGCGACACGGCGGACGGCGTGACCGTCACCTCCCCCTGCCCGGGGAACGCGGCGGCGGCCGGGCCGGACAGCCCCATCAGCGCGGCGGCTGCCCCGGCGGCGTACAAGGGGATACGGACAGAGCCCATGGCGGAAAACCTCCAGTCGTCCGGGCTCACGTCATCACCCGGTACTTCGAAGGTCCGCCGCCTGGCGTGCCGCCGCACGCGGTGATGCTCCGTACGAGTCAGGCGCCGTCAGATCTCTTCGACGAGGTCCGCGATCGAATTGACGACCCGTGAGGGCTTGAAGGGGTACCGGTCTATGTCGGCGGTCGTCGTCAGACCGGTGAGCACCAACACCGTCTCCATACCGGCCTCCAGCCCCGCCAGGACATCCGTGTCCATGCGGTCGCCGATCATCGCGCTGGTCTCGGAGTGCGCCTCGATGCCGTTGAGCCCGGCCCGCATCATCAGCGGGTTCGGCTTGCCGACGAAGTACGGATCCTTGCCCGTCGCCTTCGTGATCAGCGCCGCGACCGAGCCGGTGGCCGGCAGCACGCCCTCGGGGGACGGCCCGGTCTCGTCGGGGTTGGTCGCGATGAAACGCGCGCCGGCGTTGATCAGCCGGATGGCCTTGGTGAGCGCCTCGAAGCTGTACGTACGGGTCTCGCCGAGGACGACGTAGTCCGGGTCGACGTCGGTGAGGACATAGCCGATGTCGTGCAGCGCGGTGGTCAACCCGGCTTCGCCGATGACGTACGCCGTGCCGTCGGGGCGCTGGTCGGACAGGAACTTGGCGGTGGCGAGGGCGGAGGTCCAGATGTTCTCGACCGGCACGTTCAGGCCCATCCGGGCAAGGCGGGCGTGCAGGTCGCGCGGCGTGTAGATGGAGTTGTTGGTCAGCACCAGGAAGGGCTTCCCGGACTCCTTCAGCCGCTTGAGGAAGGCGTCGGCGCCAGGGATCGGGGTGCCTTCGTGGATCAGCACCCCGTCCATGTCGGTGAGCCACGATTCGATCGGCTTGCGTGTCGACATGATCTCAGCCTAACGGCGGCGCCGCGCCACCGTGAGGAGGGCTGCGCCCATGGCGATCAGGCCCAGCGCGGCAAGGGCCGGGCGGCCGGCGGTCCCCGTGGCGGCGAGCTGCGGGGGCGCGGCGACGGGGTCGCGTCGCGGCGGGACGGCCGCCGGTGCGGGTGCCTGGGCCGGTGCCTGGGTCTGGGCCGGTGCCTGGGTCTGGGTCTGGGCCGGTGCCTGGGTCGGTGCATGAGCCGGTGCCTGGGTCGGCGCCGCCGTCGTGGCCGCCGGCGTGACGTCGAACTGGTACGGCCCCGACTCGCCCACCCAGTCGCCGTCCGTCCCCCTGCGCTGCATCACCGTCGCCGAGGCCGTGACATGGCCCCGTGCCGTCCCCCGCTCGAAACGCAGCCTCAACCGCACGGTCAGGCTCCCATGCGGCGCGAGCGTCGTGCCGGGGCCGTTCTCGCCGCCCACGACGCCGACGTTCTCGGCGTTGTCCGTATGTTCGAGGTGCACCGCTTGCCATGTGCCGGTCGCCGGGTCCTCGTAGTCGAGGCGAATCCGACGCGGCGTCAGCGCCCGCTCCCGGTCGACCAGCACGATCACCGGATGCAGGTCGCTGCGCTTGGCTCCACCGGCGTTGAGCAGCACCACGTCGAAGCCGTGGGGCTCGCCGCCGGCCTCGTACGTCGTCGGGCCGCCGGCCAGCCGCGCCCGGATCGGGAAGTCCTCGGCCTGTGCGGGCCTCTGTGCCTGCGGCACGCCGGCCACGGTGCCGACCAGGATGGCGGCGCTCACGAGCAGTCTCTTCCGGCATCTCATATGACCGGAACCTCTCACGCCCCCGCCGCCGCCTCCTCCCTCGACGCGGCCACCCCGCCCCAATCCCACCCGTTCGCCGTACGGCCGGCCCGAACCCGGGCGGAAAGGATCAGGGCACCGCGTTGCGGGCCAGGCCGAGGGCGTATTCGGGCCACCAGGTGCCGGCGGCGGGGCCGCCCTTGCAGGGGCCGTCGGAGTCGCCGGGGCGCTTGATCCAGAGGTAGGCGTCGATGTGGCGGTCGGAGGTGCGGGTGGTGGGGGGGACGCCGAGGCCGCGGCCGGGCGGGTTGCACCAGGCTTCGTCGTGGCCGCCGGAGAGGGGGCCGCGGCCGTTGCGGCTGGTGTCGATGATGAAGTGCTTGCCGCCGAGGTCGGCGGAGAGCTCCATGCCGTAAGCCGTGTTGGCCTCGGTCGTGTAGAAGTTGGACGTGTTGAGGACGAAGCCGTCCGCCCGGCCGATGCCGGCCCGCTGGAGGGGCTCGACGAGTTGGCGGGGGTCGCGGACCCAGCCGGCGTTGCCCGCGTCGAGGTAGACCTTGGTGCGGGGAAGGGTCTTGAGGGTGTCGATGGCGTACATGAGGAGGGCGTAACGCTCCTCGTGGTAGCGGGCAGGGGTGCAGCCGTCGACGATGTGCGTGAGCGCGTCCGGCTCCAGTATCACCGTGGCTTCGCGGTTGCCGATGCCGGCGGCGACCTCGTTGAGCCAGGCCCGGTACGTGTCGCCGTCGGCGGCGCCGCCCTTGGAGTACTGGCCGCAGTCGCGGTGCGGGATGTCGTAGACGACGAGCAGGGCGCGGCGGCCGGCGGCGGCCGCGCCCTCGGTGAAGCCGCGGGCCTGGCCCTGGGGGTCGTCGATGCCGATCCATTCGGCGACGGGTTCGGAGGCGATCCGTTCCAGGAGCCGGGCGTCGCCGGCCCGGCCGTCCTTCTTCCAGCGGGCGACCTGGCGGGCGGCCTCGGAGTCCGGGTTGACCCAGAAGGGCGCGCCGGACATCGCGGCCGACGGGGCGGGCCTGACGCCGCGCCCCTTCCCTGTGCTCATGCAGCCCCCGAGCAGTGTGGCCAGCAGGCCGAACGCGAAGACGGCGCAGGCGGCCCTGCGCACCGGGCCGGTGTTGGTGCCGTGCATCCACTCCCCCTTGGATGGCGGGACGAGACCGGTCAGTACCAATCCTGACATACCACACCGTCAGAAGGTGGTGTAGATGGGGCCGAACGGGGCTGGATCGGACGTCGTGGACGTGACGTGGCGTCAAGTCGCCCTACCGTGCGGGCGCTCGGCTGTTCTACGCTGGGTAGGCGGCCGTCTGTGGCCTCCCCTGTTTCCCCAGGCCCGGACGAACAGCGCCCGATGAGCACGACGCCGTCGGCGCGCGGCCGGTCGTGTGCCGTCACCGATTCCGTCACCGATTCCGTCACCCGAGTTTTTCCCTGCCTCCCCAGGCAGCCGGACCTCTCCCGCAGTCCGGCCGCCCACGGGTGAGGGGCGTCCGGCCGGCGGCCTCCGGGGGGAGCGGATCCGCCGGCCGGGCGCGGACTGTTACGTGAACCTGGTCAGGGCCTCCACGACCAGGGCATGGTCCTCGGCCTGCGGCAGGCCGGAGACGGCGACGGTGCCGATGACGCCGACCCCCTCGACGCGCAGCGGGAAGGCGCCGCCGTGCGCGGCGTAGCGGTCCGGGTCGAGACGGGAGGCCGCCTCGAAGGTCGTGCCCTTGGCGCGGAAGCGGGTCCCGACGAGGTACGAGCTCTCCAGGTAGCGGTCCACCACCCGGCACTTGCGGTCCAGCCATGCGTCGTTGTCGGGCGAGGTGCCCGGCAGGGCGTAGTGGAAGAGCTGCTGCCCGCCGCGCCGGATGTCGGCGACGACCGCGGCGTCGCGCTCGCGGGCGAGGTCGACCAGCAGGACGCCGAGCCGCCAGGCGTCGTCGTTGGTGAAGCGGGTGAGGGTGAGACGTCGTTCCTGGGCCTCGATCTCCGCGACGAGCGCGGTGGCCTCCGCGGTGCCGGCGGTCATCCCTTGTCCCCGTGGATCGTGACCGTACGGCCCTCGCGGGCGGACAGCCGGGCCGCCTCCAGGACGTCCAGGGCATCCGCGGCCTGCGCGGCCGTGACGGGCGGGGGCGTGCCGTCGCGGAGGGCGGCGGCGATGGCGGCGTAGTACGCCGGGTAGTCGCCCGGGAGGGTGGGGACCGTGCGGGTGTCGTCGCCGGCGCCGACCGTGCCCCAGGCGGACTCGGGCTCGGTGCCCCAGCCGGGGCCGGGGCGCAGGCCGTCGCGCAGGGCGGCTTCCTGGGGGTCGAGGCCGTACTTGACATAGCCGGCGGTGCTGCCCAGCACGCGGAAGCGGGGGCCGAGGCGGGCGGCCGTGGCGCTCATCCACAGGTGGGAGCGGACGCCGCCGGTGTGGGTGAGCGCGATGAAGGTGTCGTCGTCCACCTGCGCGCCCGGGCGGCGGATGTCGGACTCGGCGTAGACCGTGGCCACCGGCCCGAACAGCGTGAGGGCCTGGTCGACCAGGTGGCTGCCCAGGTCGTAGAGCAGCCCGCCGATCTCCGCCGGGTCGCCGGACTCGCGCCAGCCGCCCTTGGGCTGCGGCCGCCACCGCTCGAAGCGGGACTCGAAGCGCTGTACGGTGCCCAGCTCACCGGCGTCGATGAGGTGGGAGAGGGTGAGGTGGTCGTTGTCCCAGCGGCGGTTCTGGAAGACCGACAGCAGCAGCCCCCGCTCCTCGGCCAGCGCGGCGAGCGCCCGGGCCTCGGCAGCGGTCCCCGCGATCGGCTTGTCGACCACCACGGGCAGCCCGGCCTTGAGCGCGGCCTCCGCGAGGGGCACGTGCGTACGGTTCGGTGAGGCCAGCACGATCAGGTCGAGCTCGGCCGCCCGCGCCCACAGCTCCTCCGGCGCCGCCGCGACCCGTACGCCTGAATGCTCGGCGCGGGCCTGCGCCTGGCGGTCGGGGTTGGCGGTGACGACGGTGTCCAGGGTCAGGTCGTCGGTGGCGGCGATCAGCGGGGCATGGAACACGGATCCGGCCAGGCCGTAGCCGACCAGTCCGACGCGCAGGGGAAGGGCGGGATTGCTCATGGCGTCCACCTAAGCAACGTGGTCACCAGGGCGCAAACCCGCCCCCCTCCCGGCCTTAGGGCACCCGCACCCATACCGCCTTCGAAGGCGTACCGGCACCGTCCGTCACGACCAGCATGTACCAGCCGGAGGGGACCAGTGACGGGTCCTTGGGGATGGTGACGGTGATGGCACCGTTCTGTTTCTTCACGTCGAGGGCGATGGAGCGCTGCTCGACGTCCGTCGCGTGGGTGACGGCGCTGGGCCGCATGAGCCGCGCGGTTTTGATGCCGGCGGCCTGGTCCGTACGGAAGGTGGCGGAGCCGCCGCGCTCGATGGTGCTCGGGCCGCCGGAGAGGGCGGGCTTGGAGTCGCGGTAGCGGTAGGCGGGGGTGTAGATCTCGATGCGCTGCTCGAAGAAGCCGACGGTGGTGTTGTCCTTGTCGCCGTAGAGGGGGTTGGAGCCGAGGACGGCGACCCGGCCGTCGGGGAGGAGCAGGGCCTCGGAGTGGTAGTCGCGGCCGACGGCGGGGTCGGCGGCCTGGAGGAAGGCGTTGGAGGCCGGGTCGTAGATCTGCGCCTTGAGGATGTCGCTGGCGCTGCGGCCTCGGTAGTCCCGGGAGCCGCCGGTGGTGAGGACGGTGTCGTCGGGGAGGAGGACGCTGTTGAGGTAGCGGGTGGGCTCGGACAGGTCGGGGCCGGCCGTGAAGGTCGGATTGTCCTGGGTGAGGTCGACGATCGCGGTGCGGTCGGTGGAGGACTTGGACTCGCCGACGCCGCCACCGCCGAGCACCATGACCTTCTGGTCCTGGGCCGGCGGCAGCAGCACGGAGCTGGCGGTCTCGAGGTCCTTGGCGTCGCTGATGCCGGGGACCGCCTTGAAGCTGTTGGTCTTCAGGTTCCAGATGCCGGGGACGCGGCCCTTGTCGGCGGGGCCGTAGCCGGCGTTGGCGCCGGAGTAGAAGATCTTGCCGCCCTGGGTGAGGAAGAGGGCGGGGTAGGTGGGGAAGTAGCGGGTCCTGGTGTAGGTCCACTTCTTCGTCTTGGGGTCGAAGATCTCGTTCTTGCCGGGGACGACCTGGCCGATGTCGTCGAGGCCGGAGACGGCGAGCACCTTGCCGTCCTCGAGGGTGACCAGGGTGGGATACCAGCGGGCCTCGTTCATGGGGTCGACCGGGATGTACTTCTCGGCGACGGGGTCGAACTCGTAGGCGTTCTTGATGCCCTGGAAGTCCTTCTTGTCCATGCCGAGCTTGGTGGCGAGGCCGTAGAGGTTGTTCCTGTCGTCGCCGGTGAGGCCCTGGATCTCGTACTGGGCGGCGGTGTTGACGATGCCCTTGTCGCCCTTGACCTCGGACTCGACGAAGATCCGGGCATTGCTGGCCGTGACGGTGACCTTGCCGGTCTTCTTGTCCACCGTCTTCGTCGCCCGCGGCACGTTGATCGGGAAGTCGGTGTGGAACTTCTTCCCGTTCTCGCTGTTGACGAAGATCGTGCCCTGGGGGAAGGCCCGGGGCTTGTCCGGGTCCTCGTTCTTGATGATCATCTCGCCGCCGGCTCTGGTGACGTCGCCCTTGAGCTTCTCGTAGCGGGCGGTGCCGCCGGCGACCAGCAGATTGCCGTTGGCGAGCTGGACGTGGCCGGAGCAGAACATGTCCTTCGGGGTGTCGATCTCCTTGAAGGTGTTCTTGACCGGATCCCACAGGACGCTCTGGAAGGTCTTGGCCTTGAAGTTCTTCTCGTCGTTGCCGGAGCCGGCGATGAGCAGGACCTTGCCGGTGTGCAGCATGGCGGCGTGGATGGAGTTGATGCGGTACTTCGCGGGCACGTCGACGAAGTCCCAGTGGCCGTACTTCGCCTTGTACGCGGGCTGGTTGATCTTGTACTCGTGGTACTTCTCGGTGGTGTAGGCGTAGATCGCGGGGGTGTTCATACCGGCGAGCACGCCCACGGCGGCGCCTCCGGCGACCATTTTCCTCAGTCGCCGGCTGGGTCGGTATCTCATCGGCCGTCACTCCCGGACTTGGCCCGGATCAGCGACAGGGACCAGACGACGATCGGCGCGGTGGTGATGACCAGCGCCAGCGTCGCCCAGGTGCGCATCGCGACGTGGGTGTGGTGGTTGAAGAAGCTGGCCGCGAGCGAGCCGCCGAAGACCAGCGTCCAGAAGATGTGGATCCGGAAGGTCGACAGCAGCCGGTCCGGGCTGGCCGAGTCGCCCTTGGGGGTGACCACGAAGCTGCTCTTCCGGCGGATCAGGGTGTCCAGCAGCGAGCGGGCGTAGATCGGCGCGGACAGCGCCGACATCACCATGCCGGCGGCGCCGGAGGAGCCCTCGGGTTCGTGGGGGCTGACGTTGTGCCGGCGGTTCCAGATGTAGAGGCCTATCTGGAGGGCGGCGGCGTCGCTGTAGAGCATCATCCAGACCTCGGAGTTGATCTGGATGCCCGAGGCGCCGAGGCCGAGGAACAGGGCGCAGCTCAGCGCGCCCAGAAGCCAGTTGAAGGCCGTCATCGGGTAGTAGACGAGCATCAGGCCGTAGTTGAGGAACCGGCCGGGAGAGAGGGTGAAGGGCGCTTTCCAGAACTGCTTCAGCACGGTCTCGTACGTTCCCCGGCTCCAGCGCAGCTGCTGGGTGAAGAAGTCGGTCCACGAGGCCGGGCCCTCGCCCACGGCCAGGACGTCCGGGGTGTAGACGGAGCGCCATTTGCGGCCGGTGTAGGGGTTGCGGTGCCGGTGGAGTTCGAGGCCGGTGGCCATGTCCTCGGTGATGGAGTCGGCCAGGCCGCCGACGCTCTTGAGGGCGGATATCCGGACCGCGTTGTTGGTGCCGACGAACATGGGGGAGCCGTAGGCGTTGCCGGCCCGCTGGATGAGGGCGTGGAAGAGGAACTGCTGGCTTTCGGCGGCCTTGGTCACGGCGTTCTCGTAGTTGCCGTAGACCTGCGGACCGACGACGAAGGCCGTGTCGGGGTCGCGGAAGTAACCGAGCATCCGCTCAAGGAAGTTGGCGAGCGGTATGTGGTCGGTGTCGACGGAGGCGAAGAACTCGTAGTCGTCGCCGTGGGCGTCGAGCCAGGCGTTGTAGTTTCCGTGTTTGGTCTTCGCGCGGAAGGCGCCCTTGGGCTGGTTCCATCTCTCGACGCCCTTGCGGCTGAAATGCCGTACGCCGAGCCGGTCGCACAGCTCCCTGACGACCGGGTCGTCGCCCTCGTCCAGCAGCCATATGTGGAGGATGCCGCGGTGCCGGAGCCTGGTGGCGGCCTCCAGAGTGGCACCCACCATGGCCAGCGGTTCCTTGCCCGGGACGAAGGTGGTCAGGAAGGCGACCTTCGTGCCCACCTCCGGGACCACGGGTATCGGGTCGCGGGCGACGAGCGTCGCGTGGGCGTTCGAGCTTACGTTGATCAGTCGGAAGAGCTCGATGAGCCCGATCGAGACCAGCATCACGGTGTCGCACACCGTCATCCAGGCCGGGGCGCCGGCTCTGCGGGTCCAGTGCCCGGGCTGCATCAGCCAGGCCAGCAGGATCGCGGAGAGCACGGGCGCGGCGCCGAGCAGCAGGGCCGCGCGTATGCGGTGGGGTTCGTCGGACAGCAGGCTGCGGTACTTGACTCGATACGGACGGTCGGCGGGCGCCTCGGTCATGGGCCCGGCGAGCCGGCTGTAATGCTCGTAGTCGTACCGTGGGCCCGGTGTGGCAGGGTCGCGCTGCCACTGCTGGGGAACGGCGGGACGTTCGGTGGTCGTGTACTGCTGGGCGCCGGTCGGTGTCGGCGTCATCAATGCTCCCCCCGAAGCATGTGTGCCGTATCTCTTACGGCATCACGTTCCCGGGCAGCTGCGGCCCCCCGCCGCCCGGGCGTACGTACAGGTGAGGTGGTGCTCGGTCCGGATGAGGCTGGCTATGACTCATCAACGACCGCGGCATCGCCCGGTAACGCCTTGAACGCACTCCCTTCGTTCTCAACTCGCCTTGTTAAAGGCCGGATTGGTGCATTACACGTCCTTGATCCCAAGCGTCCAGGAACGTCCTTCTTGATCGCAAGGACGAAACCAGTTGGAAACAGGGCGTATGTGCTCTTTGAGACACCTGTGGGATGCACCGTGCGCCCCATGAGTGCGCGGGCCACCACCGCCGTGACAGGGGTAGGGGTACGGGTTGGGCTCCCGAGCGCCGCCGCTGTGGAAAACCTGTGCGGATCGGGCGGAACCATCCCATCCGATTCACCCGTTCCTTCCAGTGGGATGAATACGACGATCAGGCGCGCCTCGGTCTTCTGTCTGCTCCTGGTGCTCTCGCTGCTCGTGCGGGCCACCTGGGTCCAGGCCGTCGACTCCAAGGCCCTCGCGGACCAGACGCACAACCGGCGGAACATCATCGCGCAGTACGCGAATCCGCTGGGCGACATCATCGTGGCCGGCAAGCCGGTCACCAGCTCCAAGGCCACCACGGGCGGTGACCTGAAGTACAAGCGCACCTACACGGACGGCTCGCTGTACTCCGCCGTCACCGGTTACAGCTCGCAGGTCTACGGCGCGACCCAGCTGGAGGGCATCTACCAGGACGTCCTGGACGGCACCGACACCCGGCTCAAGAGCGTCAAGGACGCCCTCACCAACACGCCCGCCAAGCCCGGCGACGTCGTCACGACCATCGACCCGGCCGTGCAGAAGGCCGCCTACACCGGGCTCGGCTCCAAGAAGGGCGCCGCCGTCGCGATCGACCCGGCCACCGGCGAGATCCTTGCGGTCGCCTCCACGCCCTCGTACGACCCCTCCACCTTCAGCGGCAGCTCCACCGCCGACGGCAAGGCCTTCAGCAAGCTCCAGGCCGACAGCGCGAGCCCCATGCTGAACCGCGCGCTGCGCCAGACCTATCCGCCGGGCTCGACCTTCAAGCTGGTCGTCGCGGCGGCCGCGCTGGAGAACGGGCTCTACAGCTCGGTCACGCAGAAGACCAACTCCCCGGCCCCGTACACCGCGCCCGGCACCAGCACCCCGATCACGAACGAGAACACCTCGGCCCCCTGCAAGAACGCCAGCATCGAGACCGCCCTGCAGTACAGCTGCAACACCGTCTTCGCCAAGCTCGCGGTCCAGCTCGGCGAGGCCAAGGTGAAGGCGACCGCCGAGAAGTTCGGCTTCAACGCCGCCCAGCTCGACATCCCGGTCCGCGTGGCCACGAGCGTCTACCCCTCCGGCATGGACCAGCCCCAGACCGCCCTGTCCGGCATCGGCCAGTTCAGCGACACCGCGACCCCGCTGCAGATGGCCATGGTCGTCTCGGCACTCGCCAACGGCGGCCGGCTCGCCACCCCGCACATGGTGTCCAAGGTGACCGACGGCAACGGCAAGGCCATCACCTCGTACCCGGACTCGGCCACCACCCGCGTGGTCAGCCAGAGCACCGCCACCCAGCTCCAGCAGGCCATGATCAACGTCGTCCAGAACGGCACCGGTACGAACGCGAAGATCAGCGGCGTCGAGGTCGGCGGCAAGACCGGCACCGCGCAGCACGGCGAGAACAACAGCGGCACGCCCTACGCCTGGTTCGTCTCCTACGCCAAGGGCAGCAACGGCAAGGAGGTCGCCGTCGCCGTCGTCGTCGAGCAGTCCGACGCGGCGCGCTCCGAGGTGAGCGGCAACGGGCTGGCGGCGCCGATCGCGAGGTCGATGATGAAGGCGGCCCTCGGATCGAGCTGACCGGCGCCGTGTGGTGCGGGAGCCTCGGATAGGTCGGATAGGGGGGTGGGGCATGTGACGGCTGTGGGGTCCATCTACTACTCTTGTCGTAGTCGATTGAAAGCTCACCGTCAGAAAGCCGCTCCGCCCCACCGGAGTTGACGGCCTGAGCCGAGTAGGTTGCGCGGGTCGTGCTGGGGGCCCGGCGGCGTAGCGAACGGGGGCGATCGCAGCATGGCCGATCAGTACAGAGTCGATCTCAGCGAGCTCGACTCCACCATCACCAAGCTCAACCGGATCATCGGCGCCATGGGCAAGACGAGTACGGACGCCAAGCACACCACGCACCTCCCGAAAGGTGCCCTCGGCACCAGCTTTACGGAGGCGCATCAGCTTGAGCAGGCGCATGTCGAGATGAAGGCGCATCTGGAAGAGATCGTCGAGCATCTCCATGAAGTCATGGACGCATTCGGTACGAAAGCGAAGAAAGTCCACGACAACTACCAGAACTCGGAGTACGACGCCCAGTCGAGCATGAGCGGGACGAACTGACACCATGACCGATTCGACCGAGTACCAGTACCACGGACCCCAGTACGGCCCGTACGTCGGCCACGTCGAGACCGACTTCGCCATGGGCAAGAACATGGACGAGATGAAGGCCATGCTCTCCAATGCCGACCCCGGTGCCGTCGACGGCGTCGCCAAGGCCTGGAAGTCCGTCGAACAGCAACTCGTCGGCGCCGACGGCGCCAAGGCCCTGCTCGAAACCGCCGTCGACCACATCCTCCAGACCTGGGAAGGGTCCTCCGCCGACGGTTTCGCCGCCGAGGCGAAGAAGATCAGCAAGAAGATCACCGACGGTGCCACATACGCCAAGTACACCGGGACCGCGATGCAGAGCGCGGCGGACGCCCTGACCCACTACAAGGGCATCGTCGAGAAGATGCAGAAGCCTGACGAGTCCTCCAGCCTCGGCGACCACATCAAGGACGCCTTCACCGGCCACCACCGCAGTGACGCCGGCCTGAAGGCCGACTTGGCGAAGGGTGTCACCACGCAGCAGGCGCTGGACAGCAACCGTGGCGACCTCTCCAAGGGCAAGGAAGCCCAGCTGGAGATGGCCGTGAAGATGGAAGAGCTGGCGGTCGTCTACAGCACCCAGAGGCAGACGATGGGTTCGTGGACGAAGACCACAAAGCCAACAGGGACATTTGGCGATAAAGATGACAACTACCCAGGCGATCCGGGTGGCAACGTTCCCGTGGCGTTCATCCCTGTTTCGGTAGAATCTCCCAGCGCCACGACATCAAGGCGCAGCTCCACCAGCGGCGGGAGTACGGGCTCGTCCTCCAAGTCGGTGACATCGCCCAACACCTCCGGAACCGGTTCACGCGAGGCGGCGGTCAGCGGCGGCACGCGGCAGGCGACCACGGTAAGCAAGCCACAGGTTGGGACCGGGCTGGACGGCATTTCCGGGACCGGGACGGGTGCGGGGACCACCGGAGGCGGCGCCTCGGGCGTGAGTACCGGTGCCGGCACCGGTGCCCGTGGCTCGGCCGGAGGCAGTGTCGGTGGCTCGTCGGCTACTGCGGCGGGTGCCTTCGGCGGAGTCAGTGGCGGCACTGCCGGCTCCGGCAGCAGCACCGCGGGTCGTACAGGTGCAGCCGGCCGTGGCATGTCCGGTCAGTCCGGCGCCGGCGCGGGCAAGCTGGGGGAGTCCAAGACCGGAACGGGCAAGGGCAGCAGCCTCGCCCGAAAGCGCGGCGGTGTCGTCGGCGAAGCCGAGGGTGGCACCGGCAAGGGCTCCCAGGGTGGCTCCGGCCTCCACAAGAGCCGTGGCGGCAAGGAAGCCGGCAAGGTCGGCAAGGGAAGCGGCCGCATGGGCGGCAGGGGCGTGAACACCGAAGCCGAAGAGGAAGAGTCCCGCACCGGCCAGAGGCCCGACTACCTTGTCGAGGACGAAGACACCTGGGTGTCGGACGTGAACGTGGCCCCCAGGGTGATCGAGTAGCCAACGGAAGTGCGGAAGCACTTAGTGACGCGTGGGGGCGTAGCCGACACAGGCTCGCCCCCACACGGCTGGGAGAGGAACACAGATGGGCTTCGGACGGACGCTGCGAGCAGTGAGCGGCACGGTTCTAGCGGGTGCGCTCGTCTTCGCATCGGCTCCTATGGCCGCTGCCGACCAGACTCGACAGGACCAGTGGCCGCTCAAGGCGTTCGACGCCGAATCCATCTGGAAGGTCTCGAAGGGCAAGGGCGTCACCGTCGCTGTAATTGATACCGGAGTGAACGCCCAGCACGTCGACCTGAAGGGCAGCGTGATTGAAGGCAAGGATTTCGTGGACGGAGGGGCGACCACGCCGGATGCCGGTGACAACCACGGCACCGAGATGGCTTCGATCATTGCAGGGCACGGTCACGGGCCGGGTTCCGCAGACGGCGTGATGGGGCTCGCGCCGGAGGCGAAGATTCTGGATATCCGTGACCTGGGTCAGAACGACGACAAGTTCACCGCATCGATTCGCTATGCGGTGGACCATGGTGCCGAGGTGATCAACATTTCACAGGGCGGTGGCGCCGCGCTCGATTCAGGCGCTGAAGAGGACGCGATCGCCTACGCACTGAAGCACAACGTCGTCGTAGTAGCGGCAACTGGTAATGATGGCAGGCAGGCAGGGGCATATCCGGCCAAGTACCCGGGAGTGGTCGCGGTCGGGGGCGTAAAGAATGACGGCGAGATCTGGGAGAAATCCAACTACGGACCCGAAGTTCTGCTAGCCGCCCCGGCTACGAGCATTGTTTCTGCCGGAGCAGTCTCCAGCACCTCATATCGCTCGGGCGATGGCACTTCTGAGGCGAGCGCCTACGTCTCCGCCGCCGCTGCCCTGCTCCGCGCCAAGTTCCCCAAGCTCACGGCCGGCCAGATCGTGAACCGCCTCACCAAGACGGCCGGCCTCCCCACCTCCGCCAAGGGGCTCAGCCTCCCCGACAAGCACTACGGTTACGGCTTCATCCAGCCCCTTGCCGCCCTGACCAAGGACATTCCGGCGGGCTCCGAGTACGGCCCCCTCTCGGTCCCCAAGTCCCTCCAGGCCCACCAGAGCGCGTCGGCCGACCCGTCGTCGAAGGCCACGGCTGCCCCCCAGTCCGGCTCTTCCACTGACTCCGGCAGCGGGAACACGCTCCTCTGGGTCGGCCTGGGCATCGTCGGCATCATCGTCCTCGTCGTCGTCATCCTCCTGGTCGTCAAGGCCTCGCGCCGCAACGGCGGCGGTGGCGGCAACGGCCCCGGCGGCGGTACTCCCGGCGCCTATGGCCCCGGCCCGGGCTACCCGCCGTACGGCCAGCAGCAGCCCGCGCCCACGCCGCAGAACTACCCGTACCCCCAGAGCCAGCCGAACCCGTATCAGCAGCCCCCGAACCCCAACCAGTGGTCGAACCAGTGAGGCGTTGAACAACTCGAGGAGGATCGCCGAACGGACGGGCAGGGTCCTCCGGCGGTCGTATCATGCCTTCGGTTGATCGTCATTTTGGGATGACGATGCCAGGCATTTGTTGTCAACGGGGACGGGGCGAGGTATGAGTACTCCCTTCGATGCGCGAGGGGACAGCGGTGGGAGCACTCCGATGGAGTTGAACTCCGTCGCTGCGGACCCCGGCGGCGGGGGCGGAAGCGGCTCCTCGGGCGTCAGTAAGGCTGACACGCAGCGGATGGACCAGGCGGCCAACGCGCTGGTCGAGCTGCGCGGTGACACCGAGAACGTCGACAACACCGCCGATGACGACACCCTCGGCGCGATCAGGGGCCTCAACAAGCACGCCGGCGGCGCCGTCGCCGACGGGGGTTCCTGGGAGACCGCAGGCGCCTTGATGAGTATGGACGTCCGCTGGGGCACCCAGGTCCTCAACCTCAAGAGCATGCTTCAGGACATCAGCGACAAGCTCCACACCACCACCGGTCATTACACCCGAACCGAGGAAGAAGAACGGGCGCGCATGTCCGCGCCCCCTTCCGCTTTCGGATGAGTCGGAAGTCCCGAAGACAAGACCGGAAGCTGGACTGGAGCCACATCGCACATGCTGTCCCTCGTCTACCTCAAAGAGGCCGACCTCGGCCCGCTGGCCACCGCCGCCGATTCCTGGAAGGCCCTGCCCGCCAAGTACGAGAGCCTGCACGGCGAGTTCGACCGACGGGTTATCAACCACCTGAAGGGGCACTGGGAGGGCGATGCCGCAGACTCGGCGTTCGCCACCATGAAGAAGGCCCGCCAGCAGTACAAGGACGCCGCGACCGAGGCCGGCCGCGTGGCCAAGCTCCTTCAGGACGCCCACACCGAGTTCGCCAAGTACCAGAACAAGCTGCGTGCCCTGCTCGACGAGGCATCAGACGACAGCTTCCGCGTATCCGACAACGGCGCCATCGAGGACGTGGACTCCCGCTGGGACAGCCCGACCGCCTCCAATGCGCCGGACTTCGCACCTGAGCGCGAGAAGAAGCTGAAGTCGCTGAAGTCCCGGTTGACGGAGATCCTCGAACAGGCCGCTGCCGCCGACGAGGCCGCCGCCGCAGGCCTCAACCGCGATGCCAATGGCGACAGTGAGTCCTTCAACACCAGCGTTTACACCAGCCTCGATGCCGTCGAGGCCGACGAGGCGTCCAAGCTGATGAAGAAGAAGGGGCGCCTGTCCGATGCCGAGATCACGAAGCTCAATCACCTCCTTGAGGTGAACAAGAACGACCCCGAGTTCTCCCGCAGGTTCGCGGTCGAGACGGGCGCGGACAACATGCTGAGCAAGTACAACCAGCTCATCAACCCGCCGGCCGGGACGACATTGTCCAAGGGGCAGCTGGCCGAGCTCAAGGAACTCCAGAAGAACCTGGGCACCACCATGGCCACTGCGACCACCTCTGACGACCACGCCAAGCACCCGGACCCGGCTGTCACCAAGTTCCAGAACGACCTCCTGGCAGCAGGCCAGCACGACTTCAACGCCAACCCCACCGAGTCCCCCTACGGGCTCAACGGCTACCAGCTCACCAGCAGCCTGATGGGTAACGGCACATGGGACACCGACTTCCTCCAGGGCTACGGCGACAATCTCATCGCCGCAGAGAAGAACGGTGCCAACGGCGGCCAGAATCCCAATGTCTATTGGAGCGGCGGCAGCACGCGTTCCCTGGGCTCAACCCATCTCGGCGCGCTCGATCCGATGACGGGCTTCATGGATGCCCTGGGCCACAACCCGGAGGCATCCACCGAGTTCCTCACCTCCGACTCCACTGCCGACGGGGAACAGGTCGACCACCTCGACTACCTGTTGAAGGACCGCAAGTGGCCCGAAGGGGCGGAGTACACAGGCGACTCCAAGGACCCCAGTGGCTACAACAACCTCGGCCATGCAATGGAGTCAGCCACGACGGGCCGCTCCTTCGATGACGAGGACGGTGCCCCGGTGAAGCACACTCCCGAGCGGGCAGCGCTGATGAAGCAACTGGTCGACACCATCGGAAGCGACCCCAGCCTGATCAGTGACTCGCCGCGGGACTCGATGCGGGACAGCCTGGGCAACATGACGGCCGAGTACATGGCGGACGTGCAGTCCGCCATCGGTAATCAACAGGGCTCTATCAAGACCTTCGGGACCGATGCCAACCTCGACATGGGCACCCTCGAACCCTTCCTTGCGACGGTAGGGCGGGATCCCGGCGCGTACGTCGCGATCACCGAGGCCCAACAGGCAAACACCGCCATCTGGATGCAGCATGTTGCCGAGAGCAACCCATCAGACCTGACCGCCGCGATGGAGAACGTTGCGAAGCCGGGGGGCGTCGTGGCCGGCATTATGAGCGATGCGCGCGACCAGGCTATCTACGAAGAGCACTCAGCAGCCGACCAGGACTTCAACGACGCGGTGTCAACCGGTGATAAATGGGCGGGCCGCGGCCTGGGCATGGCGGTTGGTGCGGCCACGAGCGCTTCCGCACCGATCGTGGGAACAATTGCTGGCTGGGCCGTCGAGGATATGCAGGCTCTCGTGGTGGAGCAGATTCAGAAGGACACCACGGACGAGGCCAGGCAGGATGCAAATGTCAAGTATGCGGACGGTTGGAATGCCGTGGGTGACTCCAGTGCGGAATCGGTACGCCAGGCAATCGCACGTTCGGGGCGGCACATGTCCGAAACCAACCTCAATCAGCTGGCCGGTTCAGTAGCGTCAGCTGCTCAAAGTGGATATACCGCAGGAACCGCCTGGAACTCTTCGGTGAGTGGACGATGATCTCTATGCTGCTTTGCCCCCCTCAACTACGCGGGACTTCCGGATCGCGGCAGAAACTCCGGTGCGCGGCTGCGCTCGTCGTGATGCTGATGACCGTATCCGGGTGCAGCAGTAGCGGAAGCGACCGGACGGACAAGCGCAGCACATCGGTGTGCGACGGGAAGCTCACAGGAGATGCCTTCGAAACGGTTGTTGGAAGCGGCGGCGTGATCGAGGAGAGGACCAGCGATTTCCGCCCGAAGAAGTGGACGGCGTATGGGTACTGCAACCTCTACAGTAAAGAGCACTTCGTAGAGATTGATTATCTTTGGTACTCGGACACGATCACCGACCTGGAGCGTGTCAAGTCGCCGAGTCCGTCCAATGCCAAGACCTTCAGGGTTGGTTCGGCTGTTGGGTACGTCGAGAGGAACCGGGCGCGGGTGGTCATTCCGTGCTCTATCCCGGGAACGCCCACGAGTGAGCATCATCTGCTCCAGGTCGAGGTGAAGGACAACCCTCCTTCGATGCGAACGCTCGACGGTGAACTGGGCAAGGCATTCACCTCGGCTGCGACCATCGCCGCGCGCTACATAGCCGGTGAAGTGTTCGATTGCGCTGCGATCCAGTCCGGGGCGAGCGGTGGATCGAGCTCGCCGAGTCCGTCGGCCGGCTGAGGCCCGACGTCGTGGCCGCGGCGGGAAGGATGAGGGCGGGGGCGGCCCAGGGAGCCGTGACGACCGGGGCGTTGCGCACTGTGAAATCCCTGTGGCAACGGCCGGGAATGTGGTTCCCGGGGCGGGTGGGACTGCCTAGGGTCCGAGTGTCCCTTCTCCCCACCGCACCGGAGGACCCCTGTGCGCAAGAGACTGCTCGCCCTTACTGCCGGAACCGCCGCACTGCTGCTGGCCGTCCCGGCATCGGCCGCCGACGCCGGACCCGGCGCCGCCGGTATCGGCGATCCGTACTACCCCACGTACGGCAATGGCGGCTACGACGTCTCCCACTACGACCTGCGCCTGAAGTACCAGCCGGCCACCGACGAGCTGGAGGGTACGGCGACCATCCTGGCCACGCCCACCCAGGGACTGACCCGCTTCAACCTCGACTTCGCACTGGACGTGGACGAGGTGCGGGTCAACGGGACCAAGGCCGCGTTCGCAGCCACCGGTGAGCAGGAGCTGGAGATCACCCCGGCGAAGCCGCTCGAGCAGGGCAAACAGGCCACGGTCGTCGTGCGGTACCACGGCGTTCCGTCCGCGGTTCAGCGCTACGGCTTCACGTCGTACCAGCGCACGCCCGACGGAGGGGTGAACGCCAACGAGCCCGAGGCCGCGTGGTGGTGGTTCCCCAGCAACGACCATCCCCTCGACAAGGCCACGTACGACGTGTCGGTGTCCGTGCCGGACGGTACCCAGGCGATCAGTAACGGGGTGCTGGTCTCCAGCAGCTCCAAGCTGGGCTGGACGCGCTACAACTGGCGGGAGAACAAGCCGCAGGCGACCTATCTCGCGACGCTGGCCATAGGCCACTTCGACATCACCACCAGCACCAGCGACGGCGGCGTCCCCGTCATCAACGCCTACTCGACCGACCTCGGCGACAACGACGGCGCCGCCCGCGCCAGTGTGGAGCGCACCGGCGAGATCGTCGACTGGCTCAGCGGCTACTTCGGCCCGTACCCGTTCAGCATGGCGGGGGGTTACGTGCCCAACGTGAAGAGCGGTTTCGCGCTGGAGACCCAGACCAGGGTCTTCTACAGCCCCAAGCAGTTCGCCAACGGCTCCAACACTTCGGTGGTCGTGCACGAACTGGCCCACCAGTGGTGGGGCGACAGTGTCTCCCTGGAGCGCTGGTCCGACATCTGGCTCAACGAGGGCTTCGCCCGCTACGCCCAGTGGCTCTGGTCCGAGCACGAGGACGAGGGCACCGCGCAGGAACTCGCCGACTACGTCTACGACCTCCACCCCGCCACGGACGCCTTCTGGACCGTCGCGCCCGGTGACCCGGGCCCGGAGAACCAGTTCGACATCGCCGTCTACGACCGCGGCGCCCTCGCCATCCAGGCCCTGCGCAACGCCATCGGTGACGACGACTTCTTCCAGCTCCTCAAGACCTGGCCCACCGAGCGCCGCTACGGCAACGGCACTATCGCCGACTTCCAGGCCCTCGCGGAGCAGATCTCCGGCCAGGACCTCGGCGCGCTGTTCCAGACCTGGCTCTACGCCACCGCCAAGCCCGCCGCCCCCGCCGCGACTGCCCTGGGCGTACGGGCCGACGCCGAGCAGCCCAAGTCCTGGAAGCAGATCGCCGCGACGAACGGCGTGCACGGCGGCTGACCACCCGGCCGGCCCGGCGCGGTGGGCGTGACTTCGGGGTCCTTCCCTGGTAGCTGATGGGGGGTCAGCTTCAGGGAAGGAGCCCGGCATGCCCGCACCCGCGTCCGCGTCCGTCTCCCGCCGTACCGTTCTACGGATCCTCGGCGGGGCCGTGGCCGTCGTCACCGCCACGACCGGACGGGCCAGGGCGGCCGACGGGAGACGGGTCGAGCGGCTGCTCGGGCGGCTCACGCTCGACGAGAAGCTGAGCCTGCTGCATGGGGCGACCGACCCGGCGCCGCTCGGGCAGGCCGGGTACATCCCGGGTGTGGCACGGCTGCGGATTCCGTCGCTGCGGCTGTCGGACGGCCCGGCCGGGGTGAGGGTGACCGCGCCCGCGACGGCGTTGCCGGCGCCCGCGCTGCTGGCGTCGGCCTTCGATCCGGGGCTGGCGCGGGAGTACGGGAGGGTGATCGGCCGGGAGGGCCGGGCGCTGGGCCAGGACGTACTGCTGTCGCCGATGGTCAACCTCATCAGGACCCCGTACGCGGGCCGCAACTTCGAGACCTTCAGCGAGGATCCGCTGCTTGCGGCGGACCTGGTCGGCGCCGAGGTGCGCGGGATCCAGAGCCAGGGGCTGATCGCGACGGTGAAGCACTTCGCGCTCAACAACCAGGAGTACGAGCGCGAGTCGATCAATGTCGTGGCCGACGAGCAGGCGATGCACGAGACCGAGCTGCGCGGTTTCGAGGCCGCCGTCCGCGCCGGGGTGGGCGCGGTGATGGGGGCGTACAACAAGGTCAACGGCACCTTCGCCTGCGAGAGCCCGTATCTGCTCGGCACGGTGCTGCGCGAGCAGTGGGGCTTCGGCGGCTGGGTGATGACGGACTGGTCCGCCGCCCACAGCACGGCCCCGGCGATCCGGGCGGGCCTGGACATGGAGATGCCCGACGGTACGTACTTCGGGGCCGCGCTCAAGAAGGCGGTCGCCGACGGCACGGTCCCCGAGGCGCTGGTCGACCGCTCGGTGCGGCGCGTCCTGATCGTCATGGACCGCTTCGGGCTGCTCGGCGGGGCCGTGCCGGCCCGCCCGGCCCGGGACGCCTCCGCCGGGGCCCGCACCGCGCTGAAGGTCGCCACGCGGGGTGGGGTGCTGCTCCGCAATGAGCGCGCGGCGCTGCCGCTGGCCGGCGCGGCGGCCCGCAGCATCGCCGTGATCGGCCCGACCGGCTCGGTGCCGTTCGTGAGCGGCGGCGGCAGCGCGCATGTCGTGGCGGACCGGGCGGACAGCCCCCTGAAGGCGATCCGGGCGCGGGCCGAGCGGGGCGGCGAGGTCACGTACGCGCTGGGAGAGGACGTCTACGGCAGGGTCTTCCACGAGCACGCCATCGCACCCGGCGCCACCTACACCCACGACATCGACGTGACGGCCGACCGGGACGACGACGCGTGGACCCTCCTCATCCACTACACCGGCGCGCACGCCGACCGCCCCGAGGTCGTCCTGGACGGCGGCACGGAGCTGTTCCCCCAACGCGCCGGATACGCCGAGAACTTCAGCGGCGGGCTGATCTCCACGACCGCCGACGGCATGTCCGTCCGCCGCAGGACCCTGAAGCTGACGGCGGGCGCCCACCGGCTCACCGTCACCGGCACAGGCGGCACCGGGGGCCGGACCTTCCGCCTCGCGAGGATCACCAGCGCCTCGCGCGCCGAGGACGTCGCGGCGGCGGCGAAGGCGGCACGGGCCGCACGCGCGGCCGTGGTCTTCGCGTACGAGGACGCCACCGAGGGCCGGGACCGTACGACGATCCGGCTGCCCGGCAACCAGGACGCGCTGATCGAGGCGGTCACCGCGGCCAACCCCCGGACCGTGGTGGTCCTCAACACCTCCTCCAGCGCCGCCATGCCCTGGCTGGACCGCACCGCGGCCGTGCTGCAGATGTACTACCCGGGCCAGGAGGGCGCCGCCGCCACCGCCGCCCTGCTCTTCGGCGACGCCAACCCCGGCGGCCGGCTCAGCCAGACCTTCCCTGCCGCCGACGACCGGCACCCGGTGTCCGGCGATCACCGCCGCTATCCCGGCGTGGGCGGCGAGGAACGCTACGCCGAGGGCATCCGCATCGGCTACCGCTGGTACGACGAGGAGGGCGTCGAGCCGCTCTTCCCCTTCGGGCACGGACTGTCGTACACGACGTTCGCCTACTCGGGCCTGGCCGCCGAGCCCGAGGGACACGGCCTGCGGGTGCGCTTCACCGTACGCAACACCGGGCAGCGGCGCGGCAGCGACGTCCCCCAGGTCTACGTCGGCCCGTCGCCGGACCTCGCCCTCCCACAGGCCCGCAAGACCCTCGCCGGCTACCAGCGGATCGACCTCGCGCCCGGCCGCTCCCGCACGCTCACCCTGCGCATCCCGGCCCGGCTGTTGTCCTCCTGGGACCCCGCGGCCCATCGCTGGGTGCTGGGGACGGGACGACGGGCGGTACATCTGGCCGCGTCGGCGGCCGATCCGCGGCTGAGCCGGGCGGTGGTGGTCCGCTAGGGCCTGTCGGCCGGATCATGCCGGGCTCGCGACGCTCCCCCAGCTGGACGCTGGGTGGGGGTCCCCCCGGCCGAAGGCCGGGGGAGTGCCCCCAGGCACGGCACCTTGCGGCTCCCTGATCCAGCCTGATGCACAAGACTGGCCCTAACCCAGCCGCGCCAGCAGCAGCGCCACATCGTCGTCGGGCGCGCGGTGGAGGGCGTCGAGCACCAGGTCACAGGTCTGCTCTAGGGGCCGGTGGTCGCCTTCGAGGAGGCCGAGCAGCAGCTGCAGCCCGACGTCGATGTCCTTGCGGCGGTCCTCCACCAGCCCGTCCGTGAAGAGGGCGAGCATTGCGCCCTCCTCCAGCGTGTACTCGGCGATGCCGAACGGAACGCCGCCCACGCCGAGCGGCGCGCCGACCGGGACGTCGAGCAGCTGGGCCCGTCCCTCGGGCGGGATCATCACCGGGGGCAGATGCCCGGCGCTGGAGAAGACGCAGCGCCCGGTGCGGGGGTCGCACACCGCGTAGACGCAGGTCACGATCGTCTCGGCGCCCAGCGTGACCGGGATGTCGTCGAGGTGCCGCAGCAGCTCGTCGGGGGCGAGGCCGAGCTGCGCGAAGGCCCGGGTGGCGGTGCGCAGCTGGCCCATGATGGCGGCGGCCTGCACACCCTTGCCCATGACGTCGCCGACGATGAGCCCGACCTTGCCGCCCTTGAGCGGCAGGACGTCGAACCAGTCCCCGCCGATGTCGCTGACCGCCGGCAGATACCGGAAGGCGATCTCCATGCCGTCGATCTCCGGCGGCGCCTGCGGGAGCAGGCTGCGCTGCAGGGCGAGGGCGGTCTCGCGCTCGGCGGCGTAGAGCCGGGCGTTGTCGATGGATATCGCGGCGCGGGCGGCCAGCTCGCAGGCCAGGGTGCGGTCCTCGTCGTCGAAGGGGCGCTGGTTCTTCGTACGGAAGAGGCTGAGCGTGCCCAGCACATCGCCGCGCGCGATCAGCGGCGCCGCCAGATAGGAGTGGGCGCCGGAGGCCAGCAGCACTCCCGCGGCCTCGTCGTTGCGGGCGATGCGCCGCATCATGCGGGCGTCCACCTGGCGTACCAGAACGGGCTTGCCCTGCCGGACGCTCTTGGTGATCAGCCGGGTCGGCCCGTACGAGGCGAGTTCACCGACCGGGTCGGCGGCGTTGATGGCGTCGGTGGGGTCTTCGGACGCGACCGCCAGCGCCCGGAACTGCGCGGAGCCGTCGTCGGCCATGGCCGCGTCGGCAGAGGTACGCCCCCTCAGGACGGAGTCGAGGACGTCGACGGCGGCCATGTCGGCGAGCCGTGGAACGGCCACGTCGGCCAGCTCGCGGGCGGTCTGGTTGAGGTCCAGGGTGGTGCCGATCCGCGTACCGGCCTCGGCGATCAGGGCGAGGCGGCCGCGCGCCTCGGCGATCTCATTGGTCTGCCGTACCCGCTCCGACACGTCGATGGCCGAGGCCGCCAGGCCCAGCACATTCCCGGCGGGGTCGTCGATCCGGTAGTACGAGACCGACCAGGCGTGGTCACGGTCCGGGTCGGCCAGGGTCCGGCCGATGAGCTGGCGGTCGATCAGCGGCTGCCCGGTCGCCAGCACCTCGCGCATGGCGGCCTCGATCGCCTCGGAGTCGACCTCGGGCGCGATCTCGCCGGCGCGCAGGCCCAGCATGGCGGCCGAGGGTATCCCGGTGATCTCCACCTCGGCCTGGTTGGCCCGCACCAGCCGCAGGTCGGTGTCGAAGACCGCGATCGCGATCGGCGACTGCTCGACCAGGCTGCTGGAGATGGCCAGGTCGGTCTCGACGCTCCGTACGGTGGCGACGTCGGCGCCCATACCGAGGGCGTAGATCCGCCCGTCGACGTCGTCCAGCCGCATGTTGCGGAATTCCACGTACTGGTCGGTACCGTCCTTGCGCCGCACCGGGAAGACGCCCGCCCAGGCCTCGCCCGCCCTGACCTGCTCGAACAGCTCCGTGACCAGGGCGAAGTTCTCCGGGGCGACCAGCCTCGCACCGCTGTGGCCCAGGATCTCGTCCGGCGTGTAACCGAACAGCTGTTCCGCCTCGGGGCTCCAGAGGGTGACCCGCCCGTCGTAGTCCAGGACGAATGCGGCGACCCGCAACAAGTCCAGCAGCCCGCCAGGCGCGGCGCTGACGTCTCCCTGTTTCGCGTCTGCCTCGCCGACCCTGGCCCCGAGGTCGTGCGTACGCATACCGGTCCTCTTTCCTGCCGCCTACCCCCGAAACGGTGTACGGGAGCGTAGCCGCCACCCGCCCTCCGTACGGGCCGCAGTGAAGACAGGTCCTGTTCGACCCCCATTTTCTCATGAGAGGGGAAATCGAAGGGGAAAACGCGAAGGCGCCCTTCCCGGAGGAAGGGCGCCTCGTGGAGGTGCGCCGTCAGGGACTTGAACCCCGAACCCGCTGATTAAGAGTCAGCTGCTCTGCCAATTGAGCTAACGGCGCTCACCAACGGCACAATCATACGTGGTCGGAGGGGGTGCTGCCGACCACCACCCCCTCCGAACGCATCCCCATCAGCTCAGCCCGAAGGCCCGGATGATCTCCTGGCTGACGGTGCCGCCCGCCCCGTCGCCGGCGGTGGCCCTCAGCGACACGAACCCCCCTGACGTGCGCGGAGTCCGGATCTCGGCGGTCCAGCGGCCGCCGTGCGGGTTGTGCAGCGACACCGGCCGCCAGGTCTTTCCGTCGTCGTACGAGACCGGCAGCGTGGCCGTTGTCGCCTTCGTCACACTGTCCAGCCACTCCTGCGTGTTCCCCGGACGGGGTGGCCGCGGCCGGCTGCCGGCGTCAGCGGTGAGCCGAGAGTGACGGCGACCGCTGTGGCGGTCGCCGTGACCGGGACACGACGACTGGCCCGGAAACGTCTTGCATTACGGGACCTCTGTGGTTGCGCACATGTCATGCACAGGAGGTGCACATCCCCACGCATGGGCCCACGCACCACTAGGCCGCGGGGGGGGTGCGGCGTTGGGGGGTGCCCCCCCGGGCCGGGGGCCGCCCCGGCCCGGGGCGGGGGGGGGGGGCCGGCCGA
>NZ_JBHYXC010000017.1:0-159386 GCF_042751495.1 Streptomyces sp. NPDC059373 | reverse complement strand
GGCTGGCCCAACCCGGCCACGGACCGGTGTTGAAGAACGCACGCGTCCGGGGTCCAGGGGCAGCGCCCCTGGTTTCGGGAAGGGGCGGGGTGGGGGAACAAACCCCAGCCCTCCGCCGACGCGCCCCGGCCACCCACCGTCCGGGTGCGTGCCCGTTGCCGGGTGCGGCCGGGTTGGGCCAGCCCCTCCGCCTCAGGCAGAGGGCCTACCCCCAACCTGGTTGGGAGGGGCACAGCAATGATTGAGCTGCCCGCACTGGTCGATCACCACTGCCACGGTGTCCTGAGGGGCGACCTCGGGCTCGGGTCGTTCGAGGCGTATCTGACGGAGTCGGACGCGCCGGCGGCACCGGGGACGACGTTTTTCGATACGCAGGCCGGGTTCGCCGTGAGGCGCTGGTGCCCGCCGTTGCTGGGGCTGGAGCCGCATGCGACGCCGGCGCGGTATGTGGCGCGGCGGCGGGAGCTGGGGGCGTACGAGGCGGGGCGGCGGCTGCTGCGGGCGACGGGGATCACGGCGTACCTGGTCGACACGGGGCTGCCGGGTGACCTGACCGGGCCCGGCGAGCTGGCGGCGGCGGCCGGGTCGACGGCACGGGAGGTCGTGCGGCTGGAGCAGCTCGCCGAGCAGGTCGCCGACACCTCCGGCACCGTGGACGGGTTCGTCGCCAACATCGCCGAGTCCGTGCATACCGCCGCCGCGAGCGCCGTGGGCTTCAAGTCGATCGCCGCCTACCGCCACGGCCTCGCCCTGGCGCCCGAGCCCCCGGCCCCCGGCGACGTACGCCGCGCCGCCGGCGAGTGGCTCGCCGACCGGCGGGTCGGGGGGCGGCTCACCGACCCCGTACTCCTGCGCCACCTGCTGTGGACCGCCGTCGCTACCGGGCTGCCCCTCCAGCTCCACACCGGCTTCGGCGACCCCGACCTGCGCCTCGACCACGCGGACCCCGCGCTCCTCACGGACTTCCTGCGGGCGACGGCCGGGCTCGGCACGGATCTCGTACTCCTGCACGGCTACCCGTACCACCGCCAGGCCGCCTACCTCGCCCACGCCTTCCCGCACGTCTACGCGGACGTCGGACTCGCCCTGACCCATGTCGGCGCCCGAGCGCCCGACGTACTTGCCGAATTCCTGGAGCTCGCGCCCTTCGGCAAGCTGCTCTTCTCGACGGACGCCTACGGGCTGCCCGAGCTGTACGTCGTCGGGGCCGAGCTCTTCCGCGACGCGGTCCGGCGGGTGCTGGGCGGCTGGGTCGCGGACGGCGCGTGGTCGCGGGGCGACGCCGACCGGGTCGCCGCGATGCTCGCCGTGGAGAACGCCCGCAGGGTCTACGGCCTGGGTTAGGACAGGGTGGCTGAGGCCAGGCCGGATGCCGGGGCCGGGATCTCGGCCCCGGCATCGGCGAGGGGCCGCTCGCGCATGCTCAGCAGCACCCGCAGGACGGCGATCCAGACCAGGGTGGAGCCGAGCATGTGGAGGCCGACCAGGGCTTCGGGGAGGTGGGTGAAGTACTGGACGTAGCCGATGACGCCCTGGGCGAGCAGGACGACCAGGAGGTCACGGGCCCGGGCGCGGGGGCCGGCGGGGGCGTCGACGGCGCGCAGGACGAACCAGAGGGCGATGGCGAGGCCGCAGACGATCCAGGCGAGGTCGGCGTGGAGCTGGGCGATGGTCTTCCAGTCGATCCCGACCCGGGGGACGTCGCTGTGGTCGCCGGCGTGCGGACCGGCCCCGGTGACCAGGGTGCCGACCGCGATGAGGGCGACGGTCGCACCGGTGGTGACCCACGCCAGCTGCTTGACGGGCTTGCCGACCAGCGGGCGCGGGGCGCTGTCGCCCTCGGCGGTGCGCTGCCAGGTCACCAGGGCGACCGTGATCAGCGCGGCGGAGAGCAGGAAGTGGGCGGCGACGATGTACGGGTTGAGGTGGGTCAGCACCGTCAGGCCGCCCCACACCGCGTTGCCCACGACGACCCAGAACTGCGCCCAGCCGAGCCGGGTCAGGCTGCGCCGCCACGGCTTGGCGGAGCGCGCCGCGATGATCGCCCAGCCGACGGCCGCGCACAGCACGTACGTCAGCATGCGGTTGGTGAACTCGATGGCGCCGTGGATACCCATGGCGCTGGTCGTGGTGAGGCTGTCGCCCGTGCACGTGGGCCAGGTCGGGCAGCCGAGCCCGGAACTGGTCAGCCGGACCGCGCCGCCGGTCACCACGATCACGACGCTCATGACGAGCGCGCCCATGGCGGCCCGCCGGAGCGTCACCGGGGACGGCGTCCAGCGCCGGGCGATGGCGGCGAAGGGGTTCAGATTCGGCACCCGCCCATCGTAGGCGCCCGTTTGTGCCATGCTTCACGAGGGGGTAAGGCCATGCTTGGGGGGATCATGACAGGTACCGTCAACCGCCGTCGCCTGCTCTACGGAGGGGCCGCCGCCGCTCTGAGCGGCACCGCCGCCGTGGCCTTCAGCGCCGCCGACTCGCCCGCCGCCCCCGCCGTGAAGGAACCGGCCACCACCGGCCACCCGGGGGTCGTCGACGTCGTCGCCGACTTCGGCGCCAAGGGCGACGGCACCACCGACGACAGCCAGGCCTTCGCCGACGCCTACGCGTACGCCGTGTCGCGGCTCGACGACCACACCGGCCGCACCGTCATCGACATACCGCCCGGAAGATTCCTGATCACCCGCCCCGGCGCCCTCCTCGACGGCGCCGACCCCCACAACGCGGCCAACGGCCTGCGCTTCCGGGGCGCGGGACTGCGGATCAGCGAGCTCGTCTTCGCGCCGGCCACCGCCCAGGACGCGTACCTGTGCCGCAACGACGACATGTGGCAGAACATCGCCTTCGAAGGCCTGCGCTTCACCTCCGGCACCCCGGGCGCGTCCTTCTTCCTCTCCTACTCCACCGGCGGCGCGGCCAACTACCGCTTCACCGAGTGCGAGTGGATGGGCGAGTGGGAGTACGGCCTCGCCCTGGACGGCTCCAACACCAACTCCGAGATGCGCTGGGAGGCCTGCCGGGTCGGCGGCGCCTACCGCAAGGCCTTCCTCTACTCCGGCCTGTCCAAGCGCTCGCAGGACCCGGCCCAGCAGGACCAGTTCCTCAACTACTGGTTCACCGACATGAACGTGACGTACGAGTGGGGGAACTTCCTGGAGTTCCCGTACGGCGGCTCCATCACCTGCCGGGGCGGCAGCTACATCGTCACCGGCCGCCGCCCCGAGCCGCACCCCGACTACGGCTACGAGAGCGCCTTCTTCCGCTTCCCGCGCGGCCAGCACTTCAGCAGCGTCCAGCGCTTCCACGCCGAGGACATCCGCTTCGAGCTGCGCGACCCGGACGTCGTGGTCATCGACTGCGCCTGGAACAGCGGCACCGTCCACTTCAACGACTGCGACGACACCGCCAACGCCTTCAAGTCCTTCGCTCCCGCCCTCAAGGCCCACCGCTACAACCTCGGTCCCCGCGGCCCCCTCGTGCGCTACGACTCCTGCCAGCTCACCGGCTCCCACCGCTTCCGCACCGACGGCACCACCCTGCTGCCCCGCGTCGTCCGCTACGACATGTGCCTGCTGGCCAGCCACGGCCCGGACGACGGCTTCCTCGCGGTCGACAGCGGCCAGGACACCGGCTTCACGCGCTTCGTGGACTGCGTGGTTCCGTCGTAGGCGGAGTGCAGGTCGCGTCCGGGCAGTAGGGCGCAACCTTTGACCGGTGATGTCTGTCCTCTATGACAACGACATCGGGTGGGTAAGCGGGAGGCGGGGCCATGGTCAGCGGTGGTGGCGGGGGGATACGTGCGGTAGGTCGCCGTGTCGGCGTGGGCGCGGCGGTGGCCGGGCTGGTGGCGCCCGTGGTGGTCCTGGCGGGGGCGGGCGGCGCGGCTGCGGCGTCCACGTGTACGACGCGGACCGGGCCGTACCAGAAGCAGGTGGAGAAGTTCCTGGGGCGGCCCGTCGACGGACGCCAGTCATCGGCCGACTGCAAGGCGATCCGTTCGTTCCAGACCAAGCACGGCATCAGCCCCCATGTCGGCTACGCGGGGCCGGTCACGTGGGGCGTGATGGACCTGATGACCAAGCAGAAGGCCGTCGGCAAGAACCCCAACAAGGCGGGTAAGTGCCCCACCAACAAGGGCCGGATCGCCTGCGTCAACCTCACCCTCCAGATCAGCTGGGTGCAGGACGGCTCCACCCTGGTCCACGGCCCGGTGCCGATCCGCAGCGGACGCGACCACTACGAGACCCGGACCGGCCTGAAGAAGATCTACTGGCGGGACAAGCACCACGTCTCGAACCTCTACAACGTGTCCATGCCCTACAGCCAGTTCTTCGACGGGGGCGAGGCCTTCCACTCCATCACGGGCAGTGTCTGGTCGCCGCCCGGCTCGCACGGCTGCGTCAACATGCGCGACAGCGACGCCGCCACGTACTGGAGCCTGCTGAAGAAGGGCGACGACGTGTACGTGTACGGCCGCAAGCCCGGCACGTAGTCACTCCCAGCGGAAGAACCGCGCCGCCGCCCCCAGCCCCAGCACCGCCCACACCGCGAGGATCCCGGCGTCGCCCCACGGCGTGCCGGCGCCGTGCTGCAGCACGTCCCGCAGGCCGTCCGACAGGGCCGAGATGGGCAGCAGCTCCAGCGCGGACCGGACGCCGGCCGGGAACTTGTCCAGCGGGACGATCACGCCGCCGCCCACCAGCAGCAGCAGGAACACCAGGTTGGCGGCGGCCAGGGTCGCCTCGGCCTTCAGGGTGCCCGCCATCAGCAGGCCCAGCCCGGAGAAGGCGGCGGTGCCGAGTACCAGGAGGAGCAGTACGGACAGTGGGTTGCCGTGCGGCGACCAGCCCAGGGCGAAGGCGATCACGGTCAGCAGGACGATCTGCAGGACCTCGGTGACCAGGACGGAGCCGGTCTTGGCGGTCATCAGGGCCCAGCGCGGCAGCGGGGACGCGCCGAGCCGCTTGAGCACCCCGTAGCGGCGCTCGAAACCGGTGGCGATGGCCTGGCCGGTGAAGGCGGTCGACATCACCGCGAGGGCGAGGATGCCGGGGGCCAGGAAGTCCACGGACTTGCCCGCGCCGCCCGCGGTCCGAGTCGGCACAGTGATGATGTCGACGGTGCCGAAGAGCAGCAGGAGCAGGCTGGGGATGACCACCGTCAGCAGCAGCTGTTCGCCGTTGCGCAGCAGCATCCGGGTCTCCAGCGCCGTCTGCGCGCCGATCATGCGGGGGAGCGGGGCCGCGCCCGGGTCGGGGGCGAAGGTGGTCATGCGCGCAGCTCCTTGCCGGTCAGCTCCAGGAATACGTCTTCGAGCGTGCGCCGCTCGACGGCGAGGCGGTCCGGCATGACGCCGTGCTGGGCGCACCAGGAAGTCACGGTGGCCAGCATCTGCGGGTTGACCTTGCCCTCGATGCGGTAGTTGCCGGGCGTCAGCTCGGCGGCGGCCGAGTCGGCGGGCAGGGCGTTGAGGAGGGAGGCCAGGTCGAGCGCGGGGCGCCCGGAGAAGCGCAGGGTGTTCTCGGCACCGCCCCGGCACAGCTGCTCGGGGGTGCCGCCCGCTATCACGCGGCCCGCGTCGATGATTGAGACGTGGTCGGCGAGCTGCTCGGCCTCGTCCATGAAGTGCGTGGTCAGTACGACCGTGACGCCGTCGGCGCGCAGCTCCCGTACGAGTTCCCAGGTGGCCCGGCGCGCCTGCGGGTCCAGGCCGGCGGTCGGCTCGTCCAGGAACACCAGCTCCGGCCGGCCCACCACCGCCATGGCCAGGGCCAGCCGCTGCTGCTGGCCGCCGGAGAGCCGCCGGTAGGGCGTACGGCCGCAGGACTCCAGGCCGAGCCGCTCGATCAGCAGCCCGGGGTCGACGGGGTTCGCGTGCAGTTTCGCGGTGTGCCGCAGCATCTCCTCCGCCCGGGCTCCCGCGTAGACCCCGCCCGACTGCAGCATCACCCCGATGCGGGGCCGCAGCGCCGCGCTCTCGGCCACCGGGTCCAGTCCCAGGACGCGCACGCCGCCTTCATCCGGACGGCGGTATCCCTCGCAGGTTTCCACCGTCGTGGTCTTCCCGGCCCCGTTCGGGCCGAGTACGGCCGCGATCGTGCCGCGTTCCACGGTGAGGTCGAGCCCGTCCACCGCGGCTTTCGCGCCGTACCGCTTGACCAGTCCGGCCACTTCCACCGCGGGCTCGTTTCCCATGACGGGCAGTCTACGAAGCGCCGGGGACACCCTCGGCGGCAGGGCTGCGTGGCCGGTGCTCGGCCAGCCAGCCCTCGGCGTACGCCACCGCCTCGGCCAGCGGGAACAGCCGTGCGGTCGCCGCGCCCACCGTTCCGCGGACGACGGGGTGGTGCGCTTCGAAGGCGGCGCCGAGTTCGTCGAAGCGCTCCTCGGTGAACGACGTCTCCCGGACCGTGGTCCACCGGCGGCCGGCAGCCGTCATCAGGGCGAAGGAACGGTCGGCCTCGGGGCCGGGGATCCGGTATTCCGCCAGGTGGAAGGCGGTGCAGGAGTCGAATCCGGCGCCGAGGAGCAGCACGGTCGCGCCCACCTCCTCCAGTCGGGCCAGGGGGCTGCGCTCGCCGAGGGCGCAGTCGGTCGCGTGGCCCTGCGTGATCTCCGCGGCGCGCGGGCCGATCGCGGCGAAGGAGGTCTGGGGGTGGGCGCTGCGGACCGCGCCGGGCCAGGTCCGTACGGTCTCGGGGACGATGCCGACGCCCCGCGACGGCGTGATGTGCGGGTCGTACGCGGGCATCGACGCGCGGATGTGCGGCCACCACTCCTCGGGCACCGGTGGGTGCCTCCAGTCCGCCGGATCGGAGTTGCCGCCGGTGTGCGTGGGCACCACCAGGGTGCCCGTGCGGCCCAGCGAGTCGAGCAGCGCTTGAACGACGGCCACGGCGCCGCCGCACACCCATCCGAGAGAGCTCAGCGAGGAGTGAACGAGCAGGGTCCGGCCCTCGCGTACGCCGAGCCGGCGGAGGTCGGCCGCGAGCGACCCACGGGTGCACAGGGGGCCTGGTCCGGGGTCTTCTGGCATGGGTGGAGTATGCCGGGTGCTACTCGACGACGCAGCTGAATTGATCATTCGCGCAGGTCATCCTTAGGCATGCCTAAGTGACGCAGCCCACCGTCGGTCGCTGAGGTGGTCGCTTGCCAGTCCCTGAGGAATTACGCAACACTGGCATTGTGAAATACGCGGGCGAGGCTCAGGAGGAGCAGACGACCGGGGAGCGGAGCACCCGCAACCGGGTCGCCCGATCCATCCTGGACCATGGCCCGTCCACCGCCGCCGACCTGGCCGAGCGGCTCGGCCTCACGCAGGCCGCGGTCCGCCGCCACCTGGACGCACTCGTCGCCGAGGACGTCGTGGAAGCCCGCGAGAAGCGGGTCTACGGGGCCCGTACCCGGGGTCGTCCGGCGAAGGTCTTCGTGCTCACCGACTGCGGCCGGGACGCCTTCGACCAGGCCTACGACCAGCTCGCCGCCGACGCGCTGCGCTGGATCGCCCAGGCCGCCGGAGGCGGGGAGACCGGCGCCGCCGCCGTTACGGCCTTCGCCAGGGCCCGGGTCGCGACCCAGGCCGAGCGCTACCGGGCCGATATCGAGGCCGCGGCGCCCCAGGAGCGTACGCAGGCTCTCGCGAAGGCCCTGAGCCGGGACGGGTACGCTGCAACAACGCGCAGTGCGCCGGCCGTCGTCGGCCAGGCGCGAGAGCCGGCCGGTGAGCAGCTCTGCCAGCACCACTGCCCGGTGGCGCACATCGCCGAGCAGTTCCCGCAGCTGTGCGAGGCGGAGGCCGAGGTCTTCTCCAGCCTGCTCGGCACGCATGTACAACGACTGGCCACCATCGCCCACGGCGACGGGGTCTGCACGACCTTTGTTCCGCAAGCACATACCACCACCGCATCCGACAGCACTGCCGGGAGGAACCCCGCATGACTGCTCCCACCGAGACCACTCACCCGGAGCTCGAGGGCCTGGGCACCTACGAGTACGGCTGGGCCGACTCAGACGTGGCCGGTGCCGCTGCCAAGCGGGGCCTGTCCGAAGACGTCGTCCGCGACATCTCGGCGAAGAAGAACGAGCCGGAGTGGATGCTGAAGCTGCGGCTCAAGGGTCTTCGCCTGTTCGGCAAGAAGCCCATGCCGACCTGGGGCTCCGACCTCTCCGGCATCGACTTCGACAACATCAAGTACTTCGTCCGCTCCACCGAGAAGCAGGCCGAGTCCTGGGAGGACCTGCCCGAGGACATCAAGAACACCTACGACAAGCTGGGCATCCCGGAGGCCGAGAAGCAGCGCCTCGTCGCCGGTGTCGCCGCCCAGTACGAGTCGGAGGTCGTCTACCACCAGATCCGCGAGGACCTGGAGGAGCAGGGCGTCATCTTCCTGGACACCGACACCGCGCTGAAGACGCACCCGGAGCTCTTCCAGGAGTACTTCGGCACCGTCATCCCGGTCGGCGACAACAAGTTCGCCTCGCTGAACTCGGCCGTGTGGTCTGGCGGCTCCTTCATCTACGTGCCGAAGGGCGTGCACGTCGAGATCCCGCTCCAGGCCTACTTCCGGATCAACACCGAGAACATGGGCCAGTTCGAGCGGACGCTGATCATCGTCGACGAGGACGCCTACGTCCACTACGTCGAGGGCTGCACCGCCCCGATCTACAAGTCGGACTCGCTGCACAGCGCCGTCGTCGAGATCATCGTGAAGAAGGGCGGCCGCTGCCGCTACACGACGATCCAGAACTGGTCGAACAACGTCTACAACCTGGTCACCAAGCGCGCCGTGGCCTACGAGGGCGCGACCATGGAGTGGGTCGACGGCAACATCGGCTCCAAGGTCACCATGAAGTACCCGGCCGTCTACCTGATGGGCGAGCACGCCAAGGGCGAGACCCTGTCCATCGCCTTCGCCGGCGAGGGCCAGCACCAGGACGCCGGCGCCAAGATGGTCCACATGGCCCCGAACACCTCGTCCAACATCGTCTCCAAGTCGGTGGCGCGAGGCGGCGGCCGCACCTCGTACCGCGGTCTGATCGAGATCGGCGAGGGCGCCGAGGGCTCCAAGTCCAACGTGCTCTGCGACGCGCTCCTGGTCGACACGATCTCCCGCTCGGACACCTACCCGTACGTGGACGTCCGCGAGGACGACGTGTCCATGGGTCACGAGGCGACCGTCTCCAAGGTCAGCGACGACCAGCTCTTCTACCTGATGAGCCGGGGCATGACCGAGTTCGAGGCGATGGCGATGATCGTGCGCGGCTTCGTCGAGCCGATCGCCAAGGAACTGCCGATGGAGTACGCGCTGGAGCTCAACCGGCTGATCGAGCTGCAGATGGAAGGCGCCGTCGGCTGACGCCGGCGCGCCCATCCCGCCGCCCACCAGACGAAACCGAGAAAGAGAGCCGTACGACAGCCATGGCTGAAACTGTTGCTGCCGGTAGTCCTGCCGGTGCCACCACCGAAGGGGCCATCCAGGTCGGCCACCCCCGCGACGCCCGGGTCAGCGCGCCCGCGTCCTACGACGTGGCCGACTTCCCGGTGCCGCACGGCCGCGAGGAGGAGTGGCGGTTCACTCCGATCGAGCGGCTGCGCGGCCTCCACGACGGCACCGCCGTCGCGGAGGGGGGCCTCAAGGTCGAGGTGAGCGCCCCCCAGGGCGTCACCGTCGAGACCGTGGGCCGCGACGACGCCCGCCTCGGCAAGGCCGGCAAGCCGGTCGACCGGATCGCGGCGCAGGCGTACAGCTCCTTCGAGAAGGCCTCGGTGGTCTCCGTCCCCAAGGACACGGTGCTCACCGAGCCGGTACGGATCGCCGTCCACGGCGAGGGCGGCACCGCCTACGGCCACCAGGTCATCGAACTCGGCGCCTTCGCCGAGGCCGTCGTGGTCATCGACCACACCGGCGACGCGGTGCTCGCCGCCAACGTCGAGTACCTGATCGGCGACGGCGCCAAGCTGACCGTCGTCTCGGTCCAGGACTGGGACGACAAGGCCGTGCATGTCGCCCAGCACACCGCGCTGGTCGGCCGTGACGCGAGCTTCAAGTCCGTGATCGTCACCTTCGGCGGCGACCTGGTCCGGCTCAGCCCCCGGGTGATCTACGGCGCCCCCGGCGGTGAGGCCGACCTGTACGGCCTGTACTTCACCGACAAGGGTCAGCACCAGGAGCACCGGCTCTTCATCGACCACGACACCCCGCACTGCCGCAGCAACGTCGCCTACAAGGGCGCGCTGCAGGGCCAGGACGCCCACGCGGTGTGGATCGGCGACGTGCTCATCCGTGCCGAGGCCGAGGGCACCGACACGTACGAGCTCAACCGCAACCTCGTCCTCACCGACGGCGCGCGGGTCGACTCGGTCCCGAACCTGGAGATCGAGACCGGCGAGATCGTCGGCGCCGGCCACGCCTCGGCGACCGGCCGCTTCGACGACGAGCAGCTCTTCTACCTGATGGCCCGCGGCATCCCGGAGGGCGAGGCCCGCCGGCTGGTCGTCCGCGGCTTCTTCGGTGAGCTCATCCAGCAGATCGGCCTGCCGGAGCTGGAGGAGCGGCTGATGGCGAAGATCGACGCCGAGCTGGAGGCGTCCGTCTGATGACCACGGCCAACGGATTCATCCGCGCCTGCGCGCTGAGCGAGCTGGAAGACGACACACCCAAGCGCGTCGAGCTCGCCGGTGTGCCGGTGTCGGTGGTCCGCACCGAGGGCGAGGTGTTCGCGATCAACGACATCTGCTCGCACGCGAACGTCTCGCTGTCCGAGGGCGAGGTGGAGGACTGCCAGATCGAGTGCTGGCTGCACGGGTCCTCGTTCGACCTCCGGACCGGTAAGCCGTCCGGGCTGCCCGCGACGCGGCCGGTCCCCGTATACCCCGTAAAGATCGAAGGGGACGATGTGCTCGTCTCCGTCACCCAGGAGTCCTGAGGCACACATGGCAACGCTTGAGATCCACGACCTGCACGTGTCCGTCGAGGCCGAGGGCGGCCCCCGCGAGATCCTGCGCGGTGTCGACCTGACCGTGAAGCAGGGCGAGACCCACGCCATCATGGGCCCCAACGGCTCCGGCAAGTCCACGCTCGCGTACTCGCTGGCCGGGCACCCCAAGTACACGGTCACCGGCGGCACCGTCACCCTCGACGGTGAGAACGTCCTCGACATGACCGTCGACGAGCGCGCGCGGGCCGGTGTCTTCCTGGCCATGCAGTACCCGGTCGAGGTCCCGGGTGTCTCGGTCTCCAACTTCCTGCGCACCTCGGCGACCGCCATCCGCGGCGAGGCCCCCAAGCTGCGCACCTGGGTGAAGGAGGTCAAGGAGGCCATGCAGCGCCTCCAGATCGACCCCGCCTTCGCCGAGCGCAACGTCAACGAGGGCTTCTCCGGCGGCGAGAAGAAGCGGCACGAGATCCTCCAGCTGGAGCTGCTCAAGCCGAAGATCGCGATCCTCGACGAGACCGACTCCGGCCTCGACGTGGACGCGCTCCGCGTCGTCTCCGAGGGCGTCAACCGGGTCGCCGAGAGCGGCGAGGTCGGCACCCTGCTGATCACCCACTACACGCGCATCCTGCGCTACATCAAGCCCGACCACGTCCACGTGTTCTCGGCCGGCCGGATCGTCGAGTCCGGCGGCCCGGAGCTCGCGGACAAGCTGGAGAACGAGGGCTACGAGTCATACGTGAAGGGTGGCGCGTCCGCGTGACACAACTGCAGCTGCCGGGCCTGCTCGACACCGAGACGATCCGCAAGGACTTCCCTCTGCTGGATCGTGTGATCCACGACGGGAAGAAGCTCGTCTACCTGGACAACGCGGCGACTTCGCAGAAGCCGCAGCAGGTGCTCGATGTGCTGAACTCGTACTACGAGCAGCACAACGCCAACGTCCACCGCGGTGTGCACACGCTCGCCGAGGAGGCCACGGCGCTGTACGAAGGTGCGCGGGACAAGGTCGCGGCCTTCATCAACGCGCCGAGCCGCGACGAGGTGATATTCACCAAGAACGCCTCCGAGTCGCTGAACCTCGTCGCCAACATGCTGGGCTTCGCCGACGAGCCCTACCGGGTGGACCGTGAGACCGAGGTCGTCATCACGGAGATGGAGCACCACTCCAACATCGTGCCGTGGCAGCTGCTCTCGCAGCGCACCGGCGCGAAGCTGAAGTGGTTCGGCCTGACCGACGACGGCAGGCTCGACCTGTCGAACATCGAGCAGGTCATCACCGAGAAGACGAAGATCGTCTCCTTCGTCCTGGTCTCCAACATCCTCGGTACCGTCAACCCGGTCGAGGCGATCGTCCGCCGCGCCCAGGACGTCGGCGCGCTGGTCCTGATCGACGCCTCGCAGGCCGCCCCGCACATGGTTCTGGACGTCCAGGCGCTCGGCGCGGACTTCGTGGCCTTCACCGGCCACAAGATGTGCGGCCCGACCGGCATCGGTGTGCTGTGGGGCCGCCAGGAGCTGCTGGAGGACCTTCCGCCGTTCCTCGGCGGCGGCGAGATGATCGAGACCGTGTCGATGCACTCCTCGACCTACGCTCCCGCGCCGCACAAGTTCGAGGCCGGTACGCCCCCGATCGCCCAGGCCGTCGGCCTCGGCGCGGCCGTGGACTACCTGACCGCCATCGGCATGGACCGCATCGCCGCCCATGAGCACGCGATCACCGAGTACGCCCTCAAGCGGCTCCAGGAGGTCCCCGACCTCAGCATCATCGGCCCCACCACGGCCGAGGACCGCGGCGCCGCGATCTCCTTCACGCTCGGCGACATCCACCCGCACGACGTGGGCCAGGTCCTCGACGAGCAGGGCATCGCGGTCCGGGTCGGCCACCACTGCGCGCGGCCGGTCTGCCTGCGGTACGGAATTCCCGCGACCACGCGAGCGTCCTTCTATCTGTACTCCACACCCGGTGAGGTCGACGCCTTGATCGACGGGTTGGAGCACGTACGGAACTTCTTCGGGTGAGAGGCTGCTCGTGAAGCTTGACTCGATGTACCAGGAAGTGATCCTGGATCACTACAAGCACCCGCACGGGCGTGGCCTGCGCGACGGCGACGCCGAGGTGCACCACGTCAACCCGACGTGCGGCGACGAGGTGACCCTCCGCGTCAAGCTCGACGGCTCGCGTATCGCGGACATCTCGTACGAGGGCCAGGGCTGCTCCATCAGCCAGGCCAGCGCCTCGGTCCTCAACGAGCTGCTCGTCGGCAAGGAGTACCCGGAGGCGCAGAAGATCCAGGAGACCTTCCTGGAGCTGATGCAGTCCAAGGGCAAGGTCGAGCCGGACGACGCGATGGAGGAGGTGCTGGAGGACGCCGTGGCGTTCGCCGGTGTCTCCAAGTACCCGGCGCGCGTGAAGTGCGCGCTGCTGAGCTGGATGGCGTGGAAGGACGCGACCGCACAGGCGCTGTCCGAGAAGGAGACCGCATGAGCGACAACGTAGACACCGTGACCACCAAGCCGGCCAGCGAGGAAGAGGTCCGCGAGGCCCTCTACGACGTCGTCGACCCCGAGCTGGGCATCGACGTCGTCAACCTGGGCCTGATCTACGGCATCCACATCGACGACTCCAATGTCGCCACCCTGGACATGACCCTCACCTCGGCGGCCTGTCCCCTCACCGACGTCATCGAGGACCAGGCCAAGTCCGCCACCGAGGGCCTGGTCAACGACCTCAAGATCAACTGGGTCTGGATGCCCCCGTGGGGCCCCGACAAGATCACCGACGACGGTCGCGAGCAGCTCCGCGCGCTCGGCTTCAACGTCTGAGGCGTGGACACCGATCGAGGCCCCCGGCATCGCGCCGGGGGCCTCGTCGCTTTCCCGGCCCGCTTATGTGTACGGCCGTACGCATCCATGTGTACACTTGTACGCATGGTCTATCTGATGCTCGGAGGCGCGATCCTCGCCGAAGTCCTCGGCACCACCGCCATGAAGTACAGCGACGGCTTCAGCCGGCTCTGGCCTTCCCTGGGTACCGCGACGGGGTACCTCATCGCCTTCCTGCTGCTGGCGCAGACGCTGAAGACCATGTCGGTCGGCACCGCCTATGCCATCTGGTCGGCCGCCGGGACTGCCGCGATCGCGGCCATCGGCATGGTCTTCCTCGGTGAGTCGGCCAATGCCGCCAAGCTGATAGGTCTCGCTCTGGTGATCGCCGGAGTGGTCGTCCTCAACCTGGGCGGTGCGCACTGATGGCCCGGCGGTACGACCCCGAGCGCGGCCAGCGGATCATCGACGCCGCGATCCGGGTGGTCGGTGAGCGGGGCATCGCGGGGCTGAGTCATCGGGCGGTCGCCGCCGAGGCCGATGTGCCGCTCGGCTCGACGACGTACCACTTCGCGAGCCTGGACGACCTGCTGGTCGCCGCCCTCCATCAGGCCAACGAGGCCTGCAAGCGGGACCTCGACGCGCGGAAGGAGCTCGCCGACCCGGAGACCGACCTGGCGACCGAACTGGCGCGGCTGGTGGACGAGATGGTCACCCGGGACCGGGTCCGCACCGAGTTGGAGTACGAGCTGTACCTGGCGGCGCTGCGCCGGGAGGCGGTGCGGCCGATCGCGGCGGAGTGGGTGGATCTGATGACGGAGGTCATCGCCCGCCGGACCGACCGCGACACCGCGCGGGCGCTGGCGGCGCTGGCCGACGGGCTGTGTCTGCAAGTGCTGCTCACCGGCCGTGAATTCGATCGCGAGCAGGCCCGTGTGATGTTCGCCCGGCTGATTCGATGATCTTGCGTTGGCCGATACCGGTCGCGACCTGATCCGTCCATAGCTGCGTCCGGCAATCAACCCCGCAAATGATCGATTCTGGTGGGGAATCGAATTCAGGAGTGGGCATGAAACAGGCGATGAAGGACATACCGAGGGTGGTGTGGCTGCTGGCGGCGGGCATGTTCGTCGTCGCGGCCGTCAGCTTCACCTTCGTCTATCTCTTCGTCTACCTGACCGGACCGCGAGGGCTCAGCACCGCGGAGGCGGGCCTCATCGCGGGCATCGGCGGTGTCGGCATGGTCGTCGGCAACTTCACCGGCGGCTGGTTCGGTGACCGCTTCGGACATCGGCGCACCCTCATCGTCGGCTTCACCGTGGCAGGGGTCGGGCTGGCCGCACTGCCGGTCCTGCCGACCCCGGCGCTGCTGCTGCTCTTCCCCGTCTGCCAGTTCGGCACCGGCATCACCCGCGCCTCGAACTCGGCGCTCATCGCCTTCTCGGTGCCCGAGGGATCGCGGCGCCAGGGCTTCGCGCTGCTGCGCTTCTTCGCCAACGCCGGTGTCACCGTCGGCCCGCCGCTGGGCGCGCTGATCGCCGCCCAGTTCTCGTACGGCTGGCTCTTCGTCGCCGACGGCGCCGGCATGCTCTTCTTCGCCGGCTGGGCCGCGCTGATCCTGCCGGCCAACGGCGACCGGCGGCACAAGGCGGAGGCCGTGACCCCGGACACCCCCGGCCTGTGGACCGCCGTACGGTCCCGCCCGGCCGTGCTCGTCGTCCTGGTCGCGGTGCTCATCGCCGACACCGTCTACCGGCAGCAGTACTCCACCCTCCCCGTCTTCCTCTCCGACCACGGCATCGGAACCGGCGTCTACGGCGCGCTCATCGCCATCAACGGCGGCCTGGTCATCTGTCTGGAGCTGCCCGTCACCGTGGCCCTACGGCAGCGTGCGCCCCTGCTCGTCATCGGCGGGGGCATCGTGCTGCTCGGGGCCGGTTACGCGGCACTGATCATCGGCGGCCACATCGCGACGGCGATCGTGATGATGGCGCTGCTCACCCTCGGCGACATCCTCTACAAGTCGCCGTCGACCGCCTACGTCGCCGACAACGCGCCCGACCACCTGCAGGGCCGCTTCCAGAGTCTCTACGCCGGCGCCTCCATCAGCGGCGTCGTCCTCGCCGCGCCGCTCGGCGGTGCGCTCTACCAGGCGGCGCCCGGCCTGCTGTGGCCGCTGTGCGCCGGGCTGGTGGCGATCGCCGGGGCCACGGTCCTGGCGGCGCACCGGCTGCCGGCGTTCCGGCCGGCGGTGGCGGAGCAGGGAGCCGTCACAGCGGTCAGCCAGGGCTGAGGCCCGGGCCGCTCCGGGCCGGCGGCGGTTCCGTATCGCGGGCGGGTTGGGCACACGCCGGGGTGAGCGGATAGCGTTCGATACATGACTGAAACGACCGCTACCCGCGCCACCGGTGCCGTCGCCGCAGGCCTGGCGACTGTCGCCGCCGACGGCACCGTTCTCGACACCTGGTTCCCCGCGCCCGCGCTCGCCGAGGCGCCCGGCCCGGCCGGCACCGAGCGGCTGACGGCCGAGCAGGCGGCCGAACTGCTCGGCGAGGCCGCCCCGAAGGCGCTGGGCCCGGACGCGCGGCGCGGGGTCGAGGTGATCGCCGTACGGACGGTCATCGCATCGCTCGACGACAAGCCGCTGGACACGCACGACGTGTACCTCCGCCTGCACCTGCTCAGCCACCGCCTGGTCAAGCCGCACGGCCAGAGCCTGGACGGCATCTTCGGCCTGCTGGCCAACGTCGCCTGGACCTCGCTCGGTCCGGTGGCCGTCGACCGGCTCGAGGCGGTGCGGCTCAACGCCCGCGCGGAGGGGCTGCACCTGCAGGTCACCAGTGTCGACAAGTTCCCCCGCATGACGGATTACGTGGCCCCCGCGGGCGTCCGTATCGCCGACGCCGACCGGGTCCGGCTCGGCGCGCACCTCGCCGCCGGCACCACGGTCATGCACGAGGGCTTCGTCAACTTCAACGCCGGCACGCTCGGCACCTCCATGGTCGAGGGCCGCATCAGCGCGGGTGTCGTGGTCGGTGACGGCTCCGACATCGGCGGCGGCGCGTCGATCATGGGCACGCTGTCGGGCGGCGGCAAGCAGATCGTCTCCATCGGCGAGCGCTGCCTGCTCGGCGCCGAGGCGGGCATCGGCATCGCACTCGGCGACGACTGTGTCGTCGAGGCCGGTCTGTACGTCACGGCCGGTACGCGGGTCACCCTGCCCGACGGCAAGATCGTCAAGGCACTTGAACTGTCCGGCGTGGACAACCTGCTCTTCCGCCGCAACTCCACGACCGGCACGGTCGAGGTGCTGCCGCGCTCCGGTTCGTGGGGTGGCCTGAACGAGGTGCTGCACAGCCACAACTGAGGCAAACGGTACGGAAAAGGTCGGCTCTACGTCTTCCGGACGTAGAGCCGCACCGCGTAGCCCAGGACCCGGGTGATCCGGGTCTGCGTGAACTGCTTCCGCAACTCGTGGCGCTTCGCGCGGTCGGTGGGGGCGGTGAGGTCGGCGGAGCGGGCATACGAGCGGCTCACCACCCACACCCGGTCGACGCCCTTGAGGGCCCCGGCGACCTGCCCGGCCTTGATCTCGCGCCCGGCGAGCGTGCCGGACTGCGCGCCCGAGCTCATGAGGGCGACGTCCCTGACCCCGCTGAAGCACTCCGGGTACGCCTCGGCGACCAGCCTGCGCACCGAGGGCAGGAAGATGACCGCGTCGCCCTTGCGCGCACCGTCTGCCACGACACGGGCGGCGGCGGCCGGGTCGTCGGCGCGGCTGCTCACCTGGCGCACCTGCTGCTGGGCGGGCAAGGTGAAGGCGCCCAGCGCGATGACGAGGGCGGCGGCGACCACGACCGCGCCCTTACGGAGGGCGGCGAGGGCGGCGCCGGCCAGCCAGGCGAGGCCGGCGGTGGCGTAGAGGACGTAGCGGTCCTGGTACAGCGGGTGGAACTGGGACACGGCCAGCAGCGCCGCCGGGGGCAGCACGGCCACCGCGAGCGCCAACGCGGGCAGCGGGACCAGCGCGGTCCCCTCGTCCGGGCGCTTCCCGAATCCGGCGAACCCCGCGTCCCGCGCCCCCGGACCGCCGGCCCCGGAACCTCCGACCGGCCAGGCCCGCTGCGGTCCGCCGGCGCCCGCGAGCAACAACTGCCGGGCCGGCGGCCCTTCCTCCGGGCTCAGAAAGGGGCGCCGCCGGGGAAGCAGCCCCGCCAGCCCGACCGCCACGCCCGCCGCGCAGAGCACACCCAGGGCCGCGAGCGGGAGCGTGCCGCCCGCCCAACCGGTCAGAAGGGCGCGGACGTCGGGCCAGCCGGGGCGGGTGAGCCAGGAGACCTGGGCGGTCTGGTGGGCGGCGACCCAGGCGACCGGGACGGCGGGGGTGAGGCCGGCGAGTACGGCCAGGGCCCAGCGGCGGAACGCGGGGGCGCCGGCGCGGCCGAGCAGGAGCGCCACGGCGTGGGCCGGGACGACGAAGACGGCGAAGAGGTTGAGCAGGCAGGCCACGGCCAGCGCGATGGCATAGCCGACCCAACGGCCGCGTACGAGAAAGTACGTCCCCCAGATCACGGCCGCCGCGACCAGGGCGTACGAGCGGCCCTCCTGGGCGTACCGGCTCACGACGGGCAGAACCGCGAAGACCGAGCCGGACAGCAGCCCGGCGGCCGGGGACCAGGCGGCGCGGGCGACGGCGGCGACACCGGCCGCCGCGGCGGCGGCGGCGAGCAGGGAGGGGATCCGGATGAGGACTTCGAGCGGGACGGCCCCGCCGAGGACGACGATCAGCTCGTGCACCAGGACGTAATAGGCGCCGTGGACGGCGTCGACGCTCCCGAGGGTGTGCCAGAGCTGGGGGAGGGACCGGCTGGCGATGACAGCGGTGGTCGCCTCGTCCTGCCACATGGAGCCGCGGTCGAGACCCCGGATGCCGCCCGCGAAAAGGATCAGGGCAGGGACGAAAAGCGGAATTTTCCCCCGGAGTACCGATACTGCTGCCATGGAGGCCCGTCTGCCCCCGGGCCCCCGGGCCAAACGGGCCCGGGGGCGTGAGGCGCACTACGGCCTGAGGCGCACGACCTGGGGGTCGTGGTCGGAGGCCTGGTCGGCGAACTCGGCGTTGACGTGAACCACGTCGTAGTCGGGATCCCCGAGGGACGGGCTGACCAGGATGTGGTCGAGCACCTGGGAATTGCCCTGGTAGACGTATGAGTAGCGCTCGCTGGGCTTCAGCGAGAAGTACAGGTCCTTGAGCGCGTGGCCGGCGGTCAGGGTCTTGCCGGCGGGGGAGAACTCGGAGTCGTTGATGTCGCCGAGGACGACGACGTCCGCGTCCTTCTGGACCGCCTGCACCTCCTTGACGAAGGCGTTGACCAGCGTGGCCTGCTTGATCCGCTGCACCTCGGAGCTGCGCGGGACCGGCTGGTAGCGGCTGGTCAGGGCGTAGTCGCCGCCCTTGGAGTCGAAGTGGTTGGCGACTACCACGACCGGCTTTCCGCGGAAGGAGAATTCGCCCACGAGCGGCTTGCGGCTGGTGGTCCACGCCTCGTCGGCGGGGGCGATACGACCCGGGGAGGCGGTCAGCGCGGCCTTGCCGCCGATCTTCTGGACGCCCACGGCGGTCGAAGCGTCGCCGCCCGCGCGGTCGGTGAAGGAGACCCGCTCGGGGTTGAAGAGGAAGACCTGCCGGATGTTGCCGCCGGGCTCGCCGCCGTCGGTGTCGTTGGTGGGGTCGATGGACCGCCAGTCGTAGCTGGGGCCGCCGGCCGCGACGATCGCGTCGATGAACTTCTGGACGGTCTTGTCGGCGGCGACCGTGCCGTCGTCGGTGGCGCCGTTGTTGTCCTGGATCTCCTCCAGGGCCACGATGTCGGGCGACGCCAGGTTGTCGACGACGCCCTCGGCCAGCCGCGCGAACTTGGCGTCGCTGTCGGACGGGTCGAGGTTCTCCACGTTGTACGTGGCGATGGCCAGTTCGCGGCTCTTCTGCTTGCGGGTGGTCTCCGCGGTCAGGCCCTTGTCCTGGAGCGTGCCGAGCGTGCGGGCGGCCAGGGTGTAGCCGCCGAACTGGTTGAAGTCCAGCGGGCCCTCGGTGGCGCCGGTGAGGACGTCGCCGACATTGGCGGTCGGGAACGCCTGGGTGGCGGCCGGGATCAGCGACTGGATCTGCAGGCGGCCGGAGTTCTGGTCCTCGTACGAGGAGTAGACGGTGCCGCCGCGCCTGGTGGGGTTCTGCTTGGGCTTGGTGGTGACCCACAGCTCTGCGTACGCGTCGGTGGCACCGACCACGCGGGTGTCCGCGACCCGGACGTTCATGCCCTCCAGGGACTCGTAGAAGTCCAGGGCGTACTTCTTCGGCTGGAGGGTCAGGCCCTCGATGCTGTTGTCGGCGGCGGGGTCGCCCGGTGGGGTGTAGTCGTCCGGCACGGACCTGGTGGTGAGCACGACCGGGGCGGGGACCGCGTTGCCGGAGGAGACGACGGTGACGGTCGGCTTGGAGATCTCGGTGACGGACTGGCCGCCGGCGGTCTTGCCGCCCGGGTAGTACTCGGTGACGGTGCCGGAGACCTGGACCGAGTCGCCGACCGCGACGGTCGGGGCGGAACTGGTGAAGACGAAGATGCCCTCGCTGGTGGCGGGGTTGTCGTCCGGGGTGTCGTCCTGGATCCAGAAGCCCTTGGTGCCGGAGGTCCGCACTCCCGTGACGATGCCGGGTATGGAGCTGACCGACTGGCCGGCGTAGGGCGAGAGCCGGGTGGTGCCCTGGATGTCGTGGATCCGCACCTCGCTGGCCGAGGCCAGCTGGGGGACGGCCACCAGACCGGCCGCGACCGCGGCTGCGGCGAGTGCGCCCACGCCGACGGTCTTCTTCCGGCTGTGCTTGTGGCGGGGGGATGTCAACGGAGCCTCCGTGAGGTTTTCTGCCTGCGGTCGAGGGGCGACATGCGTGCGGCTCTACGCGCGTAATTTCCTTTCCGGGGCATCGCGTTGTCAAGGAGTGGCGGGGTAACCGAGGGTCGCCCGTAGGGTGAACCCCACGCGCCCGTACGGGCGGCGGAAAAGCACGCGGCGAATCACAGCCTCCGCAGGACTACGCTGGGTCCGCGCGCTCGCGCGTCCGTTTCGCGTCCTTGCATCCCGCACCCCATAGGAGACCCCGCCATGGCCGCTGACCGCCTCGACCTGCCGCCGGTACGGCTGCTGCCCGAGGACGAGCTGGCACGGCTCGCGCTCGCCGCACCGCTGCTGGATCGGGCCGTACGGCTGGCCCGCTGGGCCGCGCCGCACGTCCAGGTGGACGCCATGGGAGAGCTGACCGCCGAGGACCGACAGCGCGCCGCCGCCGAACTCGGGCTGGACAGCGAGCCGGACGGCGTCGCGGAGACCGCGCAGGCCTGGGGCGTCGCGGTGGACTCGGGCCTGGTCGAGCTCGACCTCGACGAGGCGGCGTCGGCGGAGCAGGAGTTCGACGGCCTCGAGGACGCCGCCGCCGGGCAGGCCGTGCCCGGCGACGCGCTGCGCCAGATCGACGGCGGTGCGCCGCGGGAGGTGCTGGAGGTCTGGCTGGCCGCCGTGGAGACCGCGCTCGCCGAGGCCGCCGCCCCCGACCTGGAGGGCCTGCTCGACGGCATCGCGGACGCGGACGGCGAAGGCGGCCCTGACGACCTCGGCGGCCTGGACTGGGACCCGGAGGAGGAGGCGGACTTCCTCGACGGGGCGCTCGCCAACCTCTACTTCTTCAGCGCCATCGAGGACAACGAGGGCGGGGCCGTGCCGCTGCCGGTGCTGGCCGCGTCCATGGTCGTCCCCGACGAGATGGAGGACCCGACCGACGCCGTCCTCGAAGAGGTCACCGAGGTCATGATGCGCCTCGACGAACACTTCCGGGTGCTCGTTCCGACCGGGCTGATCGAGTACCGGCCGCTGGACGAGGCCCTGATCGAGGAGGCCGAAGCCGACGAGGCCGCCGTCCCCGCGCAGGCCCAGTCACCGGAGTCACCGGACATCGACCCCGACGAGGTCTCCCGCTACGGCATCGTCCAGCTCACCCCGCTCGGGCTCTACGGCGTACGCGCCCGGATGCTCGACGCGGGCATGCACGCCCCGGCCGCCGGGGAACTGGCCGAGCAGCCCGCGTCCGTACTGCTGGAGGCACTGTTCGGCTACCCCGACCGGGCCGCCCGCAGCGAGGCCGACCAGTGGCTGAGCACCCGCAAGCCCGCCGACGCGGCCCGTGAACTGCTGCAGGCGGCACGCGGCGACGACCGCGACGCCCCCGGCCGGCGGCTGGTCGCGCAGCAGACCCTCAGCCTGCTCGGCGCCGAGGCCGAGCCCGCCCTCCGCGAGGTCCTGGCCGACCGCGAACTCGGCGGCCTGGCCCGCGTCTGGCTCACCGAGACCGGTTCCGCCGACGTCCCGGCCCCGGACCAGGACATGGTCTTCTGGCTCACCATCGACACCCTCGCCGCCCAGCTCGACGCCGACGACGACCCCGAGCTGCTGCGCGAACTCGTCACCGACCTGGTGGCCCGCCACGACAGCTTCTTCGCCGCCGCCTGGCGGGTCGACCACCCTGCCACGGCCGACGTCCTGGAGGCCATGGGCCGGCTCCACCCCGACAAGGCCGTCGCCAAGGAAGCCCGTAAGGCCGCCTTCAAGGCCCGCTCGGCGACCGGGGGGCAGTAGAGGAAGCCGCACGACTTCGGCGAAGTGGGTGGCGGAACGTCAGGTTCAGTTCAACTGGCGTTCGTTATGGGGCGCGAGTGTGGCGCACGGCATTTTACCGTCCCATGACCCGCGCTTTGCGTGGACCACCAGGAGAGAATCCATGCCGCTCACCCGCAGGAACTTCGCCAAGCGTTCGGCCATCACCGGTGCCGGCATCGCGCTGGCCGGAACGGTGGACGTCCTCGCCACCGCCCCCGGCGCGCTCGCCGCCGACGCCCCCGCCGCTGCTTCCGCGGGAGCCGCGTCGGCGGCCGGCACCGCCCGGCACAGCGGCACGCTGGGTTACGGCGAGCTGGCCGCCGACCCGGAGGGCATCCTCGCGCTCCCCAAGGGCTTCGCGTACCGGATCATCACCCGGACCGGCGTCACCACCCTGGAGTCCGGCGAGTCCACCCCCTCCAACCACGACGGCACCGCCACCTTCGAGGGCCTCCGCGGCGCCACGCTGCTCGCCAACAACCACGAACTGCGCGGCGCCCGTGCCGACTGGCCGCACCCGGTGCCGCTCGCTGACGGCCTCGTCTACGACCCGGGCGCGGCGGGCGGCGTCACCATCGTCGAGGTCGAACGGCACGGCGCCGCCCATGGCGGGGGAAGGGTGGCCGAATGGGTCGGGGTGGCCGGCACCGCCACCAACTGCGCGGGCGGACGCACCCCTTGGGGCACCTGGCTCACCTGCGAGGAGACCGAGGACAAGGCCGGCTCGTACGGCTTCACCAAGGACCACGGCTATGTCTTCGAGGTCGACCCCTACGACCGCAAGGCCAACCGCGACCCCAAGCCGGTCAAGGCGCTCGGCCGTTACGCCCACGAAGCCGTCGTCGTCGACCCCCAGCGCGGTCACCTCTACCTCACGGAGGACGCCTCCGGCCCCAACGGCCTCCTGTACCGCTGGACCCCGCCGGCCGGCTTCAAGCACGGCCGCGGCAGACTCCGCACCCTCGCCGACGACGCCGGCGTGCTCCAGGCCTTCAAGTGCTTCGACTCCGGCGGTCAGTTCGTCGACGACCTCTCCCGCGCCACGAAGATCGGTACCGTGTACGGGGTCGACTGGGTCGACGTCCCGGACCGCGACGCGAAGTCCGTCTCCACGCGCAAGCAGTTCGCCGCCGGTGAGATCACCCGGGCCCGCAAGCTCGAAGGCATGTGGTGGGGCGACGGCGGCGCCTACATCGTCTCCTCCTACGCCCGCGCGGAGAGCCCGGTGGCGCATGACGGCGCCGTGTGGTTCTACGACCCGAAGCGGCGCACGCTGACGTTGAAGGTGTTGCTCGGGGTGAACCCCGATCCCTCCGTCGACGGCGCCTTCGACGGCCCCGACAACATCACCGTCTCCCCCTACGGCGGCCTCGTCATCGCCGAGGACGGCGAGGGCATCCAGCACCTCTTCGGTGCCCTCGGGGACGGCCGCACGTATCCCATCGCCCGCAACGAGCTCAACATCGGCACGGCCGATGCGCCGGCGTACAGCGAGTTCACCGGCGTCACCTTCTCGCCCGACGGCAAGACGCTCTTCGCCAACATCCAGGAGCCCGGCATCATGCTCGCCATCACGGGGCCTTGGCGTCGGCAGCCCTGCTAGCGGCACGCCGCCTGCGCCGGGTGCGCTCGCAGGTGTCGGTGGGCCGGGTCCGGGGCCTGCGGGGGTGAGGTCCTCGACCGACATATTTACGTGCGTGACGGGCCCTCCGCTGGCTCACCCGGCATGCCGCACACAAATATGCGGAGCGTCCAGGACCCCACCCCCTCCGACCCCGGCCCCTCCGGTCAGTTCGGCGGCTTGCGCCCGGTGGCCGACCGTTAAAGGGCCTGCGCTGCGGGTTTGACCATGCCCTTTACGGTGCGGGAGTCGGCGAATTCGCCCATGGCGGTCATTTCCCATTCGCCGGAGAATTGCTTGATCAGTTTGGCCATCATGACGCCCGTGCGGGGCTCGCCCTGGGTGAGGTCGAAGCGGACGAGCTCTTCGCCGGTGGTGGCGTCGAGGAGGCGGCAGTAGGCCTTGGCGACCTGGTTGAACTTCTGGCCGGAGAAGGAGTTGACGGTGAAGACGAGGCCGGTGACTTCGGGCGGGAGGCCGCCGAGGTGGACGGTGATGGCCTCGTCGTCGCCGGCGCCTTCGCCGGTGAGGTTGTCGCCGGAGTGCTGGATGGCGCCGCTGAGGATGCTGAGCTTGCCGAAGTAGCAGGACGCGATGTGGTTGCGGTCGGCGCCGTACGCGATGACCGAGGCGTCGAGGTCGATGTCCTTGGAGCGGAAGGCGGGCTCCCAGCCGAGGCCCATCCGCACGCTGGAGAGCAGCGGCTTGCCGCCCTTGACCAGGGAGACGGTCTGGTTCTTCTTGAGGTTGACCCGGCCCTTGTCGAGGTTGATCTTGCCGTTGGATGCCGGTGCCGGTGCCGGTGCCGGTGCCGCCGCCGGGGGCGGGGGGATGTTCGTGACGGCGGGACCGGTGGGAGGCGGGGCTTGCGGTGCGGCCGCCGGCTCGTCGACACTCACGCCGAAGTCCGTGGCGATGCCGGCCAGGCCGTTGGCGTAGCCCTGGCCGACGGCGCGGGCCTTCCAGGCGCCGCCGCGACGGTAGACCTCGACGACGACGAGGGCGGTCTCGGGTCCGAGCTGGGGCGGGGTGAAGGTGGCGATGACCGTGCCGCTGTCCGGGTCGCGGATGGTGGCTGTCGGTTCGATGCCCGCGAAGGTGGCGCCGGCCGCGTCGGGGCTTGCGGTGATAACCACTTTTTCGATGGCCGCCGGGACGGATACCGTGTCGACGATGATCGAATCGGACTGGTACGTCACACCCGGGCCACTCGGCTGGTTGTAGAAGACGAAGTCGTCGTCCGAGCGCACCTTGCCGTCGGCGGCGATCAGCAGGCCCGAGACATCCAGCCGGACGGGCGCGGAAACGTCCACGGCCACGCGGGGGGCGGAGAGCGGGACGTTCGAGCCAGGGGTCATAGCGGTCATGTCTTCGATAACGATCGATCGCGCTTTACGGTTCCATTACCGAATTGGAGTTTTTGAGATGTCGCGAATCGTGGTCATCAGCGGCGGCGGTACGGGCATCGGCCTCGCCGTCGCGGAGACTTTCGTACGTACCGGCGACCAGGTCGTCCTGATCGGCCGCCGCGAGGAGGTCCTGGACGCCGCCGCCGAGCGGCTCGGCGCCGGCGCTCTGGCTCTGCCCGCCGACCTCGCCGACGAGCAGGAGGCGGCCCGGGTCCGCGATCTGGTGGCCGAGCGGTACGGACGGGTGGATGTGCTGGTCAACAGCGCGGGCGGCAATGTCGTCCTCGGCGGCGGCGACCTGACCACGGCGGAGCTGTGGACCGAGAACTTCCGGGCCAACGTGCTGACCGCCGTCCTGCTGACGGAGGCCCTGCGGGGGCTGCTGGCCGACGGCGGCCGCGTGCTGCTGCTCAGCTCGATCGCCGCCGTCCGGGGCGGCGGCTCCGGCTCGTACGGTGCGGCCAAGGCGGCCCTGCACCCGTACGCGTACGACCTGGCCGCCGACCTGGGGCCGCGCGGGATCACGGTCAATGTCGTCGCGCCCGGCTTCGTCGACGAAACCGAGTTCTTCGGCGGCCGGATGAGCGACGAGCGCCGGCAGACCCTGGTCGGTCAGACCCTCAACGGCCGGGTCGGTGTCCCGGAGGACGTGGCCTCGCTGGCGCACTGGCTCGCCTCGCCGGGCGGGGCGCATGTGACCGCCCAGGTGTTGCAGGTCAACGGGGGTGCTGAGCGGGGCCGCTGAGCCGGCCGCGTACGGCCGCCGGGTCGATGCGCAGCGTACGCATCAACTCGGCTGCCGGATCGGGCCGTTCGCAGTCCAGGAGGGCGAGCAGCATGTGCTCGGGCGTGGTGCGTTTGCTGTGCGTCCGGACGGTTTCCTTGACGGCGCGTTCGATGACGGCCCGCGCGCCGGAGGTGAACGGGGTGCGCTTGCGCGAACCGGGAATGGCGGGCAGTTCGATGCCGCGTACGTCGATCCCGATCGCGGCGAGCGCTGCCTGGTCCAGTGCCCCCAGCGCGGCGCGTGCGGCCGTCAGGTCCACACCGAGCGCCCGGGTCGCCGCCGAGCCGGGGTCATGGAGCAGCCCGAGGAACAGGTGCTCGGTGCTGATCCGCCGGTCGCCGCGCTGGCGGGTCTCCTCGAGCGCCGACGTGACGGTGTCACGGGCGCCGGTGGCGAACTGCTTGAACATGTGCGGGCCTCACTTTCCGTATTTCGCGTGTACGGACTGCCGTGAGACGCCCAGGGCGTCCCCGATCTGTTCCCAGGACCAGCCCTGCTCCCTGGCGAGTGCCACGGAGGCCGTCTCGACCTGTTCGGCCAGCCGGTGCAGGGCGCTCACCGCGCGCAGGCCGACGGCGGGGTCGTTCGACCTGAGTCGTTCGTCGAGTTCTTCCGCATCCATGTTTGAGGCAGAGTTTTGTCAATCCAGACTGACAGGCGCTCGGTGCGCCAGGCTGTCCGCGATCGCGTCGGCGAACTCGCGGGCCGGCGGACTCAGGGCGTCCCACTGGCGGACCGCCCAGCCGGCGGAGAGCGGCGGGAGGACGGGGACCGGGAGGAGGCGGATGCCGCCGGCGGGGTCGAGGGCGGGGAGGGCGGGGACGAGGGCGTGGCCGAGGCCCAGTTCGGCCAGGAGGATGGCGGTGTCCCAGTCGGCGACGCTGGTGGTCGAGGTGAGCTGGATGCCCTGGCGGGAGAGGTGGTCCTCCAGGTGGCGGCGGGAGGTCGAGTTCTCCGGGAGCTGGATGTGCCGGATGTCGGCCAGGTCGGCGGGGCCGAGGGTGCCGCGGCTCGCGAGTGGATCGTCGGCCCGGACGACGAGGACCCAGGGGAGTTCGATGACCGGCCGCTGTTCGGTGCCGCGGATCGGGGCGCCGATGGTGATCCAGGCGAGGTCGGCCTCGTTCGCGGTGAGGGCGTCGAAGCAGCTGCGGCTGGAGTTCTCGGTCTGGAACTCCAGGCTGACCTCGGGGAAGCGCTGCCGGAAGGCCACCACGGCGTCCGACATGAAGTGCCGCACGGTGGTCGCGCCGGTGGTGATCCGGACGGTGCCGCCGCCTCCGTCCCGCAGATCGCGAAGCTCGGCCAGCGCCAGGTCGATGCCGCCGATGCCGGCGGCGGCAGCCGCGTACAGGACGCGGCCCGCGTGGGTGGGGGCGACGCCGCGCGGCCGGCGCTCCAGAAGGCTCAGGCCCAGCTCGCGTTCGAGCCGCTTGACGTGCTGGCTGACGGCCGACTGGCTGCAGGTCAGCGTACGGGCGACGGCGCTGAGGCTGCCCGCCTCGCATACGGCGGTGAAGACGCGAAGGTCGTCGAGAGTCATAACTCCCAAGCTAGAGCTTGGAGTTGGCGAAGAAAACCCGATGATTGACTTGGGCGTCGGCCGCCGCGCATGATCTACCCAGGGCCTGGGCCCCGGCCGCGGCGGCAACCCGTCCGCTGACTCGCGAACACCGGACGGGTGCCGACCGACCCCGCCCGCTGACGGAGGGATGTGCCGCCGTGGAGGAGGAAGCCGCCGGCTTCATGCGAACGCTCGGCGCCGGGGAGATCGCCCACCCCGGCGGCACGCTGCTGGACCACCTGCTCCGCGTACGCGGCCTGCTCGCCGCCTGGGGTGCCCGCCCCGAGCTGCGGCTGGCCGGCCTCTGCCACGCCACGTACGGCACCGACGGCTTCCCGACCTCCCTGCTGCCGCTCGGCCGCCGCGCCGAGCTGACCGCCGTCATCGGCGCCGGGGCCGAGCAGCTGGTGTACGACTACGCGAGCTGCGACCGCGAAACGACCTACGCCCGTCTGGCGGACGACGACGCGGTCTTCCACGACCGCTTCACCGGCCGTACGTTTGTGCCGTCCCCCTCCCTCCGGCGTGACTTCGCCGAGCTGACGGCGGCGAACGAGCTCGACCTCGTCCTCACCAACCCCGACGTCGCCGACCGGTGGGGCGCGGGTCTGCTGCGGCTCCTGACCCGGTTCCGGCCCCTGTTCAGCGATTCCGCCTGGAAGGAGTGTCTGACGGCATGCGGATCGACCGGCTCGACCACCTCGTCCTGACCGTCGCCGACATCCAGGCCACGATCGGGTTCTACTCCCGCGTCCTCGGTATGGAGCCGGTGACCTTCGGCGACGGCCGCCGCGCCCTCGCCTTCGGCGACAGCAAGATCAACCTCCACCAGGTCGGCCATGAGCTCGACCCCAAGGCCCGCCGTCCCACCCGCGGCAGCGCCGACCTGTGCTTCATCGTCCGTACGCCCCTGGAACAGGTGCTCGCCGAGCTCATCAGCAAGGGCATCCGGGTCGAGGAGGGCCCGGTGAAGCGCACCGGCGCGCTGGGGCCCATCCAGAGCGTGTATCTGCGCGACCCGGACGGGAATCTGATCGAGATCAGCACTTACGACTGAGGCTGTTCCGGCAGCAGGTACGCGCGCCGTTCGTCGGGGGTCAGCTCACGGAAGACCCGGGAGCGGGCCCGGCGCAGCAGCGCGTCCAGGTCCGGACCCGCGGGCTCCCAGATGCGTACGGTCCGGTCGCGGCAGGCGGTGGCCAGGCGCGTGCCGTCCGGGTGCCAGGACAGGCCGTTCACCCAGTCGTCGTGGACGCCCAGCACGGCTATCTGGGTGGCGGCGTCGGGGTCCCACAGGCGCACGGTGCGGTCCCGGGAGACGGAGGCGATGCGGGTGCCGTCGGGGGACCAGGCCACGCCCTGGACCCGGTCCTCGTGGCCGGTGAGGACGGCGAGCTGGGTGCCTTCGCAGGGGTCCCAGAGGCGGATCGTGAAGTCGCGGGAGCCGGTGACGAGGCGGCGGCCGTCGGGGGACCAGTGGACCTTCCAGGCGTAGTCCTCGTGGCCGTGGAGAGTGGCGGCCACCGTGCCGTCCGTGGTGTCCCAGACCATGACCGTCCGGTCGGTGCCGGATGTGGCCAGGTGATGGCTGTCGGGGGACCAGGCCGCGCCGCCGATCCAGTCCCCGTGGCCGTGCAGGATGTGCAGGACGGCACCGGTGACGGCGTCCCAGACACGGGCCGTGCTGTCGCGGGAGACGGTGGCGATGCGGGTGCCGTCGGGGGACCAGGAGACGTTGGACAGTTCGTCGGTGTGGCCGGTCAGCATCATGCCCTCGCCTTCCCCGTCGGTGTGCCATATGACGGCTGCGCCGTCCCGGAGTGCGGCGACCACCCGGGTGCCGTCCGGTGCCCAGGCCACGTCGGCCACTTCGCCGTCGCAGCCCAGCACGCGGACGGCGCGTCCGGTGGCGGCGTCCCAGATCCGTACGGTGCCGTCCTGGGAGGCGGAGGCGATGCGGGTGCCGTCGGGCGACCAGGCGGCGTGCCAGACCGAGTCGTCGTGGCCGTACAGGACGTCCGCCCGTTCGGTGATGTCCCAGATGGCCACGGTCCGGTCGCGGGAGCCGGTGGCCAGCGACCTCCCGTTGGGCGACCAGGCGATGCTGTACAGCAGGTCGGTGTGCCCGGTCAGCCAGATCTGGCCGCCCGCGCCGTCGATGTCCCAGATCCGGGCCGTACGGACTTCGTCGCCGGCGGCGAGTCGTTTGCCGTCCGGCGACCAGGCCAGGCAGTTGAGTACGTCCATGCTCTGCAGCGCCTGCGCCACCGTCCAGGTGCCGGTGTCCCAGATCCGAACCATGCGGTCGTCGGAGGCCGAGGCAAGTCGGCGCCCGTCGGGCGACCAGCGGACGGACTCGACCGTGCCCTGATGGCCGGTGAGCACGCTGAGTGTCGCTCCGGTCGCCGGGTCCCAGACCCGGACCGTACGGTCCTGGCCCGCGCTGGCCACCTTCTTGCCGTCGGGCGACCACGTCACGCTCCACGCCATGCGCTCGTGGCCTCGCAGTACGGCGACTTCGGTGTAGGTGCCGGCGTCCCAGAGCCGCAGGGCGCAGTCGCCGCCGACGGACGCGATGCGGCTGCCGTCGGGCGACCAGGCGACGCCACCGATGCCCTCCGCACGGTCGCCGGCCGGCACCATGTGGTGGAGGACGGCCACTTCCGCCCAGGTGCCGGTGTCCCAGACGCGCAGGGTGTCGTCGCGGGAGCCGCAGGCGAGCCGCCGACCGTCCGGTGACCACGCCAGGCAGAGCATCCACTCGCCGCCTCCGGTGACAGAGACGGGATCGGCGTCGAGCCCGGGGCCCCAGATGCGTACCGTCCCGTCGTCCGACGCCGCGGCCAGTGAGTCGCCGTCGGGTGACCAGGCGACCGCCAGGACCCGCCGCTGGAAGCCCCGCAACACCCTGCGCAGTCGCGATGCGCCCAGCGCCGTGTGCAGTGCCTGCACCGCGCCCCGCGTCGCGCCGCACTCCTCGATCGCCGTGAGCGCGGCGAGCATCGCCAACTCCGGCTCGCGTCCGGCGCTTTCGAGTACCCGTACGGCCACCGCGTCGGCCGTACGGGCCAGTGCCACGCGGTCCAGCCGCATCGACCGCTCCACGAACTCCGCGACCAGCGGCACACTCCCGTCCTCCGCCAGCCACTCCCGGGCCACCGCCAGCCGCTCACCGCTCAGCAGATACGAGTCCGCGCGGTCGGCGTGCTCCCAGTCCTGCGCCCAGCGCTCCAGTTCGGTCCGCCGGCGCAGCTCCTCGGCTCGCGCCTCGACCGCCCGCCGCAGCGGCGGCCACTGCCGGAACAGGGCCTCGTGGGCCACGTCGAGCACGCCGCCGTCGCCGGTGAGGAGACGACCGGCGACGAAGGCGTCGGCGACTTCCTGCTCGGCGGCCGACAGGTCGGCACGGGGGACCCGGCGGCGGGTCGGCTCGTTGCGGTCGACGGTGACGAACTTGAGCAGGGTGGGGATGACCGGCGCGTCGGTGAGCTCGGCGCTGATCCGGTCCGCCCGGTCGGAGAGGGCGCCGGCGACGCCGCCCAGGGCCCGGTAGGCCTCGTCGGTGACCGTGCCGCCGGAGCCGCCGACGCGGAGGTAGAGCTCCTGCAGCGTATAGGCGAGCAGCGGGAGCGCGTCGCCGCCGCCGCAGTCGTCGACCATGCGGGCGACGACGCCGGGGGCGAAGGCCAGGCCGGCCTGCTCGGCGGGCTGTCGGATGACCTCGTGGAGCTGGTCGCGGCCCAGGACGCCGATGACGGAGGGCTGGCGGACGAGGTCGGCGAAGCCGGAGTCGAGGAGGTCGGTCAGGAAGTCGGAGCGCAGGGTGGCCACGATCCACAGCCGGGGGTCGGCGCCGAGCGCGTCGCGTACGCAGGTGAGAAAGGCGGCTCGCTCCTCCGGGCCCGACAGGGTGAGGAGTTCCTCCAGCTGGTCGACGACCAGCAGTGCCGGCCGTACGCCGGCGGGGAGTTGGCCCAGGGAGCGTACGAGCCCGGCGCCCGGGTCCGTGCCCGGCTGGAGAACCGGGCCGGTCGCCCACCGGCCGCGCCGCCGGGCGAGGGCGGGCAGCAGGCCGGCCCGTACGAGGGAGGACTTTCCGCTGCCGGAGGGGCCGAGGACGGTGACGAAGCGGTGGGCGCGGGCGGGGACGGCCGGGTGGAGCCGGTCGACGAGTTCGGTGATCTCCCGGTCGCGGCCGAAGAACACGGCGGCGTCCTGCTCGGTGAAGGCTTCGAGGCCGGGATAGGGCGGCTGGTCGGAATCCCAGACGCGGCGCGGGGGCAGCGGGCGGTCCAGGTAGGACAGCCAGACCTGGCCGACGACCAGCGCGACCAGCGCGACGCCCACCAGCGGGACCGACCAGTCGCGCAGCAGCCGCAGGGCGAGCGGCACGTGGTCGGTCTCGCCCGTGGCGTAGTTCGTGGCGATGCCGAGCAGGGCTCCGGTCAGCATGAGGAGCACGTCGAGCGCGAGCTTGAGCGTGCGGCGTCGGTCCACGGAAACCATGGATCGACAACTTATCCCGTCAGTGCGGCCAGATCGGCGGGCGTGTCGTGAAGTGGCCGCCCATGCGGGCGGTTTCGGGGTCGTCCGGGTCGAGTTCGCCGTGCTTCGCGACGAGTTCGGCGGCGTACGGCTCGGAGTCGTCCTGCGGCTCGTATCCGAGGGCCCGGGCCGGGGCCAGGTCCCACCACACGCGGGTGTTGGCCGAACTGCCGTAGACGACGGTGTGCCTGACGTCGTCCGCGGTGAGGGCGGCGTGGATGAGGCGGGCGCCGTCGGCGGGGCTCAGCCAGAAGGAGAGCATGCGCACGGAGGTGGGCTCGGGGAAGCAGGAGCCGATGCGCAGCGAGACGGTCTCCAGGCCGTGCTTGTCCCAGTAGAACTGGGCGAGGTCCTCGCCGAAGGACTTGGAGAGGCCGTAGAAGGTGTCGGGGCGGTGCGGGGTGCCGACCGGGACCAGCGGGTCGTCACCCAGGGGGCGGGGGGTGAAGCCGATGGCGTGGTTGCTGGAGGCGAAGACGACGCGGTCGATGCCCTCCTCGCGCGCGGCCTCGTAGAGGTTGTACGTGCCCCGGATGTTGGCGTGCAGGATCTTCTCGAAGGTCGATTCCAGGGAGATGCCCGCGAGATGCACGATCGCGTCCACGCCCCGGACGGCCTCGCGCAGGACGTCGGCGTCGGCCGGGTCGCCGAGGTCGGCGGTGATCGCGTCGGGGGCGCCTTCGACCGGGACGAGGTCGAGGAGTCGCAGCTCGTAGCCGTACTTGGGGAGCAGCTCGCGCATCAGAGTGCCCACGCCGCCGGCGGCGCCGGTGAGCAGGATGGTGCGGGGAGCGGGCATGACGCGTTCTCCTTGAGCCGAGGGCGATGGGCGAGGGGTGGTGCTGTGCTTGACCCTGCTGGGGCGCTCCCTTAGCGTAACCATGTTCACGGATATGGACAATAATCAGATGGGTGCACCGTAATGACCTCTGTCGCTGCACTGGCCCAGCGCCTGGACGGCTTGCTCTTCTTCCCCGTGACGGCCTTCCGTCCGGACGGCTCCCTGGACCTGGACACCTTCCGTGCCCACGTACGCGACGGGATCGACGCGGGTGCGGCGGCGGTCTTCGCATGCTGCGGCACGGGCGAGTTCCACGCCCTGACCCCCGAGGAGTTCGGCCTGTGCGTCGAGGCCGCGGTCGCCGAGGCGGCCGGACGGGTGCCCGTCGTCGCCGGAGCGGGATACGGGACCGCGCTGGCCCTGCGGTACGCGCGGATCGCCGAGGAGGCGGGTGCCGACGGGCTGCTCGCGATGCCGCCCTACCTCGTCGTGCCCGACCAGGCGGGACTGCTGCGGCACTACGCGGCACTCGCCGCCGGGACCGGTCTCGAGCTCATCGTCTACCAGCGCGACAACGCCGTCTTCACCCCGGAGACCGTGATCGAGCTGGCGAAGATCCCCAACATCATCGGCCTCAAGGACGGCGTCGGCGACCTCGACCTGATGCAGCGCATCGTCAGCGCGGTGCGTTCCGGACTGCCCGGCCAGGACTTCCTGTTCTTCAACGGACTGCCCACCGCCGAACTCACCGGGCTCGCCTACCGGGGCATCGGCGTCCGGCTCTACTCCTCCGCCGTCTTCTGCTTCGCCCCCGAGATCGCCCTCGCCTTCCACGCCGCGCTCGACGCCGGGGACGACGACACGGTCAACCGGCTGATCGACGGCTTCTACCGGCCGCTCGTCGAACTCCGGCACCAGGGGCGCAGCTACGCCGTCTCGCTGGTCAAGGCCGGCGTACGGCTGCGCGGCCTCGACGTCGGCGAAGTGCGGCCGCCGCTGTCCGAACCGCTCCCCGCGCACGTCAAGGAGCTGGCCGAACTGATCGAGCGCGGACGGGCGTTGCTCGGTGACCACTGACCTCAAGGCATCCGCCTTCGTCTATCCCTGGGACGTCATCGGCGACCCCGACGCGCCCCAGCGCCTCGCCGACCTCGGCATCGGCCAGGTCACGCTGGCCTCCGCCTACCACTCCACCCGCGCCCTCACCCCCCGCCATCCCCGGCACCGGATCGTCACCGCCCGGCACGCGGCCGTCCTCTACCCGCCCTCCGAGCGGCGCTGGGCCGGCCGCGCCCTGCGGCCCTACGCGCAGGACTGGGTGCCGTCCCCCGACGCGTACGGCTCGGCCGCCGAGGCGCTGGCCGACGCCGGGCTGTCCGTCCACTCATGGGTGGTCCTGGCCCACAACTCCCGCCTGGGCGACGACTTTCCGCGTACGTCCGTGGTCAACGCCTACGGCGACCGCTACCCCTGGGCCCCCTGCATCGCCCAGCCCGAGTTCCGCGCCTACGCCACCGCGCTGGCCGCCGAGGCCGCCGTCCGCCCCGGCGCGGCCGGCACGGAGCTGGAGTCCTGCGGCTGGTACGGCCTCGCCCACCTGCACGCCCACGACAAGGTGGGCGGCGTCCCACTGGGCGCTGCCGCGCAGTACCTGATGTCGCTGTGCTTCTGCCCCGCCTGTGCCGAAGGCTACGCCGGCCTCGGCGCCGACCCCGACGACCTGCGGGCCGCCGTCCGGGCCGCGCTGGCGCCGGTGTGGGCGGGGGAGTGGACGGCGGGTCCCGACGAATGGGCCGACGTCGAGAAGCTGTTCGGCGCGGACCTTGCCGGGGCGACGCTTTCGTGGCGGGGCGAGGTGGCCCGTACGTTCCAGCGGGACGCGATCCGCGCTGTGCGCGACGAGGCGCCCGACGGCTTCCGGGTCCTCCTCCACGCCGACCCCGCCCTCCACCGCACCGGCGCCAACGTCGGCGTCGACCCGGCGCACATCCTCGCCCACGCCGACGGCCTCGTCCTCCCCGGCACGGCCGGCCTCCCCGCCTGCACCCCCCACCGCCGCCCCGGCACCGTCCTCGCCGCCAACTTCCCCGTCGTCACCGGCATGGGCGGCAGCCCCGGCACGCTCGCCGCCGACGCCGCGCGGGCCGCTGCGCTCGGCGCGACGGAGCTGCGGCTCTACCATGCCGGGCTTGCGTCGGACGCGGACTTGGCGGCGGTGCGGTTCGCTCTGCGGTGACCGGGGGGCGGCGGTGCGCCCTGCGGCGGGGGCGCGTTCGGTTCGTGGGTGGGTCGGGGGCGTGTCGGGGTGGGTCCTATGAGACAGCTATCCTCGCCCGCCCTGTTCCTCGCTCGCTCGGAACTGGGCGTTCTGCGTCGCCTTAGCGTCTCTACGGACCCACCCCGCCCCACCCCCTCCGGCCCGATGGCGGCTGCGGGTTGGTGGGGGTTGTGTCCGGCAGGCCCTGTCACTGGCCCGGACCACGCGTCCCTGCCACCCGGCACCCCGGGCCATGGAGGGGGGCGGTATGGGCCCGGGGTGCCGGGTGCCCCCAACGTCCGCGCCGGGGAAGTTGTTCGGGGCATTGACGCAGTGCCGGGGCGGGCCTAATTTCGTCGTCGTACTTCGTACGTCATATATGAGATCTGAGAGCTGCCATGGACCTGCTGGCCGGCGCCGCGCCGACCCCCATTCCGTCCCGCACGCAGTACGTGCTGGAGACGATCAAGCACGGGATACTCACCGGCCGGTTGAAGCCGGGGCAGGCGCTGGTCGAGACGGAGTTGGCCGGGCAGTTGGGGGTGTCGAAGACGCCGGTGCGGGAGGCGCTGAAGACGTTGGCGGGGACGGGGCTGGTGGTGATGAGCCAGTACAAGGGCGTGACGGTGCGGACGGTGGACGCGGAGATGGCTCGGCAGGTGTACGACGTGCGGTTGCTGCTGGAGCCGGAGGCGCTCCGGCGGACGGTGACGCAGCGGGCGTCGCTGGACGCGGCGCGGGACGCGCTGGTGCGGGCGGACGGGGCGGGGGACCGGGCGGATCGGTCGCTGGCGAACCGGGACTTTCACAGGGCGCTGTATGTGCCGTGCGGGAACCCGTTGTTGGCGCGGATGCTCGATGACGTACGGGACCAGGCCGCACTGGTGTCGGCGGTGGTGTGGCAGGCGATGCCGTCGTGGGAGCAGGAGGCGAACGAGCACCGGGAGATCCTGGCGCGGGCGCTGGACGGCGACGCGGAGGGCGCGGCGGGGCTGCTGCACGAGCACATCGCGAGCTTCGTGGCCCGGGCCTTTCCGGAGGAGAGCAGCGGCACCCCATGAGCGTGCGCAGGTCATTCGCGGAGCAGTCGTCAGCGCTCGCCGAGGTCGTGGCGATACCGGTGACCCCGTTCGACGCCGGGGGCGGCGTGGACCGGGTCGCCTACCGGGCGCTGCTGCGCAGGCTGCTCGACGCGGGCGTGCGGACGGTCACGCCGAACGGCAACACGGGGGAGTTCTACGCGCTGGAGCCGGACGAGCGGCGGCTGGTCGTCGAGTTGACGATGGCCGAGGCGGCTCCGGACACCCAGGTGATCGTGGGGGTGGGGCACGACGTGCCGAGCGCGATCGCCGCCGCGCGGCACGCGGGTGGGGCGGGGGCACAGACGGTGATGGTGCATCAGCCGATCCACCCGTACGTCTCGCCGGACGGCTGGGTGGACTACCACCGGGCCATCGCGGAGGCCGTGCCGGAGCTGGGCGTGGTGCCGTACGTACGCAATGCGCTGCTGGGCGGTGAGGTGATCGGCCGGCTGGGGGAGCTGTGCCCGAACGTGATCGGCGTGAAGTACGCGGTGCCGGACGCGGCGCGCTTCGCGGCGGTGGCGCGGGACGCGGGGCTCGACCGGTTCACGTGGGTGGCGGGGCTGGCGGAGCTGTACGCGCCCTCGTACTGGGCGGTCGGGGCGACGGGCTTCACGTCGGGGTTGGTGAACGTGGCCCCGAGGGTGTCGCTGGAGATGCTGCGGGCGCTGCGGGACGGGGACTACGCGGCCGCGATGAAGGTATGGGAGCAGATCCGGGAGTTCGAGGACCTGCGGGCGGAGCGGCAGTCGGCGAACAACGTGTCGGTGGTGAAGGAGGCGCTGGCGGCGCAGGGGCGGTGCCGGCGCGACGTACGGCCGCCGAGCCGGGTCCTGGAGGACGCACAGCGTGAGCGGGTGGCGGCCCTGATCACCGGCTGGGATCTGTCGTAGGACGAAAGAAGGCCTGTCCATGAAGAAGCCGGAAGAGCTGCGCAGCCACGCGTGGTACGGGACCGACGGCCTGCGCTCGTTCAGCCACCGGGCCCGCACCCGGCAGCTCGGCTATCTGCCGGAGGAGCACCTGGGCAAGCCGGTGATCGCGGTCCTCAACACGTGGAGCGACATCAACCCCTGCCACGTCCATCTGCGGGAGCGGGCGCAGGCGGTCAAGCGCGGGGTGTGGCAGGCGGGCGGCTTCCCGCTGGAGTTCCCGGTGTCGACGCTGTCGGAGACGTATCAGAAGCCGACGCCGATGCTGTACCGGAACCTGCTGGCGATGGAGACCGAGGAGCTGCTGCGGTCCTACCCGGTCGACGGCGCGGTGCTGATGGGCGGCTGCGACAAGTCGACGCCCGCGCTGCTGATGGGCGCGGCCAGCGTGGACCTGCCCACGGTCTTCGTGCCGGCCGGGCCGATGCTGCCGGGGCACTGGCGCGACGAAGTCCTCGGCTCCGGTACCGACATGTGGAAGTACTGGGACGACAAGCGCGCCGGGCTGATCGGCGACTGCGAGCTCGGCGAGCTGGAGAGCGGCCTCGCCAGGTCCCCCGGGCACTGCATGACCATGGGGACGGCATCCACGCTGACCGCCGCCGCCGAGGTGCTGGGCGTCACGGTGCCGGGGGCCTCGTCCATACCGGCCGTCGACTCCGGGCACGAGCGGATGGCGGCGGCGTCGGGGCTGCGAATCGTCGAACTCGTATGGCAGGACCTGAGGTTGTCGCGGATCCTGACCCGGGAGGCGTACGAGGACGCGGTCGCCACCGTGCTCGCGCTCGGCGGGTCGACCAATGCCGTGATCCACCTGATCGCGATGGCCGGGCGGTCCGGCGTCAGCCTCACACTGGACGACTTCGACCGCATCGCCCGTACGGTCCCGGTGCTGGCGAATCTGCGGCCCGGTGGCCGATATCTGATGGAGGACTTCCACTTCGCGGGCGGACTCCCCGGATTCCTGGCGCAGTTGAAGGACCGTCTGCACCTGGACCGGCCGACCGTCTCGTACGGAACGCTGCGGGAGCAGATCAGCGGCGCCCTGGTGCACAACGACGACGTCATCCGCACCCCGCAGAACCCTCTGGCCGAGGAGGGCGGCGTCGCCGTGCTGCGCGGCAACCTCTGCCCCGACGGAGCCGTCATCAAGCACATCGCCGCCGAGCCGCAGCTGCTCGAACACACCGGCCCGGCGGTGGTCTTCGACGACTACCGGACGATGCAGGCCACCATCAACGACCCGGGCCTCGGCATCACCGAGGACACCGTCCTGGTGCTGCGCGGCTCCGGCCCGCTCGGCGGCCCGGGGATGCCCGAGTACGGGATGCTGCCGATCCCGGACCACCTCCTGAAGAAGGGGGTGCGGGACATGGTGCGGATCTCCGACGCCCGTATGAGCGGCACGAGTTACGGCGCGTGCGTGCTGCACATCGCCCCCGAGTCGTACGTCGGCGGCCCGCTCGCCCTCGTACGCACCGGGGATCTCATCACCCTCGACGTCGAGGCGCGCACCCTGCGCCTGGAGGTCGACGACGCGGAGCTGGAGCGCCGCCGCGCGCAGTGGCAGGCCCCGCCGCCCCGTTACGGGCGCGGCTACGGCGCGCTCTACCAGGAGCAGATCACGCAGGCCGACACCGGTTGCGATTTCCGCTTCCTGGCCAGGTCCGGCGAAGTGCCCGAGCCCTACGCGGGCTGAGCCCGGCCCGGCAACCTTTAGAGGGCCCGGCGGCGACAAAGGGGTGTTTCACCAACCCCGAAAGGAACCACCCCCGTGACACGCATCGCCGGACGCCACCGCAAGAACCACACGCTGCCGATCGCCGCCGCCCTGGTGGCGGTCGGCGGAGGGGTGGGGGTCTACCTCACCGTTCCGGCCGGAAACGCGCAGGCCGCCACCACCGTCACGGTCTCCACCACCGCGGCCCTGGAGAGCGCGGTCGCCAACGCCTCGGCCGGCACCACCATCCAGCTGCGCGCGGGCACGTACTACCCGACGAGCACCCTGAAGAGCACCGCCAGCGGCACCGCGAGCTCCCGGATCACCCTCACCGCGTACGGCGCGGAGAAGGTGAAGGTCGACGGCTCGAAGCTCCCCTCGGGCTCCTGGCTGGCCGGTATATACGGCAGTTACTGGACCGTGTCGGGCATCCAGTTCCAGAACTCCCCGGCGCAGGGCTTCGTGGTGACGTCCAGCACCGGCGGGATCTTCAAGAACCTCACCACCAACGGCAACGGCGACAGCGGTTTCACCCTGCGCGGCGACAACACCGTCGGCAACCTCATCCAGAACCTGGACTCGTACAACAACTACGACGCCGCCAACCACGGCCAGAACGCCGACGGACTGGCCATCAAGTTCGGCTCCGGCAGCGGCAACAAGGTCACCGGTGCCCGCCTCTACAACAACTCGGACGACGGCATGGACCTGTGGAAGTGGGCCACCCCGGTCACCATCGAGCACAGCTGGTCCTACGGCAACGGCAAGAACCGCTGGAGCGACACCGCCTTCGAGGGCAACGGCAACGGCTTCAAGCTCGGCGGCGGCGGCACCGTCACCGCGCACATCGTGAACAACAACGCCGCCTGGAACAACGCCTCCAACGGCTTCACCGAGAACAGCAACACCGGCGCGATCAACCTCAACCGCAACACCGCCTACGCCAACGCCGGGACCGGCTTCTACTTCGCCACCGGTGCCGCCCGCCTCGGCAGGAACCTCGCGGTCTCCAACACCGCCAAGTCGAAGCTGAGCGGCTCGACGGTCTCGGCCGGCAACAACTGGGACTCCGGGATCGCGACCCCGTCCTTCGTCTCCACCGACGCCGCCACGGCCTACGGTTCCCGCACGTCGAACGGCTCGCTCCCGGCAACGACCTTCCTGACCACGGGAAGCACGACCATCGGTTCCACCATGAACTGACCAAGGCGCACCCACGAATTTACATAACGGAATCACAAAGACCGTTGTGGGCCGCGATGTGATGCGCGTAGATAGGCGGTGACCTGGTGAGGGGGGCCCGAATCGGCCAGTGCCGGGTCATTTCCTGACCTCTTGGCCCCAACGGCCGGATCCGGAGACCCATTCATGCGCAGATCAGTGAGAGTGACGGCCATAGCCGCCGCCTGTGCCATCGCGGGCGGTGCCCTCTACGGCACCGGTGTCGCGGTCGCCGGCGACAACGGCAAGGTCACCGAGGCGAAGCACAGCAGCGAGCCGCACAACATCGGCAAGCTCGTCACCGAGATCGACACGTACTACGGCACCACCAAGGACGCCAACGGCGTCTACCAGGCCTCGCCGGACAGCGCCTACGCCAAGGACACCGCCAGTGTCCTGGACGAGGCGAAGAAGGACATCAAGCGCCTCGCCGCCAAGGACCTGAAGAAGGGCGAGAAGCCCGCGATCATCCTCGACGTCGACGACACGCTGCTGCTCAGCCTCGACTACGAGAAGAAGACGAACTACACGTACAACAGCACCACCTGGGCGGCCTACGTCGACCAGGCGGACCGCCCGGCGGTCCCCGGCATGACCGGTCTGGTCGACTACGCCAACTCCAAGGGCGTCGAGGTCTTCCTCCTCTCCGGCCTGGCCGAGGCGCAGCGCGGCTCGGCGGTGAAGAACCTCACCGCCGACGGCTACGACCTCAACCTCGCCACGGACCACGTGTTCCTCAAGAACAAGGCGGCCCCGCCGGCCTACCTGAGCAACTGCGCCACCGCCACCTCCTGGACCTGCACCACGGTGCAGTACAAGGCCGGCACCCGCGCGTACGTGGAGTCCCTGGGCTACGACATCATCGGCAACTTCGGTGACCAGTACTCGGACCTCGACGGCGGCTACGCCGACGAGACGTACAAGATCCCGAACCCGACGTACTTCGTCTCCTAGGAGGCAGCAGCGGTGCGCGGCGGCTCAGCCGCGCACCGCTCCCTCCGTCGCGCCGGCGATGAAACCACGGGCGAAGAGCGCGAAGACGAGGACCAGCGGGGCGGAGGCCATCAGGACGGCGGCCATCACCATGCTGTAGTCGGTGCCGTGCCCGATGTTGAGCTGGGCGAGGGCCACCTGGAGGGTGAGTTTGTCGGGGTTGTTGAGCACGATCAGCGGCCAGATGTAATCGTTCCACGCGCCGACGAAGGCGAAGATGCCCAGGAAGGACAGGGCGGGCCGCATCGTCGGGATCGCGACGTGCCAGTACTGCCGCAGAAATCCGCAGCCGTCCATGCGGGCGGCGTCGAGCAGTTCGTCGGGCAGGCCCGCGCTGATGTACTGCCGCAGCCAGAAGATGCCGAAGGCATTGGCCAGGGCAGGCGGGACGAGGGCCTTGAGCGAGCCGACCCAGCCGAAGTCCACCATGATCAGGTACTGCGGGATGATCGCCAGTTGGAGCGGCAGCATGAAGAAGCCGATGAGCAGGCCGAAGAGCCATTTACGGCCCGGGAAGTCGAACTTGGCGAAGGCGAAGGCCGCCAGCGAGTCGACCAGCAGCACCAGCAGCGTGGTGCCGATGGCGACCAGGACGGTGTTGAACATCGACCCGAAGAAGTCGACGGTGGCCAGCACGTGCCGGATGTTCTCCAGCAGATGGGAGCCGAAGGTCATCTTCGGTGGGCTGTGGTAGATGTCCCTGGTGGTGTTGGTCGCCATGACGATCGTCCAGTAGAACGGGAAGACCGACAGGAGGACGGCGGTGGCCAGGAGCAGGTGGGTGACGAGCCCTCGGGGTCGCCGGATCCGCTTCTTCGCTGCCGTGGTCATGCTTTCCTCCCTCGTTGTACGAGGCGCCAGTTGACGAGTACGAGCACCAGGATGAGCAGGAAGAACGTCCAGACGATCGCCGCGCCGTAGCCGAAGTCGTTGTTGGCGAAAGCGGACTGGTAGAAGTACAGCAAGGTGGTCAGGCCCGCCTGGCCGGGGCCGCCGAGGCTGGCGTTGGCGGCGTTGCTGCCGAAGAGGACCTGGGGCTCGCTGAAGCTCTGGAGACCGTTGATGGTCGAGATGATGACGGTGAACAGGATGATCGGGCGCAGGATCGGCACGGTGATCCGGAAGAAGGTGCGCACCGGGCCGGCGCCGTCGATCTTCGCGGCCTCGTAGACCTCGGTGGGAATCGACTGGAGACCGGCCAGATAGATGATCATGTTGTAGCCGGTCCACTGCCACGTCATCAGCAGCGCGATCACGACCTTGATGGTCCAGGGGTTGCTCAGCCACGGGACCTCGGGCAGTCCCATCATGTGCAGGATCGCGTTGACCAGGCCGAAGTTGTTGCTGAAGACCGCGCTGAAGAAGATCGCCACCGCCACGATGGAGGTGACGTTCGGCAGGAACAGGGCTATCCGGTAGAAGGCCTTGAAGCGCCGTACGGAGTTCAGCAGGGTGGCGAGGACCAGTGCCCCGAAGAGCGTGGGGACGGTGGAAAGCACCCAGATGGCCAGGGTGTTGCGGACTGACAGCCAGAAGACCGGGTCCTTGAGCAGGAAGCGGAACTGCTGGAGTCCGACGAACTGCATTTCCCCCATGCCGTCCCAGCGGTGGAACGCCAGGAAGAGCGAGTAGATCACCGGCCACAGCATGAACACCGTGAACACGATGTAGAACGGCGAGATCGCCACGTACTGCGGCCAGAAGGAGAGCGCCCGCCGCCCCCGGCCCCTCGGCGCCGCCGGGACGGTGCGCCGGTGCCGGAACCTGCCGGTGGCGGGCCGGGACGTCGGGGAGGCCGGGGGAGCGGCGGGGGCGGCGGACGACGTCACACGCTCACGCCCTGCCGCTGCGCGATCTGCTTGGCCTGGGTGACCGCGTCCTTCCAGGCGTCGTCGGGCTTCTTGCCCTTGGTCTCGACGTTGGTCAGCTCGGTGGCGTACGGGGCGTAGACGGCGGCGTCGGCCGGGGCCTCGTAGGCGACGGGAATGCTCTGGGCGGCGGGGCCGAAGACGTCGATGAGCTTCTGCCCGCCGAAGAACGCGCTGCCGGAGGTCATGGCGGGCGTCTTGTAGGCGGCCGGGGCGGCGGGGAAGATCGACGCGTCGGTGAAGCCGCGGGCGCCGTTCGCGGGGCTGAGCAGCCAGCTGATGATCTTGAAGGCTTCCTCGGGGTTGCGGCACTGCTTGGGCAGCGCAAGGTACGAACCGCCGTTGTTGGCCGGGCCACCGGGCATGGGGGCCACCCGCCACTTGCCCTTGGTGTCGGGCGCCGCGTCCTCGATGTCCAGGGCGTGCCATGCGGCGCCGATCTCGGTGCCCAGGGTGCCGCTGCCGATCGCCTGGTTCCAGCTGCTGTCGTTGATCTTGGCGTCCACGCCCAGCTGGTAGGGGCGTACCGCGAGCTTCCAGCAGGCGCGGATGTGGTCCTGGTCGCCGATGAACTTGTTGTTCTCGTCGATCATGCGGCTGGTGCCCTGGCCGACGGCGTTGCTGAAGACCGAGCTGAGGTTGTTGACCAGGAAGGTCTTCGGCAGGGCCTTGTGCAGCTCGGTGCCGAGCGCGAACCAGTCCTCCCAGGTCTTGACCTGCGCGGCGACCTTGTCGGGATCGGTGGGCAGCCCGGCCCTGGCGAAGAGGTCCTCGCGGTAGTACATCGCGGTCGGGCCGATGTCGATCGGGAAGCCGATCTGCTTGCCGTCCTGGGTCTGGGCCAACTTGGTCTTCCAGCCCAGATACTGCGAGGAGATCTTCTTGAAGCCCAGGTCGTTGAGGTCGAGGAAGCGGCTGGCGTTGGGCAGGAAGGACGCTATGTCCTCGCCCTTGATGCCGGTGATGTCGGGTATCCCGGTGCCGCCGGCGATCGTCGTCAGCAGCTTGGTCTTGAACTCGCCGCCGATCTGCGACGCCTTCAGCGTCACCTCCGTGAAGTGCTTCTCGGCGTCCTTGACGACCTTGTCGCTGAGCCCGCCGCCCCAGTACCAGAGGGTGAGGTTCTTGCCGTTCTTGGTGCCGCCACTCGACCCGGAGGTTCCGCATGCGGCGGTCATGCCGGCTGCGGCGGCGGTCAGCGCGGCCGCCTGCAGGAACGTTCTGCGGGAAAGGTCCACGGTAGCTCTCCTACTGTTCGGGCTGTACGAGCGGTTCGAGGTCCTGCAGGAACGGCGCTGCGGCCGCTCCGCCGATCCGCTGCACGGACAGCGAGGCGGCTTGGTTGGCGAAGCGCAGCCGCTCGGCGAGCGACCGGCCTGCGAGGGTGGCGGCGACCAGCGCGGCGCCGAAGACGTCTCCGGCTCCGGTGCTGTCCAGGGCCGGTACGTCGAGGCCGCGTACGCCGGCCCGTTCGCCGGTCGCCCGGTCCACGGCGATGGCGCCGCCGGCGCCGAGGGTGACCACGGCCAGCGGGACCAGCTCGCTCAGCGCCTCCAGGGCGGCATACGGGCTGTCCTCGCCGGTGTAGGCCATGGCCTCGGCCTCGTTGGGGAGGAAGGCGTGGCAGTCGGGGAGCTGGGCCAGGATGGCGTCGCCGTGGCGCTCGGCCTGTTCCCAGCCGGCGTCGGCGAAGACCAGGGTGCCGGCGTCGGCGGCGGTACGTATCCACTGCTGCGGCTCGGGCCCGAGGTGGGCCACGGCCGCACGGGCGGGCGGCGGGGTGCCGATCAGCTCGTCGGGGCTGTCCGGCGGGGGCTGTCCATGCGTGATCAGGGCGCGGTCGCCGTCGTACGCGAGGGACACGGTGACGGGGGTCGGCCAGTCGGGATAGCTGCGGGACCGGGAGAGGTCGATGCCCTCGCCGTCGGCGAGCAGTTGCCGGCAGTACGCGCCGGTCAGATCGTCACCGAAGGCGGCGGCGAGCGAGACGCGCAGCCCGAGGCGGCTGAGCGCCACCGCGAAGTTGGCGATGCCGCCGGGGCTGGAGCCCATGCCCTTCGTCCAGATCTCCGCGCCCGGTGTCGGAGCGGACTCCAGGCCGGTGAATCCGATGTCGTAGAAGAGCAGACCCGACAGGAAGACGTCTGGCGTCTGCCCGCCGGATGGGGTGCTATGTGCAGGATGCACGATGCGGCCTTCCTCTCCCGGAGGGGAATTGCGCAGAAGCTTGCACCCCACGCAGAGATTTGACAAGAGTCGCTCAGAAAAGTGCGTGACTATGCTCGACTTTGAGGGGTAGGGTCAGCGCCATGCTTCCCGACCGACGACATGAGCTGATCCTCCGGGCACTCCGCTCGGACGGACCCACCGCCGTCACCGTGCTGGCCGAGCAGTTGGGCACCAGCCAGGCGACGATCCGCCGCGACCTCCTGCAGTTGGAGGACGAGGGCCTGCTCAAGCGGGTCTACGGCGGCGCGGTGCCGGTCATCGGCGAGGACGACCCGTTCACGGACGTGGCGGGCGTACGGGTGGAGGCCAAGGACGCGCTCGCCGCCTGGTGCGCGGCGCAGGTCCGGGACGGCGAGACCGTGCTACTCGACATCGGCACCACCGCGCACCGGGTCGCCAGGCAGCTGCGCGGCCGGTCGCTGACGGTGATCACCAGCAACCTCGCCGTCTACGAGGAGCTGCAGGACGACAAGGAGATACAGCTCGTCCTGCTCGGCGGCGTCGTCCGCCGCGACTACCGCTCCCTGGTCGGCTTCCTCACCGAGGACAACCTGCGCCAGGTCCGCGCCGACGTGCTGTTCCTCGGCACCAGCGGCGTACGGCCCGACGGCCAGGTACTCGACACCACAGCGGTGGAAGTCCCGGTGAAACGCGCCATGATCGCCGCCAGCGACAAGGTGGTGCTCGTCGCCGACGCCGCGAAGTTCCCCGGCACCGGCATGGCCCGGGTCTGCGGCCCCGAGGATCTCGACCTGGTCGTGACCAACGCCCCCGCCGACGGAAAGACCCGCGCCTCGCTCAGCGAGGCCGGCGTGGAGGTGGTCGAAGTACGCTCCAGCCCACCGGGGAGCGAGTCCCCGAACCCCCACGAAGAGCCGGGGCCGGCCCGCCGACCCGGTGCGGCAACGCGAGGTGAATCCGCATGAAACTCACGATTCTCGGCGGCGGAGGCTTCCGGGTCCCCCTCGTCTACCGCGCCCTCCTGGAGGACCGGGCCGGCGGCGGAGTCACCCATGTCACCCTGCACGACCTCGACGCCGGGCGGCTCGACGCCATCGTCAAGGTGCTGCGCGAACAGGCGGCCGGAGTCCCCGACCCGCCCGAGGTCACCGTCACCACGGACCTCGACGAAGCGGTCAGGGGCGCGGACTTCGTCTTCTCCGCGATCCGGGTCGGCGGCCTCGCCGGACGCGTCATCGACGAGCGCGTCGCCCTGGACGAGGGCGTACTCGGCCAGGAGACGGTCGGCGCCGGCGGCATCTCGTACGGACTCCGTACGATCCCCGTCGCCGTCGACATCGCCCGCCGCATCGCCCGGCTCGCCCCCGACGCCTGGGTCATCAACTTCACCAACCCCGCCGGCATGGTCACCGAGGCGATGTCCCGCCACCTCGGCGACCGCGTCATCGGCATCTGCGACTCACCCGTCGGCCTCGGCAAGCGCGTCGCGCGCGCCCTCGGCATCGACCCCGAGCGCGCCTGGTTCGACTACGCGGGCCTCAACCACCTGGGCTGGCTGCGGGCCATCCGGGTCGACGGCGTCGACCTGCTGCCGCGTCTGCTCGCCGACGACGACGCCCTGACCTCCTTCGAGGAAGGCAAGATCTTCGGGGCGGACTGGCTGCGCACCCTCGGCGCGGTGCCCAACGAATACCTCCACCACTACTACTTCAACCGCGAGTCGGTCGCCGCCGCCCGTGCCGCCGAGCACACCCGCGGGGCCTTCCTGCTCGACCAGCAGCAGCGCTTCTACGAGCAGATGCGCGCCCCCGGCACCGCCCCCTTCGAGGCCTGGGACGCCACCCGCCTGGAGCGCGAGGCCACCTACGGCGCCGATGTCCGCGAAGCCGCCGGCGGGGGCGAGCGTGACTCCTGCGACCTGGAGTCCGGCGGCTACGAACTGGTCGCCCTGGCCCTCATGCGCGCCATCGCCCTGGACGAACGTACGACCCTGATCCTCAACGTACGCGGCAGGGGCGCCCTGCCGCCCCTCGACGGCGACGCGATCGTCGAGGTCCCCTGCCACGTGGACGCCAACGGCGCCCGTCCGATCACCGGCGACCCGCTGCCCGACCACGCCGTCGGCCTGGTCATCTCGGTCAAGGCCGTCGAGCGGGCGGTCATCCACGCCGCGACCACCGGCGAGCGGGCGGCCGCGCTGCGGGCCTTCGCCCTGCACCCCCTGGTCGACTCCGTGGCCGTCGCCCAGCGGCTGCTCGACGGCTACCAGAAGCACGTACCCGACCTCGCCTATCTCCGGGACTGAGCCATGCATGACGACCGCAAGCAGGTGGAGGCCCGCCTCGACCGCGCCCTGGAGCAGCGGATCCGCCCGGCTGTGTACGCCGCGTCGGTCCCGCTGACGCTCACCGCCTGGCACGTCCCGGACGAACCGGTCCCGGTGGCCGAGGCCCTGGCCGCCGAGTACGGGCCGTTCGCGGTCGGCGAGCGCTGGGGGAGGCCCTGGTCCACCAGCTGGATCCGGGCCGTCGGCACCGTCCCCGCCGACTGGGCCGGCAGGCGCGTCGAGGCCGTCTTCGACCTCGGCTTCGTCGGCGACTGGCCCGGCAACCAGGCCGAGGCCCTGGTCTACGACGCCGCCGGCCACCCGGTGAAGGGCATCGAGCCCCAGAACCACTACGTCCCCGTCGCCAACCCGGCGACCGGCGGCGAACCGGTCGAGCTCCTGCTGGAGGCCGCCGCCAACCCCGACATCCTGGCCAAGGGCTTCCTGCCGACCCCGTTCGGAGACAAGCTCACCGCGCCCCCCGAGCCGCTCTACACCTTCGGCCGCGCCGACCTCGCCGTACTCGACGAGAACGTCTGGCACCTGGTGCTGGACATCGAGGTCGCGGCCGAGCTGATGCGCGAACTGTCCGACTCCGACCCGCGCCGCCACGAGCTGCTCCGCGCCCTGGAGCGCATGCTCGACGCCCTCGACATCGCGGATGTGCCGGCCACCGCCGCTGCCGCCCGCGCCGAGCTGGCGGACGTGCTGTCCCGGCCCGCGAACGCCAGCGCGCACACCCTGTCGTCCGTCGGCCACGCCCACATCGACAGTGCCTGGCTGTGGCCGCTGCGCGAGACCGTACGCAAGACCTCGCGGACCTTCTCCAACGTCACGGCCCTGGCCGCCGACTACCCCGACTTCGTCTTCGCCTGTTCCCAGGCCCAGCAGTACGCCTGGGCCAAGGAGCACCACCCCGAGGTCTACGCCCGGATGCAGGACGCCGCCAAGGCCGGCAACTGGATCCCGGTCGGTGGCATGTGGGTCGAGGCCGACGGCAATCTGCCCGGTGGCGAGGCCCTGGCCCGGCAGCTCGTGCACGGCAAGCGCTTCTTCGCCGACGAGTTCGGCGTCGAGTGCGAGGGGGTGTGGCTGCCCGACTCCTTCGGCTACACCGGCGCCTACCCGCAGCTCGCGAAGCTGGCCGGCATGAAGTGGTTCCTGACCCAGAAGATCTCCTGGAACCAGACCAACAGAATGCCCCACCACACCTTCTGGTGGGAGGGCATCGACGGCAGCCGCGTCTTCACCCATTTCCCGCCCGTCGACACCTACAACGCGGTCTTCACCGGCGAGGAGATGGCCCATGCGGTCCGCAACTACGCCGACAAGGGCGGCGGCACGCGGTCGCTGGTCCCCTTCGGCCACGGCGACGGCGGCGGCGGCCCCACCCGCGAAATGATGGAGAAGGCCCGCCGCCTGCGTGACCTGGAAGGGTCCCCCAAGGTCGTCGTCCAGGACCCCAACACCTTCTTCCGCGACGCCCAGGCCGAATACCCCGACGCCCCCGTCTGGACCGGCGAGCTCTACCTCGAGCTGCACCGGGCCACCTACACCAGCCAGGCCCGCACCAAGTCCGGCAACCGGCGCAGCGAACATCTGCTCCGCGAGGCCGAGTTGTGGGCCGCCACGGCCGCCCTGCGGGCCGGCTTCGCGTACCCGTACGAGGATCTGGACCGCCTGTGGAAGACGGTGCTGCTGCACCAGTTCCACGACATCCTTCCCGGCTCCTCCATCGCCTGGGTGCACCGCGAGGCCGAGGCGACGTATGCGCAGGTGCGGGCGGAGCTGGAGGCGGTCATCGCGGAGGCAGGAGCCGCATTGGCCGGGACGATCGGCCCGGGAGCCGCGCTTCCGGGCGCCGAGGTGGAGGGCAATCGTCCCGCGGGGCGGGACGGGTGGGCACAACCCGGCCACCTGGCCGCGCCCTGGGTCTTCAACGCCGGCCCCCGGCCGCGCTCGGAAGTCGTTGCCGTCCCGGCAGACCTCGCGGCGTCAGCCGAACTGACCGGACAGCCGCTCTCCGACGGCGCCGTCGCCGTCTACGCCACGGTGCCCGGCTCCGGAGCCGCCCCCCTGACCACCGCCCAGCCCCTGGTCCCCGTCACGGTCACCGACCGCGTCCTCGACAACGGTCTGGTCCGCCTCACGCTGGACGACGAAGGACTCTTCGCCTCCGTACGGGACCTGGCCGCCGACCGCGAGGTCCTCGCGCCGGGGGAGCGCGGCAATCTCCTGCGGTTGCACACGGATCTGCCGAACCAGTGGGATGCCTGGGACATCGACCGGCACTACAAGCGGCAGTACACCGACCTCACCGAGGTCGACGCGATCACGGTGGTCGAGAGCGGCCCGCTGGTCGGTGCCGTGCGGATCGAGCGGAGCTTCGGAAAGTCGAAGATCACGCAGACCGTGCGGCTGCGCGCGGGGAGCCCGCGCATCGACATCGAGACCGAGATCGACTGGCACGAGACCGAGAAGATCCTCAAGGCGGCCTTCCCGCTGGACGTGCACGCCGACCGCTCGGCGGCCGAGATCCAGTTCGGGCACGTCTTCCGGCCCACGCACACCAACACCAGCTGGGAGGCGGCCCGGTTCGAGGTCTTCTGCCACCGCTGGGTACATGTCGCCGAGGCGGGCTACGGAGTGGCCGTCATCAACGACTCGACGTACGGCCACGATGTCGGCCGCGCCGCCCGCGAGGACGGCGGTACGACCACCACCCTGCGCCTCAGCCTCGTCCGCGCGCCCCGCAGCCCCGACCCGGCGGCGGACCAGGGCGCCCACAGGATGACGTACTCGCTCCTCCCGGGCGCGTCCGTCGCCGACGCCGTCGAGAGCGGCTACGCGCTCAACCTGCCGCTGCGGGTGGCCCCCGGATCCCCGGCCGCCGAGGCCGCAGGGCCGCTGGTGGGCCTGGACGGCAGGGAAGCGGCGATCGAGGCGGTCAAGCTCGCCGACGACCGGTCGGGGGACGTCGTGGTCAGGCTCTACGAGTCGCTGGGCGGCCGGGCCACGACCACCCTGCGGCCGGGCTTCGCGGTGGCACACGCGCAGGTCACCGACCTGCTGGAACGGCCGCTGGCGGGCGAGCAGCCGGTCGAGCCCGACGCGGACGGCGGGATCGCGGTGAGCCTGCGGCCCTTCCAGGTGCTGACCCTGCGGCTGACGCCGTGCGCATAGCGACGCTCAACATCTGGTGCCGGCGCGGTCCCTGGGCGGACCGGCTGGCGCTGATCCGGGGCGAGCTGCGGCAGCTCGCCCCGGAGGTGGTCGCCCTCCAGGAGGTCATCCGGGACCGGGACGGCTGCCAGGCCCACGAGATCGCCGCCGGGCTGGGCCACACCGTCGCGTACGCCCCGGCGGCCTTCCGCCAGGGCAACGCCCTGCTCAGCGCCCACCCGGTGCTGGAGCAGCAGGTGTTGGTGCTCCCCGGCGCCGACCGCGCCGAACCGCGGGCCCTGCTCTGCGTCCGCCTGGACACCCCGCGGGGCGAACTCCCGGTCTTCGTCACCCACCTGGCCTGGAAGGCGAACGAGAGCGCGCTGCGCCTGGAGCAGGTGCGCTTCATCGCCGAACGTGTCGCCGAGTTCGCCCCGCCCGGCAGCGGCCTGCCACCCGTCCTCGCCGGGGACTTCAACGCCGGCCCCGGAACCCCCGAGATCGCCCACCTCACCGACAGCGGCTGGACCGACGCCTGGGCCCACGCCGGGGACGGCACTGAAGGCTTCACCTTCCACCGGCGCAACGACTACGCCCGGGAGTGGAACGAGCCGGACCAGCGCCTCGACTACCTCTTCGTACGCAATGGCAAAGGCAGCGGCCCCGGCCCCGGCAGCGGTGACCTCGTGCCCAAGAACACCCGGCTCGCCTTCACCAACCCCGTCGGCGGCGTCTGGCCCTCCGACCACTTCGGCGTCGTGACCGATCTGCACTGAAGGGACCCCCCACCCCATGCCGCAGCCCTGGGACTCCCCGGAGAGCGTCAGCCTGCATCGGAACCGCATGCACGCCGTGGTCCGTCCCGCGGCCGACCGGCTGCCGCTGGACGGCCGTTGGCGGTTCCAGCTGCTGCCCCACCCCGAGGCACCGCTCGCCCGCCGCTGGACCTACCTCGACGTCCCCGGCTGCTGGACCGTCCAGGACTTCGACGACCTCCACGGCGTCGACGACCGCCCGCAGTACACCAACACCCGGATGCCCTGGCCCGAGCCCCCGCCGCACGTTCCCGCCACCAACCCCACCGGCGTCCACGAACGGGACGTCGACATCCCGGCGGAGTGGGCCGGCCGCCGGATCGTCCTGCACGTCGGCGCGGCCGAGAGCGTCGTCATCGCCGAGGTCAACGGCGTCCCCGTCGGCTTCGGCAAGGACTCCCACCTGGCGGGCGAGTTCGACATCACCGCCGCTGCCCGCCCCGGCGAGCGCAACACCCTGCGCCTCACCGTCGTCAAATGGTCCGACGCCAGCTATCTGGAGGACCAGGACCAGTGGTGGCACGGCGGCATCACCCGCCCCGTCCACCTCTACGCCACCGACCCGCTGCACCTCGCCGACATCCGGATCACCGCCTCCGCCGAGGGCGCGCTGGGGGTGGCCGTCCAGGTCCGTACGACCCAGGCCGACGGCGTCCTCCCCGCCGGCTGGACCGTCTCCGGCCTCCTGCGCACCCCGCAGGGCTTCGTCGAACTCTGGCAGGACCAGGACTTCACCGCCGCGTGCGTGGCGAGCGACCGCGTCTCGGACTTTCTCGGCGAGGCCCTGCTGACCGCCTCGCTGCCCGGCGTACGGCAGTGGTCGGCCGAAGCCCCGCAGCTGTACGACCTCACCGTCCGCCTCGCCCACCCCGACGGCCGGATCGCCGACACCTCCCACCACCGCGTCGGCTTCCGCACGGTCGAGATCGCCGGCCACGAACTCCTCGTCAACGGCGCGCCCGTCTACCTGCGGGGCGTCAACCGGCACGACTTCCACCCCCGCACCGGCCGCGTCGTCACCCCCGACGACATGCGCGCCGACCTGTGCCTGCTCAAGGCGTACGGCTTCAACGCGATCCGTACGTCCCACTACCCGCCCGACCCGGCCCTCCTCGACCTCGCCGACGAACTCGGCCTCTACATCGTCGACGAGGCCGACATCGAGACCCACGACCACGCCCACGAGCTCGCCGACGACCCCCGCTACCTCGCCGCCTTCACCGACCGCGTCGCCCGCATGGCCCTGCGCGACAAGAACCACCCCAGCGTCGTCATCTGGTCGCTGGGCAACGAGAGCGACTACGGCGCCAACCACGACGCCGCCGCCGGGTGGCTGCGCCGCTACGACCCCACCCGGCCCGTCCAGTACGAGGGCGCCATCAAGGACGACGACGGCCGCTGGGAGGACAGGCCGCAGACCGCGAGCGACATCATCTGCCCGATGTACGCCTCCATCGAGCAGATCACCGCCCGCCCGCACACCAAGCCGCTGATCCTGTGCGAGTACTCGCACGCCATGGGCAACAGCAACGGCACCCTCGCCGAATACTGGCAGGCCATCGAGTCCACGCCCGGTCTGCAGGGCGGCTTCGTCTGGGAGTTCTGGGACCACGGCATCCTCCAGCGGTTGACCGACGGGCGTCCCGCCGGGCCGGGAGCCCCGACGGGTTCGTACGCCGCCGGGGTCACCGCCACCGGCTACCGCTGGGCGTACGGAGGCGACTTCGGCGACGAGCCGAACGACGGCAACTTCTGCGCCGACGGCCTGGTCTTCCCCGACCGCACCCCCAAGCCCGCCATGGCCGAGCACCGCGAACTCGCCGCCCCGCTACGCCTGGAGCGCACCCCGGACGGCCAGGTCCTGGTCCACAACCGCCAGCACTTCACCGACCTGGCCTGGCTCACCGCGCAATGGCACGCCGGCGCCTGGACCGCCCCCGCGCCGCTCCCGCACGTCGCCCCCGGCGGCAGTGCGGCCCTCCCGCTGCCCAGCAACCTGCCCCCGTACGGCGAACTCCGCCTCACCCTGCGCGTCACCACCGCCGCCGACCTGCCGTGGGCACCGCGCGGCACCCTCGTCTGCACCCCGCAACTCGTGCTCCGCGAGGACCGCCGCGACCTCCTCGGCCGCGCCGGGGCCACGCTCGGGGCCACCCCGGTCGAGCTGGACGCCGAAGGCCTCCTCGTCCATCCGCTGCTGACCGCCCCGCCGGTCCTCAGCCTCTGGCGTGCCCCCACCGACAACGACCGCTGGGGCGGGATGGCCGACCGCTGGGAAGCGCTCGGCCTGCACGCCCCGGAACGCAAAGCCCTCTCGGTCGAGCGCGACGGGCAGGCCGTCGTCATCCGCTCGGCGTACGACACCGGCGCCGGCACCGTCACCCACGAGCAGGTCATCACCCCGCTCACGCACGGCCTGATCATCGAGGAGACCGCCGTGCTCCCCGAAGGCCTCACCGACGTCCCCCGGGTCGGCACCGTCCTGGAAACCGTCGCCGGCTTCGACACCCTCGACTGGTACGGCCAGGGCCCCGGCGAGACCTACCCCGACCGCTGCTCCTCCGACCCCGTCGGCCACCACCACGCCCCCGTCGACGCCCTCCTCACCCCCTACCTCCGCCCCCAGGAGAGCGGCGGCCGCCACGCCGTCCACCACTTCGCCCTCACCGGCCCGCGCCCCGACGGCCCCGCCCTCACCGTCCACCTCGACCGGCCCCGCCAGGTCAGCGTCAACCGCTTCCGGGCCACCGACCTCGCCGCCGCCACCCACCACGACGCCCTCGTCCCCCGCCCCGGCTGCGTCATCCACCTCGACGCCGCCCACCGCGGCCTCGGCACCGCCTCCTGCGGCCCCGACACCCTGCCCCGCTACCTCGTCGGGCCCGGCACCTACCGCTGGGCGTGGACCATGTCCTCCTGACCGGCGATCCGGCGTGAAAGGGTGGGAATCATGCCCGACGCCACCGCCTTCCCCGCCCACGAGGCGCCCCGGGCGGGCACCCTGGCCCAGCTGGACGAACGGGTCGTCCACTGCCGCGCCTGCCCCCGCCTGGTGGCCTGGCGCGAGGAGGTCGCCCGGGTCAAACGCCCCGCCTTCCAGGACTGGGACTACTGGGGGCGGCCCCTGCCCGGCTTCGGGCCCGCGGACGCCGCCCTGGTGATCACCGGGCTGGCGCCCGCCGCCCACGGCGCCAACCGCACCGGTCGCATGTTCACCGGCGACCGCTCCGGCGACATCCTCTACGCGGCCCTCCACGCCCTCGGCCTCGCCTCGCAGGCCACCGCCACCCGCCCCGGCGACGGCCTGGAGCTGTACGGCGTCCGAGTCACCGCGCCCGTACGCTGCGCCCCGCCCGCCAACAGCCCCACCCCCGCCGAACGCGACACCTGCCGCCCCTGGCTCGCCCGGGAACTGCGGCTGCTCCGCCCCACCGCCCGCTCCGTCGTCGCCCTGGGCCGCTTCGGCTGGCAGGCCGTCCTCCCCGCCCTCGCCACTGCCGGCTGGACCATCCCCTCCCGCCCCCGCCCCGCCTTCGCCCACGGCGCCCGCGTCACCCTCGCTCCCGCCGAGGAAGGCGTCGCCCCGGTGACCCTCATCGGCTGCTACCACGTCAGCCAGCGCAACGTCTTCACCGGCCTCCTCACACCGGCCATGCTGCGCGACGTGCTCCGGGCGGCCGCACAGGCCGCAGGCCTCGACCCTGGCTGATACCGGCGATGTCACATCCGGGCCCGCCCGGCCCGTCGTACCCCTGAAGGCACGATCCCGCCGCCTCCAGGAGGAACGACCGCCATGGCCCGCATCTCGCTCGACCCGCCCCGCACCCCCCTCATCCGCATCACCGAGTGGGCCCCTCCTTTTGACGCCGCCCTCGCACCGATCGGCCCCTGGGGGCCTCTCGGGCTTCGGATGGCTGCGCCGGGCTCCGTCCGTCGGGTCGGGGCGCTGTCCTTGCTGGGACCGGCGGTGTCACATCCGGGCCGGCCCGGTCCGTCGTACCCCTGAAGGCACGATCCCGCCGCTTCCAGGAGGAACGACCGCCATGGTCCGCATCTCGCTCGACCCGCCCCGCACCCCCCTCATCCGCATCACCGAGTGGTATTCCCGCCGCAAGTACGGCAAGGTCCTCGACCCGGGCAAGGCGATCGGCCACAACCCGAAGGTGCTGATGTCCTACGCCCGCTTCGAGCAGTCCGTGGTGAAGTGGAAGGCCCTGGACCCCGGGCTCAAGCACCTGGCCGTCATGGTGTCCGCCGCGCGGATCGGCTGCTCCTGGTGCGTGGACTTCGGCCATTGGACGGCGGAGGGACTGGGCCTGCCGATGGACAAGATCAGCCTGGTGCCGACGTGGCGGGACCACGCCGACGCCTTCGGCGAGCTGGAACTCTGGGTCATGGAGTACGCCGAGGCCATGACCGACACCGAGCCCACGGTCACCGACGCGCTCGCAGGGAAGCTGCTCGCCCGGCTGGGGGAGCCCGCGTTCGTCGAACTCACGGCGATCGTCGCGGTGGAGAACCTGCGCTCCCGCATCAACAGCGCACTGGGCCTGACCAGTCAGGGCTTCTCCGACACGTGCGCGGTGCGACCGGCGAACCGGTGACAAACCACCACAGGAGTACGGTGGAGCAGCCACCCGGTGCACAACCGAGGCACTTGTAGGGAGCGGTCGTCATGACCGAACAGCTCGGCGAACAAGGGGACTTCGTCGGGCGTAAGCCCGAAAGCGCGCTGCTCCGCCAACTGTACGGAGAAGCCGCCGCCGGACGGCCGCGGCTGGTCGTCGTCGAAGGGCCGGCCGGTATCGGGAAGACCGCGCTGGTACGCCGCTTCCTCGCCGAGTCGGCCGTACCCAGGGTGATGTCGGCCGGGGGCGCGGAGAACGAGGCGACGCTGCCGTACGGCGTGCTGGGACGGCTGGTCGACGACGGTCGTGGCTACGGCGATCCGCTGGCCGCCGGGTCCCGGCTGCTGGAGGCGGTCGGCGAACTCCAGAGCCAGGGCCCTGTCGTCCTGGTGGTGGACGACATCCACTGGGCCGACGCGCCGTCGCTCCACGCCCTGGCCTTCGCCCTGCGGCGGCTGCGCGCCGACCAGCTGCTGGCCGTGCTGACCGTACGGAACGCCGATGACCGGCGGCTGCCCGAGGGACTGCGCCGGGTCCTCGCCGACGACACCACCGTACGGATGCCGCTGGGCGGGCTGACGCTCCCGGAACTCACCGAACTCGGAGTGAGGATCGGCCGCGGGCCACTCCCGGCGGGGGCGGCCGCCCGGCTGCACGCCCACACCCGGGGCAACCCGCTGCACTGCCGCGCCCTGCTCGAACAGCTCCCGGACGCCGTGCTCGGCGACACCGCGACGCCGCTGCCGGCCCCGCACTCGTACACCCTGCTCGTCCTCGACCGGCTCGCGCACTGCGCCCGCCCCACGCGGGACCTCGTCGGCGCGGCCGGGGTGCTGGGCACGCCGTGCCCGCTGGACGCGGCCGCCCGGCTGGCCGGGCTCGACGACGACGAGATGCTCGCCGCCCTCGACGAGGCGGTGGCGCACCGCCTGTTGAACGAGGAACGGCACGGCTGCGCGACCATGGTGGCCTTCCCGCACCTCCTGGTGCGCGCGGCCGTCTACCACGAGCTGGGGCCGGCCCGGCGGACCGAACTCCACACAAGGGCCGCGGAGACGGCGGACGGGGAGTTCACCCGGCTGCACCACCGGGTACTCGCCGCCCACGGGCCGGACGCCCGGCTCGCCGCCGAACTCGCCCACCACGCCCGCCCCCGCGCCCGTGGCGGCCTGTGGGCGGAGGCGGCGACCCTGCTCCACGACGCGTCGCGGCTCGCCGTGCCGGGCGCCGAGCGCGGCCGGCTCGCCGTCGAGGCCGTGGAGGCGCTGCTGATGGACGGCCGGGTCGACGAGGCCGTCGGCCTGGTCGAGGCGCTGCCGGCCGGTACGCCCCCCGCGGCCCGTCGGTACGCGGAGGGCTACGTGGCCGTCGTACAGGGCCACAACTCCCGTGGCGCCACCCTTCTCGACGAGGCGTGGCGGCTCGACGGCCCCGGCGCGGATCCCGCACTCGCCGCCCGGATCGCGGCGCGACTGGCCTACGCGGAGCTGCTGCGCGGGCACGGCGCTCTGGCCAGGGAATGGGCCGAGACCGCCCTGCGGGCATCGGACGGCGGGTCCGGCAGCGGCCTGCTGCGCTACTGCCATCTGATCGCACTCGGCCTGAGCGGCGCGGGCGAGGAGGGGCTGGCCCGCACCGACCGTCTGCCCGCACCGGCACTCGTACCGCGGGAGGACGCCGACCTGCTGCTCGGCCGAGGGATGCTGCACCTGTGGTCGGACCGGCTCGCCGTCGGCCACAGCGAACTCCAGGCGGCGACGGTCGTGTTACGGCAGGGGCCGGGGCCGATGCGGGTGCTCGCGGTGACGCTCCTCGGCCAGGCCGAATACCGGCTGGGGCGCTGGGACGAGGCGGTGACGCACCTGGAGTTCGCGTCCTCGATCGCCATCGACGGCAGTCAGCTCTGGTTCGCCCCCATGCTGCACGCGGAGGCCGCCGTCGTGCTCACGGCCCGCGGCGACTTCGACCGGGCGGCCAGGCATGTGCGTATCGCGCGGGCGTCCCCCGACCACACGGACAGCACCGACTCGGCTCACTTCCACGCGGCCCGTGCCCAGGCCCTCCTCGCCACGGTCCGCGGCGAGCCGGCGGAAGCCGTCGCCGTACTGCGATCCCTGACGGCCTGCGACCTGACGCACGCCGTGAACGCGCCGGGCTGCTTCCTCTGGCGGGACCTGCTGGCCGACGCGCTGGTGGCGTGCGAGGCGTACGACGAGGCCGAAGCCGTGCTCGCGGTGTTCGAGGAACTGGCCCTCGCCGGTGGCTGCCACTCGGACCTGTCGGCCGCCTGCCGGGTCCGCGGCAACCTGCACGCGGCCCGCCACGAGCCCAAAGCCGCGCAGGACGCCTACGCGGAGGGGATCGAGCACGCGGTGCGAGCCGGCTACCCCTTCCACCGGGCCCGGGCGGAACTCGACTTCGGCGTCTTCCTCCGCCGCGCCGGCCGCCGCACCACGGCAAAACAGCACCTGCGCGAGGCGCGGGTGCTGCTGGCGGAACTGGGCGCCGTACCTTTCCTGAAGACCTGCGACCGCGAACTGGCCGTCTGCGGGGTCCGCCCCGACGGCGCCCCCGCGTCGCCGCCCCGGGACGGCCTCACCCCTCAGGAGCACGCTGTCGCGCAGCTCGCGGCGACCGGGCTGACGAACCGCCAGGTCGCCCGCGAACTGATCCTGAGCGTCAAGACTGTCGAGTACCACCTCAGCCATGCCTACGCGAAGCTCGGCATCGGTTCCCGGATGGGCCTCGTCGAGCAGATTACTTCTGGATCAGGAACGGCTGGCTGAGCGCCAGCGTCGCGCCGGGGGTCTGGCTGCCGTAGCTCACGGCGCCGTACGCCTCGGCCAGGTGGCCCTTGCGCTTGGCCAGTTCGGCCTTGCTCACGGTGAACGAGAAGTTGGCCGCCGGGTTCATCCAGTGCTGGTCGGCGAAGTGTCCTTCGACCTCTCCGGCCTTCGTCGCGCCCTGGACCTTCGCGGGGATGATGCTGCCGTCGGTGAGGTCCCGGACGACGAGGGTGACGCAGTACGCGCCCTGGTTCTGGTGGAGTGTCCCGCCCGCTTCGGCGTCGATCACGATCTCGGCGTCCGTGTGGGAATCCAGGGTCACATCGGCGATCGAGCCCTTCGGCTCACGGCTGAACACTCGTACGATCTGGGCGTCGTTCGGTCCCATGGCGTCCTTTCCCTCGACCGGTGAATCCGGTTCGATGCCCCCAACGCTAGGCACGGCGCCGCACCCCGGCCTCCGGCAAAGCCCCGGGGACAACCCGGGGTTCGGGGTGCGGCGTCGCCTCAGTACGTCACGAAGATCCGCCGCGCCGGCCCGTCCCGATCTTTCACGCCGCCCTCGCGCTGCTTCGCAGGCTTCGGGACGGCTGCGCCGGACTCCGTCCGTCGTGCCGGGGGCGCCCCCAGCCTGGGCGTGAGTACAGGTCAGTAGGTGACGAAGATCCGCCGCGCCGGCCCGTCCACCCGCACCCGGCCGCCGTACGGCATGACGATGCGCGGGTCGGTGTGGCCGAGGTCGACGTCGAAGACGGCGAGGGTGTCGGGGGCGTACTCCTTGAGGGCGCGGAGGACGGCCTCGCGCTGCTTCGCCGAGTAGGCCTCACGCTCCTCCGCCGCCAGCGGAGCCTCGAAGGACCAGCTCTGTGGCCGGCCCATCAGCACGGCCGGGAACTGGGCGAGCAAGCCACGCTCGCCCATGTTGCGGAGGATCCGGTAGACCTCCTCGGCGCTCGGCATCTCCTCCGACGTCTCCAGGAAGAGGACGCAGCCCGTGTACTCCTCGACCGGGAGGATTTCCCGGTCCGCCATCATCAGCCAGGAGAGGATCTCCAGACAGCCGCCCCAACTCACGCCCTCCACCACACGGTCCGCGTTGTGCCAGATCCAGCTGTCGGCGGGCTCCATGGCCGGCGCCGTCTCGAAGGTCGCCGGGTCCTCCCAACGCCCGGCCACGTACCGGGTCTCGCCGGGGGAGGTCAGCTCGTACTCCTCGCCCGAGGTGAACACCGCCGCCCGCAGCGCGCTCTCGGACAGCGGGTGCATCGCGACAGGGCGCCCGAACTCGGCCATCACAGCGCCGCCGTAGTAGCCGACGATCCCGGAATTCCACAGGTGGGCCAGGAAGTTGGTGTTGTCGCTCCACCCGAAGAACGGCTTGGGGTTGGCCCGGATCAACTCCCGGTCCAGATACGGCAGCACGGTGATCTGGTCATCCCCGCCGATGCTGGCGAAGACCGCCTTGATCGTCGGATCCGCGAACGCCGCGTGAATGTCGGCGGCCCTGTCCTTCGGACTCGAGCCCATCCGGCGCGTCGTGGCGTACTCCACCGGTACGAGCCCGAAGTCCTCGGTAAGGCGCCTCAGCCCCAGCTCGTACGGCTGCGGAAACAGCTCCGGCAGCCCGGCGCCGGGCGACAGCACGGCAACGCGGTCCCCGGGGCGGGGCTTGCTGGGATACGCGGGATATCCGGGCTTCGGCATTGCCCGATGCTACGGGCGCCGCCGCGCCGTCTCCAGCCATTTCCCGGGCCGCCGCTCAGGCCGACTCGCGGCGGACCAGCTCCGTCGGGAGGATCACCGCGGAGGGTTCCTCGCCCGCTATGCGGGCCAGCAGGACGCGGACCATTTCGGCGCTGATGCGGGACCAGGGCTGGCGGATGGTGGTCAGTGGGGGCCGGGTGCCGAGGGCGGCGGGGGAGTCGTCGAAGCCGCCGACGGCGACGTCTTCGGGGACGCGGCGGCCGGCGTGGTCGAGGGCGGTGAGTGCGCCCTGGGCCATGAGGTCGGAGGCGACGAAGACGGCGTCGAGGTCCGGGGCGTGCTCGAGGAGGGTGGCCATGGCCGCCTCGCCGCTGGCGCGGCTGTAGTCGCCCTCGGCGACGAGCCGCTCGTCGGCCTCGAGGCCGGCGGCCGCCAGCTCCTCGCGGTAGCCGGCGAGCCGCTGGACACCGCCGGGCGTGTCCAGCGGGCCGGTGATCATGGCGATCCGGCGGCGGCCGGACCCGGCGAGGTGCCGGACCATCTGGTGGGCGCCGCCGCGCTCGTCGACGGCGACGTACGCGATCGCCCGGCTCTGCCCCAGGGGCTCGCCGCACGCGACGACCGGCACGCCGGCCTTCTCCAGGCGCTCGGCCATGGGGTTGCCGGAGTGGCTGGAGACCAGCAGGACGCCGCCGACGTGGCCGCCGGTGATGTACCGCGTTATGCGCCGCCGCTCGGCCTCGGTGCCGGCGATCATGAGCAGCAGCGGGATGTCGTGGGCGGCCAGCGCCTGCGTGCAGCCGCGGAGCAGCACATTGAAGTTCGGGTCCTCGAAGAACCGCTCCTGTGGCTCGGTGAGCAGGAAGCCCACCGAGTCCGACCGCCCGGTGATGAGGCTGCGGGCGTGCCGGTTGACGACATAGCCCGTGCGGCGGATCGCCGCGTTGACCGCCTCGAGCGCCGCCGGGCTGACGTTGTGCCCGCCGTTGAGCACGCGGGACACGGTGCCACGGGAGACTCCGGCCTCGCGTGCCACGTCATGGATCGTGGGCGGACGACGTCGTTCGGTGCGGCTCATACGGCGCTTTCTCTCGGTGGCATTCGTCAGGACTTTACGGCCCCGGACAGCAGGTCCAGGCTCCAGAATCGCTGGATCACCAGGAAGAGCGCGATCAGCGGGACGATCGCCAGCAGCGCGCCGGTGATCACCAGGGTGTACAGGGCAGGGGCGGAGGCGCCCTGCTGGAGCAGGGTGTAGAGGCCGAGGGTGACCGGGAACTTGTTGTCATCGCCCAGCATGATGAAGGGGAGCAGGAAGTTGTTCCAGACCGCCACGAACTGGAAGAGGAAGACGGTCACCAGTCCCGGCACCATCACCGGCAGCGCGATCCGCCGGAAGATCCCCCACTCGGTCGCCCCGTCCATCCGCGCCGCCTCGATCACGTCGTCCGGCACGGCGGCGGAGGCGTAGATCCGAGCGAGGTAGATGCCGTACGGGGACAGGATGCTCGGCAGCAGCACCGAGAGGTAGCTGTCCGCGAGGTTGGCCTTCGCCATCAGCAGGTACGTCGGGATGGCGAGGATGACCGGCGGCATGAGCACCCCGGTGAGCAGGACGTTGAAGATCGACTCGCGGCCCCGGAAGCGGTACTTGGCCAGGGCGTAGCCGCTCACCGCCGAGACGGCGGTCGACAGCAGCGCACCGAAGCCCGCGTAGAAGAGGGAGTTGAGCATCCACTTCCAGTAGACGCCGTCGCGGTAGGCCGTCAGGTCGGAGATGTTCCGGGCGAGACCGGTGCCGGGCAGGAAGGTGAAGGTGGAGAACAGATCGCTGCTGCTCTTGGTGGACGCCACCAGCACCCACGCCACCGGTAGCAGGCAGTACGCGGCGCCGAGCAGCAGGACGACGGTCGGGAGCAGCCCGGCACGGCGGGAGCGCCGGGCGGTGGCCGGTCCGGACGCCTTCCGGAGGCCGGGTCGGGCGACGGTGGTGGCGCTCATCGGGATTCTCCCTGGCTCGTACGGGAGTTGGCGACCTTGAGGAAGCCGAAGGACAGCACGAGGGTGATGACGGCGATGACCACGGAGGTCGCGGCCGCCGAGTAGATGTCGCCGCGTACGAAGGCGTCCTGGTAGACCTTCATCAGCGGGCTCCAGGTGGTGGAGATGGAGTTGGTCAGCGGCTTGAGGGTGGTCGGTTCGCTGAACACCTGCAGGGTCGCGATCATCGAGAAGAAGAAGGTCAGGACGAGCGCCGGCGCGATGGTCGGGATCTTGATCCGGAGCGCGATCTGCAGCTCCGAGCAGCCGTCGATCCGGGCCGCCTCGTAGATCTCGGTGGGCACCGCACGCAGCGAGGTGTAGATCACGATCATGTTGAAGCCGGTGCCGCCCCAGACCGCGATGTTGGCGAGCGCCCCGAACATGGCGCCGCCGGACAGCAGGTCCGGGATGGGCAGGCCCAGCTTGCCCAGTACGAAGTCGAACGGGCTCACGGTGGGCAGGTACAGAAAGCCCCACAGCAGGGCGGCGACGACGCCGGGGACCGCGTACGGAAGGAAGATCGCGAGCCGGGAGAAGCCGCGCAGCCGGGTCCGGTTGGCGTCCAGCATCAGGGCGAAGAGCAGGGCGAGCCCCAGCATGGTGGGGACCACCAGGGCGCCGTAACCGATGATGCGCAGGGCGCCGTGGACCAGTTCGGTGTCGCTGAGGACGCCGGTGTAGTTGCTCAGGCCCGCCCAGACCTCGTGGCGGGCGTTCTTGCCCAGGCCGAGTCCGCTGATCCGGACCTTGTGCAGGCTGAGGTAGACCGCGTAGCCGATGGGCAGCGCGAAGAAGAGCAGGAACAGGACGGTCGCGGGGACCAGGAAGCCGTACGGCGCGAGACGCGGCCCCGCGACACGCTGACGTGACGCGCGCGCGGGGGTGGCCTTCGTGGTGGCCATGGCGGTGGAGGTCATGATCAGGAGACCTTGAACCCCTGCTTCTTCATGTCGGCGACGGTCGTCTGCTGCATGCTGCTCAGCGCGGCGCCGAAGTCCGACTTGCCCTGGGCCGCCGTGCCGAAGGAGTCCTTGAAGGCGCTGTAGGCGACGTTGACGTTGGGTCCCCAGGAGGCGCCGGCGGTGGTCTTCGCGATCGCCGCGGCCTTGGTGTAGAAGTCCGGCTGGTTGGAGAAGAAGTCGGGGGCCTTGGCGAGCGCTCCGCCGGTCTGTGCCTCGGTGGCGGCCGGGTAGATGCCGCCGTTCTTCACCAGCGCGGCCACGGCCGTCGGGTCGGTGTTGAGCCACGTGGCGAACTTGACCGCCGCGTCCTTGTGCGAGGAGTCGTTGGTGACGCCGGTGGTGGAACCGCCCCAGCTGCCGGTGGAGTTGTCGCCGGCGTTCCACTGGGGGAGCGGGGCCATCGCCCACTTGCCCTTGGTGGCGGGCGCGGCGGAGGTGAGCACGCCGGGGGCCCAGACGGCGCTGACCCAGGCGATCTGGGTGCCGGTGTTGAGCGCCTTGTTCCAGGCCGGGGTGTACATCGGCTGGTTGTCGATGGCGCCGTCCTTGACCAGGCCGCCCCAGAAGTCGGCGACCTTCTTGGAGGCCGCGTCATCGATGCCGACGGTCCACTTGTCGCCGCTGGACGTCCACCACTTGGCGCCGGCCTGCTGCGACAGACCCGCGAACAGGCCCGGGTCGTTGGCCGAGAAGGTGGTCAGCGACTTCTTGCTGTCCTTCTTCTTCAGCGCCTTGGCGGTGGCCGCGAACTCGTCCCAGGTGGTGGGGACGGTCAGGTTGTACTTCTTGAACAGGTCCTGGCGGTAGTAGAACATCAGCGGCCCGGTGTCCTGCGGGATCGCGTACACCGCGTCCGAGCCGAGCGTGACCTGCTGCCACACGCCGTCCGCGAAGCTCGACTTGGCGTCCCCGGCCTGCCCCGATATGTCGGCGAGGACGTCGTTGCTGACCAGGGTGGGGAGCGCCTGGTACTCGGCCTGCACCAGGTCGGGGGACTTGTGGGCCTTCGCGGCGGTGATGATCTTGGTGACCAGATCGTCGCCCGACGCCTGCTTCTTCACGGTCACGTGGATGTTCGGGTGCGACGTGTTCCAGATCGCCGCGACCTTGTCGAGACCGGGCGCCCAGGCCCAGTAGGTGAGGTTGACCGGGCCGGCGTCGGCCTTGTCGCTGCTGCTGGACGAGCTGCAGCCCGCGAGCAGTGCGGCTGCCATGACGGCTGCGGTGGACGCCGCGAAGACGCGGTGGTTCATGGGGTTCCTCCCCTGGCGAGGGCGCTGTGATCGTTCACAGTGACGCTGTGGCGTTCACAATAGAGAAACTTTCCGGACACTTGTCAATGCTTGTTGCCATGCGGTTATCTAGGCCGGGTTACCGATCAGGTGACTGTGCACGTTCCCAAAGGAGATTCGATGTCGCGTCTTGCCTACGGCGGTGACTACAACCCCGAGCAGTGGCCGGAGGCGGTCTGGCAGGAGGATGTGGCCCTGATGCGCCAGGCCGGCGTCACCATGGTCAGCCTCGGCGTCTTCTCCTGGGCGCGGCTGGAAACCGCACCCGGTGTCCACGATTTCGGCTGGCTCGACCGGGCGCTCGACCTGCTGCACGCCCACGGCATCCGCGCCGACCTCGCCACCCCCACCGTCGTACCGCCCGCGTGGTTCTACGCCGCACACCCCGACGCGCTGCCGGTCACCAAGGAGGGCGTGCGGTACGGATTCGGCTCACGCGGCGCCATCTGCCACAGCTCGGCCGCCTACCGGCAGGCCGCCGCCGGGATCACCGAGCAACTCGCCCGGCGCTACGGCAAGCACCCCGCCGTCGCCATGTGGCACGTCCACAACGAGTACGGCGTCCCGGTGAGCGCCTGCTACTGCGAGGCCTCCGCCGCGGAGTTCCGCGGCTGGCTGCGCACCCGGTACGAGACCCTGGACGCCCTCAACGCCGCCTGGGGCACCGCCTTCTGGGGCCAGCACTACGGCGACTGGGCGCACGTCGACGTACCCCGCGCCACCCCTTCCGTCGGCAACCCGGCCCAGCAGCTCGACTTCGCGCGGTTCACCGACGAGACCGTACGCGGCAACTTCATCGCCGAACGCGACATCCTGCACCGCCTGGCCCCCGGCATCCCGGTCACCACGAACTTCATGACCGCCCTCAGCCAGAGCGACTCCATGGACTACTGGGCCTGGGGCCGCGAGGTCGACTTCGTCACCAACGACCACTACCTGATCACCGACGGCCGCCGCACCCACGTCAACCTCGCCATGGCCGCCGACCTCAGCCGCTCGGTCGCCGGCGGCGGCCCCTGGCTGCTGCTGGAGCACTCGCCCAGCGGCATCAACTGGCAGCCCCGCAACCCCGCCAAGCGCCCCGGCGAGATGGCCCGCAACAGCCTGGCGCACGTGGCCCGCGGATCGGAGGGCGCGATGTTCTTCCAGTGGCGGCAGTCCCGGTACGGGGCCGAGAAGTACCACTCCGCGATGCTTCCGCAGGCAGGCACCGACAGCCGCGTCTGGCACGAGGTGGTCGCCCTCGGCGCGGACATCGGCGCGCTCGCCGACGTCCACGGCAGCCGCACCGTCGCCGACGCCGCCATGCTCTGGGACTGGCAGTCCTGGTGGGCGCAGTCGCTGGACTGGCGGCCCAGCGTCGACCACGACGCCCGCGAGCGCGCCGACAGCTTCTACGAGGCGCTCTACGACCGGCACCTCACCCTCGACTTCGCCCACCCCGAAGCCGACCTGTCCGGTTACCCCCTGGTCGTCGTGCCCGCGCTCTACCTCGCCACCGAGGCCGTCGGCCAGAAGCTGCGTGCCTACGTCGAGGGCGGCGGCACCCTCGTCGTCTCGTACTTCTCCGGCATCGTCGACGAGCACGACACCGTCCACCCCGGCGCCTACCCCGGCGCCCTGCGCGAGGTGCTCGGGCTGACCGTGGAGGAGTGGTCGCCGCTGCTCGCCGGTGAGCAGGTCCGCATCGAGGCGGCCGACGGCTCCGAACTGCCGGCCGACGTCTGGACGGAGTTCGTCGTCCCCCGTGGCGCCGATGCCGTCTGGACCTACGCCGACGGCCCCGCCGCCGGAGGCCCGGCCGTCACCCGGTACGAGCTGGGCCAGGGCACCGCCTGGTACATCTCCACCCGGCTCGCCCCCGAAGCCCTCGACACCGTGCTCGCCGCCGCAGCCGCCGACGCCGGGATCAGCCCCCGCGACGACCTGCCGCGCGACGTCGAGGTGGTGCGGCGCACCGGAGAGCACGGCTCGTACGTCTTCGTGATCAACCACACCGCCACCGAGGTCAAGGTCCCGCTCAGTGCCGCCGGCACCGAAGTGCTCACCGGCGAGCGGGCGGCCGGCGTGCTGGCGGTGCCGCCGGGCTCGGTCCGCGTGGTGCGCGCGGACAGCTAGGGCCCTACTGACTCCGGCCGCCTGACCCGGGAGGTCAGCCGGCCGGCCGGGGCGGCGTCTTCGCGTACGCGGAGGGGACGGCGCCGCCCCACCCCACCCATAGGTTCATCGAAGGGACAACGATGTTCCACGCGAGACGCACGCTCACGCGCGCGCTGGCCCGCGCCCTGGCGATACCCGTGATCGCCGCCATCGGGCTCACCCTCGCCCCGGCCCAGCCGGCGGCAGCCGCCAGTACGCTCACCAACGGCGGATTCGAGTCCAACGGTGCCGCGACCGCCACTCCGACCGGCTGGTCCACCTACTCGGCCGCCGGCCAGAACAGCGCCTCGTACACCGAGTCGGGCGGCCACTCCGGCTCGTACCGGCTGACGCACTGGTCCTCGTCCGCGTACAAGGTGGAGACGTACCAGTACCTGTCGGGGCTGACGAACGGCACGTACACACTCACCGCCTGGGTGCGTTCGGGCGGCGGCCAGAACTCCGCCTACCTGGCCCTCAAGAGCTGCGGCAGCAGCGAGCAGCGCACGGACCTGCCGGTGAGCGCGAGCTCGTGGGTGCGGATCGTCACCTCGATCGCGGTGACGAACAACCAGTGCACGATCAGCATCAACTCCGATGCCAACGCGGGCAACTGGCTCAACGTCGACGACCTGACCTTCGCCTCCGGCTCGACGGGCCTCAGCATCAAGGGCGCCGACATCTCCTCCCTCGCCAAGAGCGAGGCGAAGGGCGGCGTCTACAAGACCAGCTCCGGCACCACCGGCGACGCGCTCGCCATCCTGAAGTCCGCCGGCATGAACTACGCCCGCCTCAAGGTGTGGGTCAATCCGGCCGACGGCTACAACAACAAGGCCCGGGTCCTGGCCATGGCCACGCGCATCAAGGCCCAGGGCATGAAGCTCCTTGTCGACTTCCACTACTCCGACATCTGGGCCGACCCCGGCGCGCAGACCAAGCCGGCCGCCTGGTCCGGCCATACGTACAGCCAGCTGAAGACCGACGTCTACAACCACACGTACGACGTCCTCAACGCCCTCAAGGCGCAGGGCACGACAGCCGACATGGTGCAGATCGGCAATGAGATCAACGCCGGCATGCTCTGGTCCGAGGGGTCGACCGACAACTGGTCGCAGCTCGCCGGGTTGATCAACTCCGGCTACAGCGCGGCGAAGGCGGTCTCCTCCAGCACCCTGGTCGCGCTGCATCTGGCCAACGCCGGTGACGACTCCACCGTCCGCTGGTGGTTCGACAACGCGGCCACGTACGGGATCAACTACGACGTGATCGGCCTGTCGTACTACGGCTACTGGCACGGATCGCTCGCCGCGGCGCAGACCACTCTCGACGACGTCGCGTCCCGCTACGGCAAGCCGGTCTTCATCGCCGAGACGGCCTATCCCTTCCGGCTCGACAGCGACGACTCGTTCACCAACATCATCGACACCAGCGGCGAGTTGGTCTCCGGCTACCCGGCCACGCAGGCGGGCCAGGCGGCGTGGTTCCGCGACGTGATGAACATCGTGGAGGCCGTCCCCAACGGCCGTGGCCTCGGGGTCTTCTACTGGGAGGCCACCTGGACCGCCGTCACCGGCAACGGCTGGGATCCCACGGACTCGACCTCGGGCAACGGCTGGGAGAACCAGGCGCTGTTCGACTACAGCGACAAGGCGACGTCGGCGATGAGCTGGTTCGGCCACCGCTGACACCGACCGGCGGCGCCGCGCAGCTCGGGGGCCGCGGCGCCGCCCCGCCCCCAACCACCGATCCTCACTCCCCTGTTGAACGGACGACGTCGATGCTCCCCTCAAGACCCTCTAGCCCCTCAAGCCCTTCGAGCCCTTCGAGCCCTTCGAGCCCTTCGAGACGTACGATCCTGACCGGCTCCCTCGCGGTGCCGCTCATAGCGGCCGGAGTCACCGCACTGCCCGCCCAGTCCGCCTACGCCGCCACCAACTCGCTCGCCAACGGCGACTTCGAGGCCGACGGCACCGGCACCGCGACCCCCGCGGGCTGGAGCACCCGGAACGCCCCGGGCCAGGACAACGCCTCCTACACCGAGGCCGGCGGTCACTCCGGCTCGTACCGGCTCACGCACTGGTCGCCGGCCGCCTACCAGGTCGAGACGTACCAGCGGCTGACCGGCCTGGCGAACGGCCACCACACCCTCACCGCCTGGGTCCGCTCCTCCGGCGGCCAGAAGTCCGCCTACCTGGTACTGAAGGGCTCCGGGGGCCGCGAGGAGCGCACCGACCTGCCGCCCACCCCCAACGGCGGCTGGGTCCGGCTCGTCACCTCCGTCAAGGTGACCGGCCACCGGCTCACCGTGGGCATCGTCTCCGACGCCGACGCGGGCAACTGGATCAACGTCGACGACGTCACCCTGACCCCGGGCCTGACGGGCCTCGCTGTCAAGGGCGCCGATGTCTCCACCCTGGCGAAGACCGAGGACTACGGCGGTGTCTACCGGTACGGCAACGGAACCGCCGGCGACGCGCTGACCATCCTGGGCTCCGCCGGGATGAACTACGCCCGCCTCAAGGTGTGGGTCGACCCGGCCGACGGCTACAACGACAAGGCCCACGTCCTGACCATGGCCAAGCGCGCCAAGCGTCTCGGCATGGGCCTGCTGATCGACTTCCACTACTCGGACGCCTGGGCCGACCCCGGCAAGCAGAACAAGCCCGCCGCCTGGGCCTCCGACACCTTCGCCCAGCTCAAGGCCGACGTCTACCACCACACGTACGACGTCCTGCACGCACTCAAGGCGCAGGGCACCACCGCCGACATGGTGCAGATCGGCAACGAGATCAACGGCGGCCTCCTCTGGCCCGACGGCCGCTGGGACAACTGGCCCGGCCTCGCCGCCCTGCTCACCTCCGGCGCCGAGGCGGCCAAGGCGGTCAGCCGCTCCACCAAGGTCGCCCTCCACCTGGCCAACGCCGGGGACGACGGGGGCGCCCGCTGGTTCTTCGACAACGTCGTCTCGTACGAGGTGCCCTTCGACGTCATCGGCCTGTCGTACTACAGCTACTGGCACGGTGCGCTGAACGATTTGCAGGCCACCCTCGACGACATGGCCTCCCGCTACGGCAAGCCGGTCTTCGTCGCCGAGACCGCCTACGCCTTCACCCTCGACAACGACGACGCCCTGGAGAACAACATCGCGACCTCCTCGCAGCTCGTCTCCGGCTACCCGGCCACTCCCGCCGGGCAGGCGGCGAACCTGCGGGACATCATGAACGTCGTCGAGGCCGTCCCGAAGGGCCTGGGCCTGGGCGTCTTCTACTGGGAGCCGACCTGGACCGCCGTCACCGGCAACGGCTGGGACCCCGCCGACCCGTCATCGGGCGACGCGTGGGAGAACCAGGCGCTGTTCGACTACGCCGACAGGGCGCTGCCGGCGATGAGGTGGTTCGGCCACCGCTGAGGCGTCAGAGTCGCGGCGTCAGAGCTGAGGCGTCAGAGCCGCCGCGTGGCCAGCGTCAGCCGGTCGCGGGCGTCGAAGAGCGCGTCCTTGATCATCTGCTCGTGTGCCGGGGTCAGCCGGGCCACCGGCACCGAGCAGCTGATGGCGTCCCGGGCGGGGGTGCGGTAGGGGATCGCGACGCCGTAACAGCGCAGGCCGAGGGTGTTCTCCTCGCGGTCGATCGCGTAGCCCTGCTCGCGGATCTGCTGGAGTTCGAGGATGAGCTTCTCGCGGTCGGTGTGGGTGTGCTCGGTCAGCGGGTCCAGGGTCTCCGGCAGCAGCTTGCGGACCTGCTCGTCGGAGTACGTCGCGAGCAACGCCTTGCCCAGGGAGGTCGAGTGGGCGGGGAGGCGGCGGCCGACGCGGGTGAAGGGCCGCAGATAGTGCTGGGACTGGCGGGTGGCGAGGTAGACCACGTTGGTGCCGTCGAGGCGGGCGAGGTGGATGGTCTCGCTGGTGTCGTCCGAGAGCCGGTCGAGGGCCGGGCGGGCGGCCGCGACCACCTCGTCGCCGTCGATGTACGAGGTGCCGACGAGCAGGGCCCGTACGCCGATCCCGTAGCGCGTGCCGGTGGCGTCGGTCTCGATCCAGCCGAGCTCGACGAGGGTGCGCAGCAGCATGTAGAGGCTGGACTTGGGGTACCCGACCGCCTCCTGCACGGCGGCAAGGCTGTGCATGCCGGGGCTCCCGGCGAAGAACTCCAGCAGCTCCACGGTACGGACCGCCGACTTGACCTGCGCTCCGGCGTCACCAGCAGCCATCGGTCGACCCCTCTTGTTCGGCCGGGATGCCCGGAAGTAGGCTCCCGAGCATAGTTCACGGTTACAGACGCTGTTCAGTATATCGAACGAAGTATAAGGTGGAGGCACCCGCGATGGCTGTACCAGTGTGGAGCGTAGATCCCCGTACCGGGAAGCAGCGGGAGCAGGTCGCTGTAGAAGCTACCGCCGAGGAGATCGACACGGTCGTACGGGCGGCGGCCGCCGCCGCCCCGGCGCTGGCCGACCGGACCGTACGCGCCCGGCTGCTGCGCACCGCCGCCGAGTTCCTGGAAGAGGCCGGCCCCCGCATCCTGGAGGCCGCCGACGCCGAGACCGCCCTCGGCCCCGGCCGGCTCACCGGCGAACTCGGCCGCACCACCTACCAGTTGCGGGCCTTCGCCGACATCGTGGACGAGGGCGCCTTCCTCGACGTGATCATCGACCACGCCGACGCGTCGCTGGCGCCCCCGCGCCCCGACCTGCGGCGCTACAAGATCCCGCTGGGCGTCGTCGCCGTCTACTCGGCCAGCAACTTCCCGCTCGCCTTCTCCGTCCCCGGCGGCGACACGGCGAGCGCCCTGGCGGCCGGCTGCCCGGTCGTCGTCAAGGCCCACCCCGACCACCCGGCCACCTCCGAGCTGTGCGCCGACGCGCTGCGGCGCGCCGCTGTCGCGGTCGGCCTCCCGGCGGACGTCGTCGCGGTCGTGCACGGCTTCGAGGCCGGCGTCGAGCTGGTCAAGCACCCGCTGGTCTCGGCGGCGGGCTTCACCGGCTCCGTACGGGGCGGCCGGGCGCTGTTCGACGCGGCCGCCGCACGGCCCGTCCCGATCCCCTTCCACGGCGAACTGGGCTCCCTCAACCCGGTGGTGATCACCGAGGCCGCCGCCGAGGAGCGCGCCGAACAGATCGGCGCCGGCCTCGCCGGATCCCTGACCCTCGGCGTCGGCCAGTTCTGCGTCAAGCCCGGCCTGGTCCTCGCCCCGGAGGGCGAGGCGGGCGACCGGCTGCTCAAGTCCCTCACCGGCGCCGTCTCCGACACCCCCGCCGGCACCCTCCTCGACGCCCGCATGCGGGACAACTTCATCGCCGGCGTCCGCGAACGCGCCGAACTCCCCGGCGTCCAGGCCCCCGTCGAGCCCGGCGACGGCGGCGAGCACCTGGTACGCCCCGGCTTCGTCTCCGTACCGGCGGCCCGGCTTGCCGAGGCGGGCGACTACGACACTCTCCTGGAGGAGTGCTTCGGCCCCGTCACCGTCGTGGCCCGCTACGCCACCCCCGGCGAGGTCGAGGCCGTCCTCGGCCGCCTCCCCGGCAATCTCACCGCCACCGCCCACATCAGCGAGGCCGAGGCCTCCGGCGACGGCCCCGGCGCCGACCTCCTCGCCCGCCTCACCCCCCTCGCCGGCCGCGTCGTCGTCAACGGCTGGCCCACCGGCGTCGCCGTCGCCCCCGCCATGCACCACGGCGGCCCCTACCCCGCCACCACCTCCACCTCCACCTCCGTCGGCGGCACCGCCATCGAGCGCTGGCTCCGCCCCGTCGTCTACCAGGACGCCCCCGCGGCCCTCCTCCCGGCCGAGCTGCGCGACGACAACCCGCTGGGCCTGCCGCGCCGGGTGGACGGCCACCGCGAGGCGTGACCAAGGGGTGACCGGAGCCTGACGGCTCCGGTCACCCGGGATCTGCGGTTCCGGGTCGGCGAGTGAGCCAAAGCGGAGCGGCCGCTGTCGAAAAGGAGAACGCGCGCAGTCCGCGAGGAACGAGCGGGCGAGCACGATCGACTGTCGACAGTGGCTCAGCGCAGCGGAGGCGAACTCGCCTCTAAAAAAGCGGAGGCGAACTCGCCGCTAAAAAAGGGGCCTGAAGTCGCGGGCGCCGATGAACTCCGGTCGGCGCACCGGGGCGGCGTAGGGCTCTACTGCGGCGTTCTCCACGCTGTTGAAGACGATGAAGACATTGCTGCGCGGGAACGGCGTGATGTTGTCGCCGGACCCGTGCATGCAGTTGCAGTCGAACCAGGTCGCCGAGCCGGCGGGCCCGGTGAAGAGCTTGATGCCGTGCCGCGCGGCCAGCTCCGTGAGCGCGGCGTCGGAGGGCGTGCCGGCCTCCTGCATCTTCAGGGACTGCCGGTAGTTGTCGGCGGGGGTCTCGCCGGCGCAGCCGAGGAAGGTGCGGTGCGAGCCGGGCATGATCATCAGGCCGCCGTTGGTGGCGTGGTTCTCCGTCAGGGCCACGGAGACGGAGACCGTACGCATCCGGGGCAGGCCGTCCTCGGCGTGCCAGGTCTCGAAGTCCGAGTGCCAGTAGAAGCCGGAGGCGCCGAAGCCCGGCTTGACGTTGACGCGGCTCTGGTGGACGTAGACGTCGGAGCCGAGGATCCGGCGGGCGTAGTCCAGCAGGCGGGGGTCGCGGACGAGTCCGGCGAAGACCTCGCTGAGCCTGTGCACCTCGAAGACGGAGCGGATCTCCTGGGACTTCGGCTCGATGACCGCCCGCTCGTCGGCCCGCACGGCGGGATCGGCGAGCAGCCGGTCGAGCTCGGCGCGGTAGGTCTTCACCTCGGTCGGCGTGATCAGCTGGTCGACCGTCAGGAAGCCGTCCCGCTCGTAGCCGCGCAGGTCGGCCGCCGCGGACTCGCCCCAGACGACGGGGTCCTGGCGCGGGCTCACCAGCTCGGTGGCGCCCCGGGTCGGGTACAGGTCGGCCGGCTGTGTCGTCATCGTCGTCGTCATCTCAGACTCCTTCCGTCAGCAGGGGGTAGACACCGTTCTCGTCGTGCTCCTCGCGGCCGGTGACCGGCGGGTTGAAGACGCAGACGAAGCGCAGATCGGTCTTCGGTCGCATCGTGTGCCGCTCGTGGCCGTCGAGGAGATAGAGCGTGCCGGGGGAGATCCAGTGCGTCTCGCCGGTCTCGTCGTTGGTCAGTTCGCCCTCGCCCTCGACGCAGAGGACGGCCTCGATGTGGTTCGCGTACCACATGGAGGTCTCGGTGCCCGCGTACATCACGGTCTCGTGCACGGAGAAGCCGACGCCCTCACGGGCCAGGACGATGCGCTTGCTGCGCCAGGTGCCGCTCTCGGCGGCGATGTCGCGGTCGGTGCCTTCGATGTCCTTCAGGGAACGGACGATCATCTCTGCGTTCTCTTCCTTACGCGGTCTCGCGGATGGCCCGGGCGAGGGTACGCAGTCCCTCGTCCAGCTCTTCGGGGGTGATGGTCAGGGCGGGCAGCAGCTTGACGACCTCGCTCCGCGGGCCCGAGGTCTCGACGAGCAGGCCGAGTTCGAAGGCGCGGGCGCAGACCCGGTCGGCGCGGCCGGTGTCGGTGAACTCCAGCCCCCAGACCATGCCGCGGCCGCGGTACTCGGCGCCGGCGCGGGAATGCTCGTCGCAGATCTGCCGCAGGGCCGCCTCGATCTGCTCGCCGCGCGCGATGGTCTGCTTCTCCATGCCGCTGTCGGCCCAGTACGTGTCCAGTGCGGCGGTCGCGGTGACGAAGGCCGGGTTGTTGCCCCGGAAGGTGCCGTTGTGCTCGCCGGGCTCCCAGATGTCGAGCTCGGGCTTGAAGAGGGTCAGCGACATCGGCATGCCGTAGCCGCCGATGGACTTGGAGAGGGTGACGATGTCGGGGACGATCCCGGCCTCCTCGAACGAGAAGAAGGTCCCCGTGCGGCCGCAGCCCATCTGGATGTCGTCGACGATCAGCAGCATGTCGCGCCGCTTGCACAGGTCGGCCAGGCCGCGCAGCCACTCCGGGCGGGCGACGTTGATGCCGCCCTCGCCCTGGATGGTCTCGACGATCACGGCGGCGGGCTTGTTGAGGCCCGATCCCTGGTCCTCCAACAGCCGTTCGAACCACAGGAAGTCCGGGACGCGGCCCGCGAAGTAGTTGTCGAACGGCATCGGTGTGCCATGGACGAGGGGGATGCCCGCGCCCGCCCGCTTCATCGAGTTGCCGGTGACGGCGAGCGAGCCCAGCGACATGCCGTGGAAGGCGTTGGTGAAGGACACGACCGACTCCCGGCCCTTGACCTTGCGGGCCAGCTTCAGCGCGGCTTCCACGGCGTTGGTGCCGGTGGGGCCGGGGAACATCACCTTGTAGTCCAGGCCGCGCGGACGCAGCACCAGGTCCCGGAAGCGCTCCAGGAAGGCCCGCTTGGCGGTGGTACCCATGTCCAGGCCGTGGGTGACGCCGTCGCGCTCCAGATAGTCCAGCAGCGCGCGTTTGAGGACCGGGTTGTTGTGCCCGTAGTTGAGCGCTCCGGCGCCGGAGAAGAAGTCCAGGTAGCCGTGGCCGTCCTCGTCGTACATCCGGCTGCCCTGCGCGCGGTCGAACACGGCAGGCCAGCCACGGCAGTAGCTGCGTACCTCGGACTCCAGGGTCTCGAAAACGGTCATGGCGGGCGGGGTGATGGTCATTCCTGGTCCTTACGTGGTGCGTGTGCGTGTGCGGGGGGATCGGGGAGAGTCAGGCGATCGGGCCGATGCGGTACAGCACCTCGGCCTCGTGGCCGTCGGGGAACAGGGCTCCGTCGAACAGCACTTCGCGCTCAACGCGGGCGCCGTGCCGCTCGCCGAAGGACATGAACAGGCGGTGCGAGGCCTCGTTGTCCGGCGTGATCGTCGTCTCGACGCCCCGTACGCCCTCCGCGGCCACGCGCTGAGCCAGGTCGTCCAGCATCGCGCCGGCCAGCCCCCGGCCCCGGTGCGCGCGGTCCACCGCGACCTGCCACACCACCAGCGTCTCCGGCCGGTCGGGCCGTACGTAGCCGGTCGCGAAGCCCACCGGCTCGCCGCCGTCCCCGCGCGCCACCACCGAGGTGCGGGCGAAGTCGCGGCACCAGAGGAGATAGCTGTACGAGGAGTTGAGGTCGAGAGCGTCCGAATCGCGGGCGATACGCCAGAGCGCGGCACCGTCCCCGATATCCGGGATGTCGAGCAGCAATTGCGTTGCGGCGGTCATGCGGCACGAAGCTACCGAGTGGAAATGGGAATTGCACGGGGCAATGGCCTTTACGCGGCGGGCTTCATCCGTTATCACGCGTGCGTGAGGGTGATCGAGGGTTGGGGGTATTTGTCATCACAATACTGGACAGAACGGGCCGGATGTGGGGTCGGTCACACAGCGGAAATCACCGTGAGACGTTCACGAAATCTTGGCGTTTGGCCGGTGATCGAGTGGGCAGGAGCGTGACGGAGGAATATTCGGAGACAATTTCCGGGAATTCACTGGCAATTCCGGGAAAGGTGGTCCCGTCGGAACCCGTCGGAATAGCAAGAAACAACCGCCCGCAACGGCTCAGTAGAAGTCGCCGCGGACTTCCACCGCGCCACCGGAGCCGTCGCCCTGCGCCGCGTAGAGGTCGCCGCCGGCGTCACGGCCGCCCTGCGCGTGGTTGTACTGGCCGGCGAAGATCTGGGTGCCGGCCGGCAGCGTCCTGCCGGACTTGAGCGTCCAGCGGTAGACCACGGCGCCGTCCTCCTCCGTGACGGTGACGTCGTAGTCGTCGGAGGAGACCGTCGACCACGAACCGGTGCTGGCGACGCCGTCCGACTTCACCACGCGCAGTTCGACCGTCAACTTCGTCAGCGGCTCGGCGTTCTTGATCGTGACGTCGCTCTGCGCCCAGAAGTCGTTGCTGCCCGAGTCGATCGAGCCGTCCGACCAGAGATAGCCGTCCTGCGGATGGTTGCCGCGCTTCGTGTCGGGCGAGGTGGTCGGCGTACCACTCGACGACGACGACGCGCCGCCCGAGGCCTTCCCGGTCGCCGAGCCGCTGCCGCCGCCCGTGGTGCCGGACGGCGGTACGACCGGCCGGTGGGTCGGCGAGACCGTCGGCGTCGGCACGTCCGGGGGCGCGGCGGGGCCGGGGGAGGTCACCACGGTCTGCGGCTGGGAGTCGCCGGCGTTCACCGTGAGACCCACGGCGAGGCCGCCGATGCCGAACGCGCCGACCAGTCCGGCCGTCACGCCCACCACCCGCGCCCAGGGCGCCGGTCCGGACCGCGAACGGTGCCCGCGCCGCCCGTCCAGGTCCTGCTCGGACATCCCGCGCTCCACGCGGGCCAGGATCCGCTCCCGGTCGGGGCGGTGCTCCTGCGCCGCCCGCTCCAACTGCGTCCGCAGGTCGCTCAGCACCTCAGGGTGCCGCCCGCTCTTGTCGTCGTACCGGCGCGCCATCAGGTCCTCCGTCCCACGTGTCCGGCGGCTGCCGCCGTTTCGCCGTGACCGCGCGGGGGGCCGAGTACCCGTACGGCATTCGCCGGCCCGAGCAGCTTCTCCAACTCCGCGATGCCCCGCGAGGTCTGGCTCTTCACGGTACCGACCGAGATTCCCAGCGTGAGCGCGGTCTCCTTCTCCGACAGGTCGAAGGCGTGTCGCAGCACCACACAGGCGCGCTTCCGGAAGGGCAACCGCCGCAGCGCCTCCCGTACATCCAGCACCGCCGGCACATCCGGGTCGTCGACGCGCTCACTGCGCTGCCCCCAGAACAGGGCGATTCGTCTGCGCTCCCGAACCAGGCTCCGTATGCGGGAGCGGGCCAGATTCGTCACCACGCCACGCGCGTACGCCCCCGGATGGTCGGCCGCCCGCACCCGGTCCCACTGGTGCCACATCGCGACCAGCGCGTCCGCCGCCAGGTCGTCAGCCGCGTCCGGGTCACCGGTCAACAGGTAGGCCAGACGTGCGAGTTCGGCGTGATACCGCTCAAAGAACTCATGAAACTCGGCAGCGGCGACATCGTCGACGGCTGTGCCCACGGTGACCTCTCCCCCTGATCGCTACCGGTGGCCCCCGTGCGTCGTCGCCTGGATCCCGGCGAGATGCGTGAGCGTAGCAGCGCAACGGGAGTTGTTCGACCCACCTCGCGCAAAACCGAACAAATACGCCCGGCCAAAAAAACTTCGGAATCCTCGGCAACCTATCCGCCGCCGGCGGCAACCACTGTGTGGGACTCGGAGAATGGCCCCTCTCACGTCCCGCCGCCGCCCGCTGTCGGATCACGTAGCTCTGGCCCCCCATGCCAACGGATCGGACAGCGGGCGGCAATTCCGCCGTGCGCCGGTGCGGGAATCAGCCCTCCGGGGCGCCCCCGGTGACCAGCGGGACCGCCGGAGCGGCGGCAAGTGCGCCGCCCACGATCGCCGCCGCGTCGACCCCACTGCGAGGGGATGTGCCATGGGCCGAGGGTGACCGAGACCTCGTAGAGTGCATGGCATGGGAGAACGCGAGGTGCTGCACATCCGGGGCCGGGTCCTCACCGGCCCCGACGACCGGGACGTACGGGACGAGCTGTGGGTGGTCGGCGGCCGGATCAGCTACGACCGGCCGACCGGTACCCACGACGTGGTGACCGTCGACGGCTGGGTCCTGCCCGGCCTGGTCGACGCCCACTGCCATGTCGGCCTCGGCCACCACGGCGCCGTCGACGCGGCCACCTCCGAGAAGCAGGCCCTCACCGACCGGGACGCCGGCACCCTCCTCCTCCGCGACGCCGGGTCGCCCTCCGACACCCGCTGGGTCGACGACCGCGAGGACCTGCCCCGGATCATCCGCGCCGGCCGCCACATCGCCCGTACCCGCCGCTACATCCGCGACTTCGCCTGGGAGATCGAGCCCGAGGACCTGGTCGCCTACGTCCGCCAGGAGGCCCGGCGCGGCGACGGCTGGGTCAAGCTGGTCGGCGACTGGATCGACCGCGAGGCCGGCGATCTGACCGCCTGCTGGCCGCGCGGCGCCGTCGAGGCCGCGATCGCCGCCGCCCACGAGGAGGGCGCCCGGGTCACCGCGCACTGCTTCGCCGAGGACTCCCTCCCGGACCTGGTCGAGGCCGGCATCGACTGCATCGAGCACGCCACCGGCCTCACCGACGACACCATCCCGCTCTTCGTCGAGCGTGGCGTCGCCATCGTGCCCACCCTGGTCAACATCGCCACCTTCCCGCAGCTCGCGGCTCCCGCCGACGCCAGGTTCCCCCGCTGGGCCGACCACATGCGGCGCCTCCACGCCCGCCGCTACGACACCGTCCGGTCCGCCTACGACGCCGGCATCCCCGTCTTCGCGGGCACCGACGCCGGCGGCTCCCTCGCCCACGGCCTCATCCCCGACGAGGTCGCCGAGCTCGTCCGCGCCGGCCTCCCGCCGACCGCCGCCCTCTCGGCCGCCACCTGGGGAGCGCGGGAATGGCTCGGCCGCCCCTCCCTCACCGAAGGCGCCTCCGCCGACCTCGTCGTCCTTCCCTCCGACCCCCGCGAGGACGTACGCGTCCTGGCCGCCCCGCGCCGGGTCGTCCTGCGGGGCCGGGTGGTCGGGTAGGTACGACGCGGTCGGAACAGATCAGGAATCAGAACCCCAATTCGGGTGATCCCCGGCGGAACCGGCGGATCCGCTTGCCCCGTCCGTGCTGACATCGGAAGCAACCGGTCGATAAGCACACAGGACGGGGAACAGCCATGACCAGGCGAGGACCACAGAAGTTCCCGGGCGCATCGCTGCGTTACTGGTACCAGGACGACTTCGGCGGCGACGCCATGGAGGTCAACGTCGTCGTCCTCCACACCACCGAGGGCCGGACCGTCCCGTCGTACGACGGCGGCAGCAACGCGCCCAATCTGACGGCGGTCCCGGACTTCGGTGCGGAGAAGCTGAAGTGGTACCAGCACTTCGACATCGACATCTCGTCGCGTGCGCTGGTCAACCTGCCGGGCGGCGTGGAGACCAACACGCTCAACGTCTGCCAGGTCGAGCTGGTGGGCACCTGCGATCCAGACCGGCATCACCGGTGGGGGAGCAGCCCGCACCTCTACTGGCCGGAGGCGCCGGACTGGGCCCTGCGGGAACTGGCGCGGTTCCTGGCCTGGATGAGCGAGGAGCACGACGTGCCGCTGAGCGGGCCCAAGGTGTGGAAGCCCTATCCCGAGTCGTACGGGAGCCACAACGGGGAGCGGATGTCGGGGCGGGTGTGGAACGGCTTCAAGGGGGTGTGCGGGCACTGCCATGTCCCCGAGAACCTCCATGGGGATCCCGGTGCGATCGACTTCCCGACGCTGATCGCCTATGCGAGGGAGTACGCGAGTTGACGCTGCGTGACCCGGAGTGCGGGGCGCTCGTTGCTGACCACCGTGTGCGCCACGGCGCGTCAAGGGAGGTGGGAGGCGTCATCCCGTTGAACGGGTGACGGATGGGAATGGGCGTGCCGAAAGGTTCGAATATGCGGGCGAAAACCACCCTTTGGAGTGAACTGGCTTCAGGTAGTCGCCAGTTCACTCTCAGTACGTAAATCATTACGTGCGTCAAGGTCGTCGCGAACGCGCTGTCCCCATCAGCAGGCGTCGACGACCCATGCCAGTTGGGGGTTTTCCACCTTGTCCAGCACTGCCTTCAGCATGCCCGTCGTCGCACTCGCGGCAGGCACGCTCGCTCTGGCGCCCGCGGCCGCCGCGCATGCGACGGAGAACACGAGCAGCCACGGAAAGGCCACGGCCGTTGTCCTGCGGACCGGGCTCGATGTGTCGCTGCTCAACAAGACGGTCGACGTGCCGTTGAATCTCTCGCTCAACGATGTGCACGCGCCCGCCGACGCCGGCCAGACCGCCCTGACCGCCAAGCTCGACGGGGTCGGCGGCGGCAGGCCGTTCAGCGTCCTGCGCGCCGACGTCGCCACCGCGCGGGCCACGGCGGACAAGCACAAGGCCGAGGGATATGTGAATCTGGTCAATGCGCAGGTCCATGTCCCGGGCCTGCCGTTGATCGGCCTGATCAAGGTCGGGACGGTGACGTCCAAGGCCACCTGCGAGGCCGGCAAGCAGCCGACGGCCGAGTCGAATCTGCTGGGACACGTCGTCGTCCTCGGCAAGAAGGTGACGGTCAGCACGGGCGGTACGACCAAGGTCACGGTGCCGGGGGTCGGCGAGGTCCGGCTGGAGCTGTCGAAGCGGGAGGTGACCTCGCGTACGGCGGCGGCCACCGCGCTCGAACTGACGGTGTCGGTCAACCCGCTCAACCTGAACGTGGCCGAGGTGAACGGGACGGTCACGCTGGCCAAGGCGACCTGCGAGTCGCCGAAGGACGGCAGTTCGTCAGGCGGCGGCTCCGATCCCGGCCCCAGTACGGGAACCGGCAGCGGAACAGGCACCGGCACCGGCTCGGGAACCAAAGCCGAGGCCCAGAACGTCGCCACCAGTGAACAGAACCTCGCCGAGACCGGCGGCGGCTCCGCCACCCCGTACCTCGCAGCGGGCGCGGCCGGCCTGCTCGCCGTCGGCGGCGCCGTGGTCTACGCCGCCCGCCGCCGCAAGCCGGCCACGGTGAACGTCCGGGACTGACCCGGGCCCCGGGGGGACGGGGGGACCGGGGGGACGGGGGGACCGGGGGAAACGTGGAGGGCGGCGACGTGTCCGGCGCCGTCCTCCACCTCTGCCTGGGCGACGGGCGTTCAGCCCGCCAGTGCCTTGCCCAGCGCCTCCGCGAACCGGTCCGTGGTGTCCCGGTCCCGCACCGCGACCCGCAGCCATTCCGGGCCCAGACCCGGGAACGTATCGGCCCGCCGCACCGCGAAGCCGAGGTCGCGCAGTCGCTCGCGTACGACGTCCGCACCCGGCAGCCGTATCAGCAGGAACGGCCCCGCGGGCGCGTCGCCCGCGATCTTCAGCCCCGCGAACTCCCTCAGCCGGGCGGCGAGATGGTCGCGGTCGGCCGCGATCCGCAGCGCCGCCTCCGCCGCCTCGGCCAGCGCGGCTGGCTCCACGCACGCCGAGATGGCCGTCAACCCCGGCGTGGACACCGCCCACAGCGGCTGGGCGCGCTCCAACTCACCGATGCGCGCCGGGTCCGCCAGCACATAGCCGATCCGCAGCCCCGCCAGCCCCCAGGTCTTGGTGAGGCTGCGCAGCACCACCAGCCCGGGCAGATCGCGCCGCCCGGCCAGGGACTCGGACTCGCCCGGGACCGCGTCCATGAAGGCCTCGTCGACCACCAGGGTCCGGCCCGGGCGGGCCAGCGCGGCGATGTCCGCGGCCGGGTGCAGTACGGACGTCGGGTTGGTCGGGTTGCCGATGACGACCAGGTCGGCGTCATCGGGAACCAGCGCCGGGTCGAGCCGGAAGCCGTCGGAGCCGCTGAGCAGCACCCGCTCGACCGCATGCCCGGCGTCCCGCAGCGCCGCCTCCGGCTCGGTGAACTGCGGGTGCACCACGACCGCCCGGCGCGGCGACAACGCCCGGGCGAGCAGGACGAACGCCTCCGCCGCGCCCGCCGTCAGCAGCACCTCGCCGGCCGGCCGGCCGTGCCGTACGGCCACCGCGTCGCGCGCCGCCCGGCCGTCGGGGTAGGCGGCGAGCCCGTCGAGGGACGCGGCGATGCGCTCCTTCAGCCACGGCGGGGGAGTGCCGGTGCGGACGTTGACGGCGAGGTCGACGAGGCCGTCGCCGACCTCCTGGTCCCCGTGGTGGCGCAGGTCGTAGCCGTCAGTGGGCATGGTCGTGGTGGTGATGGCCGTGGGAGTGCGACGGGTCGTCCGGGTGGTGGTGCGGCTGCTGCGGCGAGCCGACCCGGTCCTCGAACCCCGGCAGCTTGATGCGGTACACGCAGGTGTCGCAGTTCATCCGCAGGTCGCCCTTGAGGGTCTCCCGGTACCGCTCCATCACCAGCTCCGCCAACTCCGGCTCCGGCCCGATGACATCGGCCTGCCGCAGCTCGACCTCCGGGTGTGCCGCTCCCCAGCCCTCCGCCTGCTGGCGTACGCGCTCCGGCAGGATCCCGGTGAACAGGAAGTACGGCAGCACCACGATCCGCCTGGCCCCCAGCTTCGCGCACCGGTCGAGCCCCGACGGCACGTCCGGCGCCGCCAGCGACACGAAGGCGGTCTCCACGCCCGCGTAGCCCCGGCCCTCCCACAGCAGCCTGGCGACCTTGCAGACCTCGGCGTTGGCGTCCGGGTCGGTCGAGCCACGGCCGACCAGGAGCACCGTGGTGTCCTCGCGCTCGGACAGGCCGACCACCTCGTCCAGGCGCCGCTCCAGCACCGCCAGCAGCCCCGGATGCGGGCCGAGCGGCCGCCCGTACGCGTAGGAGGTGCCCGGGTGCCGCTGCTCCTCGCGGGCCAGGGCGGCCGGGATGTCGCCCTTCGCGTGTCCGGCCGACACGAGCACGAGCGGCACGGCGGCGAAGCGGCGGACGCCATCCTCCACCAGCTCGGCCACGGCGTCCGCCAGCGGCGGCGGCGACAGCTCTATGAAGCCGCCGCCGACCGGCAGCCCCGGATTCCGCTCACCGAGCTGCGCCACGAAGGCGCGGAACGCCTCGGCCCCGGCCTCGTCCCGGGTGCCATGGCCGACGAGGAGGAGCGCGGGTGGTGCGGGCGGGGTCACAGGTGGTTCTCCTTGTTGGGGTATTCCGTATAGAGCAGGGCGTTGAGCGCGGCCGCGGCCACCGCCGAACCGCCCTTTTCCGAGACATTGCTGACGGCGGGCAGGCCGGAGGCCCGCAGCGCCGCCTTGCTCTCCGCAGCGCCGACGAAGCCGACCGGCAGCCCGATCACGAGGGCCGGAGCCGCCGCGTCGAGCGTCAGCAGCTCCTCCAGCGCGGTCGGCGCGCACCCGATCACCCATACGGCGCCGGGGCCCACCTCCTCGTACGCGAGGCGGATCGCATGGGCCGAACGCGTCAGCCCGGGGCCGGATCTGGCCTCCTTGAGGCGGCAGACCGCCTTACGGGTGGTGATCCCGGCGGCCACCATCTCGACGTCCGCGACGATCGGCGCGCCCGCGAGCAGCGCCGCGTGCGCGGTGACGAGCGACGGCTCGTCACAGACCAGGTCCTCCGCGTAGTCCAGGTCCGCGCTGGAGTGGATCACGCGCTCCACCACCGCGCGCGTCAGCGGCGGCAGTGGTGACGTGTCGAGTCTCGACCGCAGAATGCGGAACGACTCCTGTTCGATCGGGTGAACCGTCGTCCGGCTCATCGGACTCCTCCGGTAAGGGTCGTCTCTTCTATGGCGTCGACCGGGCACACCTCGATGCACTCCACGCACCCGTTGCACAACTCCGCCAGCACGTGCAGCGTCCCGCCGCGCGGCCGGATGGCATGCGTCGGGCACGTCATCAGGCACGCCCCGCAGCCCGCGCAGCGCGAGGTGACGTGAACGGGGGCCGTCACACCTGCCACCGGTAGCCGCGCGGAGTCACCATGCGGCCCGCGACATTACGGGTCGCGGTGTTGCCGACCGTGACCACGGTGACCATGTCGACGGTGGTCACATCCAGCGCGGCCAAAGTCGTGACCTCGCTGCGCTCGTCGGGACGCGAGGCCGCGTGCACCACGCCGACCGGGGTCTGCGGGGTGCGGTGGCCGGCCAGGATGGACAGGGCCTTGGGAAGCTGCCAGTCGCGGCCCCGGCTGCGCGGGTTGTAGAAGGTGACCACGAGGTCGGACTCGGCCGCCGCCCGGACCCGCCGCTCGATGACCTCCCACGGCGTGTGCAGATCCGACAGGCTGATCGACACATGGTCGTGGCCCAGCGGCGCCCCCAGAATCGCGGCGGCCGCCAGCGCGGCCGTCACCCCGGGCACGCCGACCACGTCGATGTCCTCGCTCGCCTCGGCCAGAGCGGGGGAGGCCATCGCGTACACCCCCGCATCCCCGCTCCCGATCAGCGCGACCGCGTACCCCGCCCGTGCCTCCGCCACGGCTGTACGGGCCCGCTCCTCCTCCGCGCCCAGACCGGACTCGAGGACCCGGGTGCCCGGGCGCAGCAAGTCCCGGATCTGGTCCACGTACTGGTCCAGGCCCACCACGACCGACGCCCGCCGCAGCTCCTCGCGGGCCCGCGGCGTCACCAGGTCCCGTGCGCCCGGGCCGAGCCCGACCACCGCCAGCCGCCCACGCGGCCGCCGCCGCGCCACGGCCGCCGTGGCCATCGCCGACTTACGCTTCTGGACGACCAGTTCACCGCCGGGCGCCGCCGCCAGCGCCGCCGCCTCCGCCACGGACGGCGTCCCCACCGCCGCGAGCGGCGCCGCCGACGGGTTCGGCACCGCGATCCCGGCCAACACCTCGGCCCCGTACGTCTGCAGCGGCACCCCCAGCCGCTCCGCCGCCGCCACGATCCCCGCCTCGTCCGCCTTGGCGTCCACCGTCGCGAGCGCGGCCACCGACTTCGTCGACAACCCTCCCTCGGCCAGCGCCTCCCGTACGAGCCCGAGCACCTCGTCGGCGCCGACGCCCCGGCTGGCCCCGACCCCCACCACGAGCGACGGCGGCCGCAGCACGGCGGTCCGCTCCCCGTCGGCCACGACGCGGTCGGTGACCAGGAGTTCGGCCTCCCCGGCCGCCCCGACGTTGGGCGGAAGCGCGGGCAACGGCCATACGGCATCCGCCCGCAGCGCGACCGCCTCACCGTCGAGCATCGCGCGGCTGACGGCAGCGACCGCGCCCTCCACCGGCAGCCCGAGCATGTCGAGCCCCGCCGCGTCCACGGCATCCGTCGCCGTCGTGATCACCGGCGCCGCCCCCAGGACCTCCCCGACCGCCTCCGCCAGCGCATTGGCCCCGCCCCCATGGCCCCCCAGCAGCGCCACCGCATACCGCTGCGCCTCGTCCACGCACACCACGCCCGGGTCGGCCGCCTTGCCTTCGAGCAGCGGCGCGATGAGCCGCACGACCGCCCCGGTCGCCAGGAAGCACACCAACTGCTCGCACTCGCCGAACGCACGGGCCACGGCCTCGCGGACCGGCCCCTCATACACCCGCGTCCGGTCCGGCCAGGCGGCCGCGAGCCGTTCGCAGCCACGCTGCCCTGCCGCGGTGGCGGATATCAGGCCGATCACTGTATTGCTCCTTCGGTGATTGTGCGGTGCGGCTGGTGCCGCCTGCGCCGGGGTTTGTCGCCATGTACCGCGCCGTTGCGCCTGCGGCGGGCTTCTCCCACCCGCCCACCCATTCGCCGGTCCGTTGGCTTCTGGCCTCTCACGGGTGGTTGCTCGCTAACCCGCAGCCGCGAGGATACGTAGGAGGGGGTGCGCCGGGTTGCCCCCGGAAGCGACGAGAACACACGGGGGGCAACCCAACGCCCCCGGTCACGTTCGAGCGCTGAGGAGGCTGCCCGGTGGCGGCCCCGACCCCAGAGCGAACCGTGCGCACCCGCCTGCGCCCTGCGGGCGGCCTCGGGTTGTGGGAGAACGTTCCGCAAGGCGAGCGAAGCGAGATGGGGGCACCTCCCAAAGGAAGCTTTGGGGGAGGCTGGCACAACCCGGCCACGGGCCTCAGGCCGCCGACGCACCCCCGGCAACCCACCGTCGGGGTGCGGGCCCGTCGCCGGGCGCGGGCCGGTTGGGCCGGCCCCAGCTCTTCCCCCAGCCTTCGGCCGGGGGGACCCCCAAGGCGGGCGGCCTACCCCCAACCCATGGGCAGGTACGGGGTTCGGGGCGGTAGCCCCGTCCCGCGTACCCCAGAGGACGAAAACCGGATTGGTCGCCGCCAGCCGGCTGACCTCACCCGGCAGCAGCGCCAGCCGCGAGGACTGCAACAGGACGCCGTCAACGACGAGCCCCGCACCGGAAAGAGCCGCCCGGACGTCCGCCACGCGGTCAAGCGCGGCCAGCGTCACGACCACAACCCGCCGCACCCGCGCGGCGCACGCCGCGACGATCGCCGGAAGGTCCGCGCCACCGCCGCCGATGAAAACGGCGTCCGGGTCCGGGAGTTGGCCGAGGACGGCCGGGGCGGAGCCGTGCACGGCCTGCACGTCCACACCATGCGCGGCGGCGTTGGCCAGGACCCGGGCGACGCCGTCGGACGCCCGCTCGACGGCCACCACCGCAGCCCCGAAGCGCGCGCACTCGACGGCCACCGACCCGGAGCCCGCGCCGATGTCCCAGACAAGGTCGCCCGTACGGGGGCCGAGCCGGGCCAGGGCCAGCGCCCGGACCTCGTACTTCGTGACCATGGAATCCCGGTGGGTGAAGGCCTCCTCCGGCAGCGCCCAGCCCGCAGGCGAAGGCCCCGGCCCGGCGACGGTACGCGCCACCGGCGACAGCACCCGCCCCTCGTCGAGGCACAGGACGACGCTGACACCCACCCCCGACCAGTCCCGCGCCGCCGCCTCCGCCGGGGAGACCCGCTCGACGGACTCCTCGGCCGTGCCGAGCGCCGCCGCGACAACGAGGGTCCGCTCGATGCCCGTACCGGCCAGTGCCGCGCCCAGTTCACCGGGGCCGGCCCCCGGACCGGTCAGGACGGCCGTCTTCGGGTGCGCCCGGCACACGTTGACCGCCGTACGCGGGTCGCGGCCGTGCGCGCTGACCACGACCGCGTCGTCCCACGTCAGGCCGAGCCGAGCGAAGGCCACGGCCACCGAGGGCGCCGAGGGCCGTACGTCCAGTGCGGCCGCCCCGAAGCGCTCGGCCAGGGCCCGTACGATCCCGAAGAACCCGGGATCGCCGGAGGCGAGGACAGCCGCCGTACCGCCCTTGGCGAGGTGTTCCTCGATCGCGTCCAGCGCGGGGGCGAGCGGGCCCAGGACGACCTGCTGGACGCCGGGCGGGAGCGCGGCGGCGTCCAGATGGCGCCGGGCGCCGACGACCAGGGTCGCACCGGCGGGCACCCCCGGACCCGCGAGCCCAGCAGCCGCACCCGTACCCGCACCCGTGCCCGTACCCGTACCCGTACCGATGACCGTGATCACGCCGGCAGCCCCCGACCCCACCGCGCGATGAGCTCGCGCCCCGTGAAGTCGACCATCGCCGCCTCCGCCGCGACCCGGCCCTCCGTGAAGCGCTCCATGACGTCCGCGACGCGCCGGCACAGCTCGACCCCGGCCGGGCCGAGCAGCCCCGCCGCGTCCCACAACTCGTAGGCGTGACGCGCGGTGTTGGCGGCCGCCACCTCCGCCGCGAGCTCCGCGTCCCCGCCCACCGCACGCGTGATGTCGGCGAGGACGGTCGTGTTGACCTTGGAGCGCGTGTAGTGCGTCATCAGCACCCCCGCCGCCAGTTTCGTCAGCTTGCCGGCCATCCCGACGAAGATCACCCGCCCGACGCCCAGTTCCACGGCCCGGCGCAGCGCCGCGCCCGTGAAGTCGCCGACCTCGATGAAGCACACCGGCGGCAGCTGCGGCAGCAGTTCCATCGCGCCCTTCTCCGTGCGGCCGCCGGTGCACAGCACCACCGCCGGCTCGCCCTGCGCGGCGGCGACGGCCACCGCCTGCTCGACGCTCGCCCGCCAGGAGGCGGTGGAGAAGGGCCGGACGATCCCGGTGGTCCCGAGGATCGAAATGCCGCCCAGGATGCCCAGCTTGCCGTTCGTCGTCTTTCTGGCCCGCTGCTCGCCGTCGGGGACGCTGATCGTGACGTCGACCCCGCGCACCGCCAGGTCCACGACCTCGCCGACCGCCTGCGTGATCATCGCGCGCGGCGTCGCATTGATCGCGGGACCGCCGACCTCGAGCCCCAGCCCCGGCTTGGTCACCACCCCGACGCCAAGGCCCCCGTGCAGGGCGATCCCGGGCGTCTCCCGCCAGCTGACCGTCGCCGTGAGGTGCGCGCCGTGCGTGACGTCCGGGTCGTCCCCGGCGTCCTTCACCACGACCGCCTCCGTACGCCCCGGCCGCAGCTCCACCGACCGCTCCACGGCGAACGTGACCCGCCGCCCGGACGGCAGCCCGACCTCCACCCACGGCTGCGCCGCCCCCGTCACCAGGTGCAGGGCGGCCGCCCGGGCTGCGGCCGACGCGCAGGTGCCGGTCGTCCAGCCCGTACGCAGCGCCTTGGGACGCTCCTTGGCGGTGCGCGGCAGATCGGGCTCGCGCAGTTCGGGTCCTTCGTAGGGCTCTTCGTAGGGCTCTTCGTGGGGGGTGTCGCTCAAGGTCGTCCCTCCTTCCGGGGTCTCGTCAGTCTGTACGGGCAGGTCGGCTAGCCGCGCGATTCGCGCAGCTCGCGGCGCGCCACCGGATCGGCCCGGCGATAGCCGTGGAAGTGGCCGGGGTGGTAGAGGTGCGAGCGCGTGCCGGTCGCCGACAGGGCCGGACCGACCAGGAAGAGGGTGTGCTTCCAGAGCTTGTGCTCCTTGACCGTTGCCTCCAGCGTCGCGATCGTGCAGCGCAGCACCAGCTCCTCCGGCCAGGTCGCCTGGTACGCGATCACCACCGGCGTGTCCTCCGGGTAGCCGCCCTCCAGCAACTCGCCGACCAGCTGCCCGGACCGGGCCGCCGACAGGAACAGCGCCATCGTCGTGCCGTGCCGCGCGAACTCGCGTACCTCCTCGCCCGGCGGCATCGGCGTCTTGCCGCCGCCCAGCCGGGTCAGGATCACGGACTGCGCGACCTCGGGGATGGTCAGCTCGCGCTGCGCGATGGCCGCGACCGCCGAGAAGGACGACACGCCCGGCACGATCTCGGTCTCCAGCCCCAGTTCCACGCACCGGTCGAGCTGTTCCTGCGTACCACCCCACAGAGCCGGGTCGCCGGAGTGGATCCGCGCGACCCGCAGGCCGTCGCGCCCCGCCCGCTCGTAGACGGCGACCACGTCCTCCAGCGACATCGTCGCCGAGTCCAGGATCTCCGCACCCTCGCGGGCGTGCTCCAGCACCTCGGCCTGCACCAGGCTCGCCGCCCAGATCACGATGTCCGCGTCGGCGATGGCTTTCGCCGCCCGGAAGGTCAGCAGATCGGCCGCGCCGGGACCGGCCCCGACGAAGGTCACTTTCCCATGGGTCCCGGTGACCGTCACAGCTTTCCTCCACGGCTCTCCCGCGACGCGGGCGCGATCAATGTCGACAAATACGGCAACGGCCCATCCAACAGCTCGCTCGCCGGCCGGATCGACTCCTCCGGCAGCCCCAGCGCCGAGCCCCACACCGCGCCCTCGGTCCGGTCCGTCTCCTTCAACGCCGCCGCCACCTCCTCCGCCAGCCGCCCGAACTTGTACGCCACGACCGTCCCCGGCCCCTCGAGCGCCGCTCTCAGCACCGCCGACCCCGCCGTCACCGGCACCAGCGTCAACGGCTCGGTCCCCTCGGTCAGTACGGCCCCGCTGCGCGCCGCCAGGTCCTGCATCGCCGTGATGCCCGGCACCGTCTCGACGGCGAGCCCGTCGACCAGCCCGCCGACCGTCTGCGCGAGATAGGTGAACGTCGAGTACACATTCGGGTCCCCGATCGTCGCGAACGCCACCGTCCCGTGCGCCCGCAGCAACTCCGCGACCCGCCCGCCCGCCGCGTCCCACGCCGCCTCGCGCCGCCCCCGGTCGCTCCGCTCATTGAGCGCGAACACCACCCGTACGACCTTCTCCTGCGGCACGTAGTGCAGCACCGTCGCCTCGGCCCGGCCCCGCTCGCCCGTGTCCATCACCGGGACCACCACGACATCGGCGGCCCGCAGCGCGTTCACGCCCTTCACCGTCACCAGTTCCGGATCGCCGGGTCCGACCCCGACCCCGATCAGTCGGTGTGTCGTCATGCTGCTGCTCCTTGTCCGTTCATCGTGTGGCCCCTGCCACGAACCGCCGCGCGAGCGACGGCTCCGCCGCCCAGTGCACGTGCAGGTACGAGGCGTGCACCCTGCCTGCCTTGACGAAGCCCTCCACGCGCCGCTCGGGCCTCGTCAGCCCCCACGCCGGCGCCGCGCCCGCCCCCGGCTCGATCACCGTCCGGTGGAACTCGTGCCCCCGAACGCGGGTCCCCGCAACCGCCAGCGCGCTGTCCGACACCGCGACCGCCTCCCGGTAGCCCAGCGTCAGCCGCTCCGACATGCGGGCGGTCGCGTCCAGCACGCCGCACATCGGGAGGTCGTCCAGCTCCCTCGCCAGGTACAGCAGCCCGGCGCATTCGGCGGCCACGGGCCCGTCGAACGCCGCCACGGCCTTGCGCAGCGGCTCGTTGGCCGACAGCTCGGGCGCGTACACCTCGGGGAAGCCGCCACCGATGACGATGCCCGCCGTGCGCTCCGGCAGGGCCTCGTCACGGAGGGGGTCGAACGTCACGACCTCCGCCCCGGCGGCCGCCAGCAGCTCCGCATGCTCGGCGTACGAGAACGTGAACGCGGCCCCGCCGGCCACGGCGATCACCGGTGCATGATCAGCCCGTCCGCCGTCCGGGGAGCCGTCGCCGACCACCGCCGCCGGGTCCCACGGCTCAGCCGCGAGCGGGGGCGCACTGCGCGCCAGCGCCAGCAGCCCCTCCAGGTCGCACCCGGCACGTACCCGTGCCGCCAGCGCCCGCACCGACTCCAGAGCCTCCGGCCGCCGCTCGGCGACGGGCACCAGCCCGAGGTGGCGCGAGGGCGCGCCCAGCGCACCGTCGCGCCGCAGGGCGCCGAGCACCGGCACCCCGGACTCGTCCAGGGCGGCCCGCAGCAGGGCCTCGTGCCGATCGGAGCCGACCTTGTTGAGGATCACGCCCGCGACCCGCACTTCGGGGTCCCAGGAGGCGAAGCCGTGCACCAGGGCGGCCACCGACCGCGACTGCGACGACGCGTCGACGACCAGCACGACCGGCGCCCGCAGCAGCTTCGCCACATGCGCGGTCGACGCCAGTTCGCCCTGCCCCGAGGCACCGTCGTACAGCCCCATGACGCCCTCGACGACAGCGAGATCGGCACCGGCTGCGCCGTGCAGGAAGAGCGGGGCGACCAGCTCCTCGCCGCACATGTACGCGTCGAGATTGCGGCCGACGCGCCCCGTCGCCAGCGCGTGGTAGCCCGGATCGATGTAGTCGGGCCCGACCTTGTGCGGGGACACGGCGAGCCCGGCCTCCGCGAAGGCGGCCATCAGCCCGGTGGCGACGGTCGTCTTGCCGCTGCCGGAGGCCGGCGCGGCGATCACCAGCCGGGGGACCTGGGACGAGGACGAGGTCACCACTCGATGCCCTTCTGGCCCTTCTGGCCGACGTCCATCGGGTGCTTGACCTTGCCCATCTCGGTCACCAGGTCGGCCGCCTCGACCAGCTTCTCGGGCGCGTTGCGGCCGGTGACGACCACGTGCTGCGTCCCGGGCCGGTCGCGCAGCACCGCGACGACCTCGTCGGTGTCCACCCAGCCCCAGTGCATCGGATAGGCGAACTCGTCGAGCACGTACAGCCCGTACGTCTCCGCCGCCAGGTCCCGCTTGACCTGCTCCCAGCCCTCCCGGGCGGCCTCCTCGCTGCTCTCCAGGTCCCGTTGCACCCAGGACCAGCCCTCTCCCATCTTGTGCCAGGCGACGGTCCCGCCCTCGCCGGAGTCGCCCAGCACGCGCAGCGCCCGCTCCTCGCCGACCTTCCACTTCGCCGACTTCACGAACTGGAACACCCCGACCGGCCAGCCCTGGTTCCACGCCCGCAGCGCCAGCCCGAAGGCCGCCGTCGACTTGCCCTTCCCGATTCCCGTGTGCACCACGACCAGCGGCCGGTTGCGGCGCTGCCGCGTCGTCAGCCCGTCCTCCGGCACGACGCCCGGCTTTCCCTGCGGCATTACGCGGCCCTCCTGCGTACGTCCCGTACGAGCGCGGACACGGTGTCCGCGCGCAATTCCTCCAGCGTCACGGCGGCGCCGCTCAGATCCCGCGCCAGCGCACCCGCCAGCCCGAGCCGTACGGGCCCCGACTCGCAGTCCACCACCACCGACGCCACACCCTCGGCCGCCAGCAGCCGCGCCGCCCGCGACCCGAGCGCCACCGGCTCGGGTCCACCCGTCGCCCGGCCGTCGGTCACCACGACCAGCAGCGGCCGCCGCGACGCGTCCCGCAGCCGCTCCACGCGCAGCACCTCGCGGGCCTTCAGCAGCCCGGCCGCCAGCGGCGTCCTGCCGCCCGTCGGCAGCATGCCCAGGCGCGCCGCGCCCGCCTCCACCGACGAGGTCGGCGGCAGCGCCAACTCGGCCCCGTTGCCCCGGAAGGTGATCAGCCCGACCTTGTCCCGCCGCTGATACGCGTCGAGCAGCAGCGACAGCACCGCGCCCTTCACCGCGCTCATCCGCTGCCGCGCCGCCATCGACCCGGACGCGTCCACCACGAACAGCACGAGGTTGCCCTCGCGGCCCTCCCGTACGGCCTGCCGCAAGTCGTCCTTACGTATCACCAGCCCGGCACCACTGCGCCCCCGCGCCCGCTGATGCGGGGCCGCCGCCTGCACGGTCGCCGCCAAGTGCAGCTTCCCCAGGGCTCCCCGGGGCCGCCGGGCCCCCGTCGTCCGCCCGTGCGCCGTCCGCGCCCGGGAACGGCGCCCGGCAGCGCCCTCACCGAGCCCCGGCACGCTCAGCGCCTTCGCCTTGAACGGCTCCCCGGCGGGGGCGGCCTTCTGCTCGCCGCCGCCACCGGTGCTCGGGGCGGGCTCAGTGCCCTCCTCGCCGTCGCCGGGTCCGTCCTCCGGCGGCTGCCCGCCGCCGTCATCCGGGCCGTCGGGGTCCGGGCCGTCGGGGTCCGGGTCGGGGTCCGGGTCCTCGTCCCCGCCCCGGTTCTGCTCCAGCGTCTCGTCGAGCTTCTCCTCGTCCAGGCCGGGCGCGTCGAAGGGGTTGCGCCGGCGCCGGTGCGGCAGCGCCAGCAGCGCCGCCTGCCGTACGTCCTCCGCCAGCACCTCCGTACGCCCGGCCCACGCCGCCAACGCGGTCGCCGTACGGGCCATCACGATGTCCGCCCGCATCCCGTCGACCTCGAACGCCGCACACGTCGCCGCGATCTGCCGCAACGGCCCGTCCCCCAGCCGCACCGCCGGCAACAGCGCCCGCGCCCCCGCGATCCGTTTCCGCAGCGCGCCCTCCTCGTCGGCCCAACGCCCCGCGAACCCCGCCGGATCCTCGTCGTACGCCAGCCTCCGCCGCACCACCTCGACCCGCTCGTCCGTCTCCCGCGACGCCGCCACCTCAACCGTCAGCCCGAACCGGTCCAACAACTGCGGCCGCAGCTCCCCCTCCTCCGGGTTCATCGTCCCCACCAGCAGAAAACGCGCCGCGTGCCGCACCGACACGCCCTCCCGCTCCACGTACGACGCCCCCATGGCCGCCGCGTCGAGCAGCAGGTCCACCAGGTGGTCGTGAAGCAGGTTCACCTCGTCCACATACAGCACACCTCGATGCGCCGCCGCCAGCAGGCCCGGCTCGAAGGACTTCACGCCCTCCGCCAACGCCCGCTCAATATCGAGCGCTCCGACCAGCCGGTCCTCCGACGCCCCGACCGGCAACTCCACCATCCGTGCGGCCCGCGCCACGCCGCTCGTCGCCTCGTGCGGCCCATCCGGGCAGGCGGGATCCGGCCCTGCCGGATCGCACGAGAACCTGCACCCGGCAACGACTCTGACCTCCGGCATCAACGCCGAAAGCGCGCGCACTGCCGTGGACTTCGCGGTGCCCTTCTCGCCGCGCACGAGCACGCCGCCCACGGCGGGGGAGACCGCGTTGAGCAGCAACGCCAGCCGCAGATCGTCCATCCCGACGATTGCGCTGAAGGGGTATGGGGTGCTCACGTTGTGGCCCTCCGATTGTTGACGCCGCGGTCCGGGGTGCCGTCTACGCCTCCGCGGGATGGGTGGCTGAGGTCTGTCGGGCGGCGTGCGCCGAGTGCCCGGGCTGTGCCGGCCCGTCCCGCCGACTCAGGCGGACGGCCTACCCACATCCCGGGGTAGTCCGCAGCGTCGCCCCCCACGCCCGCCGGGGCGTAGGGGGCTCCGGGGCGCAGCCTCGTGTGGGGTCTGGGGCGCAGCCCCGTGGATCCCCGCGCTGCAACCCACGCACGCTGGGTTCTGAGAGCGGAGACCCGCCGCGCGGCGATCACCCGTGCGAGTGGTCTGCGGTCGCCGAAGACCCTGCGGTGCGTGCTGCGTGCGAGGCTGCCTCTGTGCTCCCCGCCGTGGCGGGGGTGGTCCGAACGTCGGCACTCGGGAACACGAGTTGGTCGACTTGTCCCCGCGCACGCGGGGGTTTCGAGGGTGGTCACTCGCCACCCTCCAGATCGCCCTCAAGTTCGAGGTAGATCTCGCGGAGCCGGGTCAAGGTTTCCTGGTCCGGCTCCGCCCAGAGTTGCCGCTCGGCGGCTTCCATCAGCCGTTCGGTGATGCCGCGCAACGCCCAGGGGTTGGACTTCCGCATGAAATCCTGGTTTTCCGGATTGAAGACGTATTCGGACGCCAGCTTCTCGTACATCCAGTCGTCCACGACGCCCGCCGTGGCGTCGTACCCGAACAGGTAGTCCACAGTCGCGGCCATCTCGAACGCACCCTTGTAGCCGTGCTTTCTCATGGCGCTCATCCAGCGAGGGTTGACCACTCGCGCGCGGAAGACCCGGTGCGTCTCCTCACCCAGGGTCCGTGTCTTGACCTGGTCGGTCATCGCACTGTCACCGACGTAGGCCTCGGGGGAGACGCCCGTCAGATGCCGGACCATGGCGACCATGCCGCCGTGGTACTGGAAGTAGTCGTCGGCATCCGCGATGTCATGTTCTCTGGTGTCAACATTCTTCGCCGCGACCTGGATCCGCTTGAACGCCTGCTCCATGTCGCCGCGCGCCGCCCGCCCGTCCAGACCGCGTCCGTACGCGTAGCCGCCCCATACCGCGTACACCTCGGCGAGGTCCGCGTCGCTGCGCCAGTTGCGCGCGTCGATGAGCGGCAGCAGCCCGGCACCGTACGCGCCCGGCTTGGAGCCGAAGATACGGGCCGTGGCGCGCCGCCGGTCGCCGTGCTGGGCGGTGTCCTCGTCGGCGTGGGCCCGTACGAAGTTCTGGTCGGCCGGTTCGTCGAGCTCGGCGACGGCACGTACGGCGTCGTCGATCAACGCCACCACGTGCGGGAAGGCGTCCCGGAAGAACCCGGAGATCCGCACCGTCACGTCGATGCGCGGGCGGCCCAGCTCCTCGAGCCCCACCACCTCGAAGCCAGTCACCCGCCGGGACGCGTCGTCCCACACGGGCCGGCAGCCCAGCAGGGCAAGGATCTCGGCGATGTCGTCGCCCTGCGTACGCATGCAGGACGTGCCCCAGACCGTCAGGCCCACGGACTTCGGAAACGCGCCGGTGTCGGCCAGGTGCCGTGCCAGCAGCGAGTCGGCGAGGGCCGTGCCGACGTCCCAGGCCAGCCGCGACGGGATGGCCTTGGGGTCGACGGAGTAGAAGTTACGACCCGTCGGCAGGACGTTGACCAGCCCGCGCGTGGGCGAGCCGGACGGGCCGGCCGGGACGTAACCGCCGCGCAGGGCGCGCAGGATGTTGTCGATCTCGTCCGTCGTGCGGGCCAGCCGGGGCACGACCTCCTCCGCCGCGAACTCCAGAACCCGTACGGCGTCCGGCACTTCGTGCCCGAGGACCTCCGCCACGACGCCCTTCGCCGCGCCGGCCGCCCAGCCGCCGGCCTCCATGGCCTCCGCCAGCCGCCGGGCCAGCGTCTCCAGCAGGTCCACGGCGTCGGAGGCCGTACGGGAAGGCCCCTCCGCCAGCGCGACCAGTGCGGCCGGCACCTCCAGCCGGGCGCCCGGCTCGGCCAGCAGCGACTTCTCCTCGAGGCCGAACCACGCCGCCAGCGCCGCCCGCAGACCCGGCAGGGCACCGCCGACGCCGCCCCACACCTGGGACGAACGCAGCACCGCCAGCACCAGGTTGACCTGGGCCTCGCCGACCGGGCCGCCGCCGAGGATGTGGAGCCCGTCCCGGATCTGGACGTCCTTGATCTCGCAGAGCCAGCCGTCGACGTGCATGACGAACTCGTCGAAGTCGTCGTCGTCCGGCTGGTCGTCCACATGCAGGTCGTGGTGGAGCTCGGCGGCCCGTACGAGCGTCCAGATCTGGCTGCGTACGGCCGGAGCCTTCGTCGGATCGAGGTCGCTGACCATCGCGTACTCGTCCAGCAGCTGTTCCAGCTTCGCCAGGTCGCCGTACGAGTCGGCCCGCGCCATCGGCGGCACCAGGTGGTCCACGACCGTGGCGTGCCCGCGACGCTTGGCCTGGGTGCCCTCGCCCGGGTCGTTGACGATGAAGGGGTAGACCAGCGGCAGTTCGCCCATCACCGCGTCGGGCGCGCAACCGGCCGACAGGCCGAGGCCCTTGCCCGGCAGCCACTCCATGGTGCCGTGCTTGCCCATGTGCACGATCGCGTCGGCCCCGAAGGAGAGCTCCAGCCAGCGGTACGCCGCCATGTAGTGGTGCGACGGCGGCATGTCGGGGTCGTGGTAGATCGCGATCGGGTTCTCGCCGAAGCCGCGCGGCGGCTGGATCATGATGACGACGTTGCCGAACTGCAGCGACGCCAGCACGATGTCCTCGCCGTCCACGTACAGCGTGCCCGGCGGCTCGCCCCAGTGCCGCAGCATGCCCTCGCGCAGCTCGTCGTCGAGCCCGGCGAACCACCGCTGGTAGTCGGCGAGCGGCACCCGTGCCGGGGCGGAGGCCAACTGCTCCTCCGTCAGCCACTCCACGTCATGGCCACCGGCGGCGATAAGTCGATGAATCAGCTCATCCCCGTTGTCCGGGTAGCCGTCAACGCCGTATCCCGCTCCCCGCAAGGCATCCAGCAGCCGCACCGCCGAGGCGGGCGTGTCCAGGCCGACCGCGTTGCCGACCCGCGAGTGCTTGGTGGGGTAGGCGGTGAAGACCACCGCCAGCCGCTTCTCCGCGTTCGGCTTGTGCTTCAGCGCGGCGTGCCGCACCGCGATCCCGGCCACCCGCGCGGCCCGCTCGGGATCGGCCACGTACACCGGTACGTCGCCCTCGCCCTGCTCCTTGAAGGAGAAGGGCACGGTGATCAGCCGCCCGTCGAACTCCGGGATCGCCACCTGCATCGCCGCGTCCATCGGCGACAGCGCGGCGTCCGACGCGTCCCACGCCGCCCGTGACGACGTCAGGCACAGCCCTTGCAGCACCGGAACGTCCAGCTCCGCCAGCGCCCCGATGTCCCACGCCTCGTCGTCCCCGCCGGCGCTCGCGTCGCTCGCCCGGGTCCCGCCCGCCGCCAGCACCGTCGCGACGATCGCGTCGGTCCGCCCCAGCAGCTCGTACAGCCCGGCGTCCGCGCCACGCCCCTCTGATGTGCGCGCTTCGCCTCGACTCGGCTCCGGGCGGGTGCCGGTCGCTCGTTCCTCGCTCCCGACCCCCACCCTGCGCTGCATCTCGGCTACGCCGCGCAGCGAACCGCAGTACACCGGCAGCGCGTTGGCGCCCTTCGCCTCGATCGCCTCGCACAGCGTGTCGACAAAGCCCGTGTTCCCCGACAGCTCGTGCGCCCGGTAGAAGAGCACGCCGACCGTCGGGCGGCCCTGCTCGTACGCGTACGAGCCGTGCGTCCCGTAGTCCGGCATCGAGGCCGGCGGCTCGAAGCCCTCGCCGGTCAGCAGCACCGTGTCCGACAGGAACCGCGCCAGCTCCCGCAGGTTCCCCGGCCCGCCCTCGACCAGATAGCGCAAGGCCTCCGCCACCACGCCCGCCGGCACCGACGACTCCGCCATCAACTCGGCGTCCGGCACCGCCTCACCGCCCAGCAGCACCGTCGGAATCCCGGCCGCCCGCAGCGCGGCGAGTCCGTCCTCCCAGGCCCGCTTGCCGCCCAGCAGCCGGACGACGGCGAGGTCGGCGCCCGCCAGCAGCGCGGGCAGATCGGCCGCCGCGTCCACCCGCGTCGGGTTGCCGATCCGGTACGGCCCGCCGGACGCTCGCGCGGCCAGCAGGTCGGTGTCGGCGGTGGACAGCAGAAGTACGGTGCTCACGGTGCCCCCGGGGCTACGAACGGGAGGCCGGCGGGTGCGCCGTCCTCGATGAGCCGCATCAGAGCGGCGGTGTCTGCGTGCTCCTCGATCAGATCGCCGAGGCGGTCCAACTGCTCCTCGCGCAGCGCGGCGAACGCCGTGTCCGGCGCCGGCACGAACCGCCGCCCGGCCGCCTCCGCGACCCGGCGCAGAAACGCACGCCGGAAGCCGTCGCTCTCCAACGACCCGTGCCAGTGCGTACCCCACACGGCGCCGACCCGGCAGCCGTCCAGGAAAGCCTCGTCGCCGCCCTCACGCAGCTCGGCGACCCCGTGGTGGATCTCGTAACCCTCCACCTGCTCCCCGTACGCCTTGCCGACCGGCCGCGCCAACGTCTTCTCCGCCGCGAACCGCACCCGCACCGGCAGCAGCCCGAGCCCCTCCACGGTCCCGGCGCGCGACTCGACCTCGTCCTCGATCGACTCGCCCAGCACCTGGAACCCGCCGCAGATCCCCAGCACCGGCCGCCCTTGCGCCGCCCGACGCTCGATGGCGTCCGCCAGCCCGTGCTCTCGCAGCCACGCCAGGGCCTTCACGGTGCCGCGTGTGCCGGGCACCACCACCAGGTCGGCGTCGGCCAGTTCCTCGGGCCGGTCGGCAAAGCGCACGACCACGCCCGGCTCGGCCGCCAGCGCGTCGACATCCGTGAAGTTCGACATCAACGGCACGGCGGCGACCGCCACCCGCAGCACGTCCTCCCCGTACGGCGGGCCGGCCGCCCTGCGCTCCCGGGCGATCTCCAGACCGTCCTCCTGGTCGATCCCCAGCCCGTGCCGGTGCGGCAACACCCCGTAGAACGCCCGCCCGGTCAGCCCGCGCAGCATCTCCAGCCCCGGCTCCAGCAGCGACACGTCGCCCCGGAACTTGTTCACGATGTACCCGGCCACCAGCGACTGGTCCGCCGCGCTCAGCAGCGCCGTCGTCCCGAAGAACGACGCGAACACCCCACCCCTGTCGATATCCCCGACCACCACCACCGGCAACCGCGCCGCCCGCGCCAGCCCCATGTTCACGATGTCCCCCCGCCGAAGGTTGATCTCCGCCGGGCTCCCCGCCCCCTCGCAGATCACCGCGTCATACTGCCCACGCAACTCCTCCAGGCACCCCACGACCGTCTCCAGCAACTGCGCCCGGCTCCCGTCGTGATACCCCCGCGCACTCATCTCGCCCACCGGCTTCCCCAGCACCACCACCTGGCTCGTCCGATCCCCGCCCGGCTTCAACAACACCGGATTCATCAGCGCCGTCGGCTCGATCCGCGCCGCCTGCGCCTGCATCGCCTGCGCCCGCCCGATCTCCGCGCCCTCGCGCGTCACGTACGAATTCAGCGACATGTTCTGCGCCTTGAACGGCGCCACCCGGACGCCCTGCCGCACCAACCACCGGCAGATCCCGGCCGTGACCACGCTCTTCCCGGCATCGGAGGTGGTCCCGGCCACCAGCAGCGCTCCGCCGCTCATGCGTGCCCGCCCTTTGATCGCCCGGGTTGGGGGTAGGCCGTCCGCCTGAGGCGAGCGAAGCGAGATGGGGGCACCTCCCAAAGGAAGCTTTGGGGGAGGCTGGCCCAACCCGGCCACGGACCCGCGGACGACAACGCACCCGTCCGGGGTCCAGGGTCCGGGGGAGACAGCACCGCCCACGCCAGCCGTCCCCCGACCGCAACGCCCAGCGCCAGCGCGCTCACTCGCCGCGAAAGCCGCACGGCCCGCTCAATATCCGCAACTTCCACCAATCGATTCCCCCCACCGAGAACCGGCCGGTGCTCAACCCGCGCCCCATAAGCCAGCGTCCCGCCCAGCCGCACACCCAGTGCCCCCGCGAACGAAGCCTCGACCGGCCCCGCATTGGGACTGGGATGGGCCGCACCATCCATCCGCCACACCCGCCACGCCCCGCGCGGATCCGCCCCCGCCAACACGACAAGCGCCGCCGTGAGCCGCGAACCGGGCCACCCCACAACGTCGTCGAGCCGCGCCGACGCCCAACCGAAGCGACGCAGCCTGGCCGACCGGTGCCCGACCATCGCGTCGAGCGTGTTGACGGCCCGGAAGCCCACGAGCCCCGGTACGCCACCCACCGCACCCCACACGAGCGCGCCGACCACCGCGTCCGAGGTGTTCTCGGCGACGGACTCGACGACGGCCCGCGCGATCTGCTGCCCGTCCAGAGCCTGAGGGTCGCGTCCGCACAGGTTCGGCAGCCGCTCCCGCGCGCCCGCCAGGTCACCGGCCTCAAGAGCGGCTCCCACCGCCCGGGCCTCGCGCCCCAGCGAAGTCCCGCCGAGCGCGGCCCAGGTGGCGGCAGCCGTCAGCCCGACGGACGCGGCGGTGGAAGAACGTACGACCCGGGAGGCCACCGCAGCGCCGGCCACGGCACCGCCCACGCACAGGGCCGTGTAGAGCGCGCCCCGGCCCCGGTGGTCACGCCACAGGCGCCGTTCGAGAGAACCCGCGATGCGACCGAAGGCGGCGACGGGATGACCGCGCCGGGGGTCGCCGAATGCGCGGTCGGCGACAAAGCCGAGCACAGCGCCGTACGTGTAGGCACGCGGCATCTGCAGATGTCCTCACTCAGGGTCCGCGCCCTGGTTCGACGTGACCGGCGGTGAGAGTCTCCTGGCTCCCGGATCGGCACACCTCCGGCCTTCCAGCTCGACGTACGAGCCGTGACCACGTGCGGAGGTGCACTCCCCGGTGACAGTGGCGGGACCGCGCCGGATTCTCACCGGACTTCCTCTCCTGCCGCCGCTTGGCCCCGGAAGTCCACCACGCGCCGCGAATGCCCGTCAACTCACCCTTGACCTGCATCGGAAGATGTGTGAAGACACACATGAGGGCGCACCCGAGCACAAACGTGAGCGGGGCACGGACATGGTCCGTGCCCCGCTCCGGCGTACGCGACGGCGCGTCAGGCGGCGATCAGGCGGCGGTCAGGCCGCGATCAGGCGACGATGATGTAGATCCCGTACGCCACCGCGGCCGCGCACAGTGCGAACGCGGCGTACGCGCCGGTGCGGGCGGCCACCGCGCCCTCCTTGGAGAGGCCGACGATGCCGAGCGTGAAGACGCCGACGAGGCCGACGGTGACGGCGAGGCTGACGCCGATGACGGAGCCGAGAGCTGCCCAGTCGATGTTCATGGGGTGGGGTTCCTTTTCCGGGGGTCCGGGGCCGTCAGGCCGTGGCCTGTGCGGGGTCGGCGGGGGAGACCGGGGCCACCGGGGCGACGGCCGGTGCCGGGATGGTGGCGGTCAGACCGTCCGCGGGCAGGGGGCCGGCCGGCGGCGGGGTGACGGCGGCGATCGCGGTGGTCACCACACCGGGGGCGTCCACCGCATCGTCGTTGACGTTGGTGTGGTCGACCGGCTTGCGGCGCGACGCGACCCAGATCGTGGCGCACCCGGCGGCCGCGAGGAGGGCCACCACGGTGACGCCCCAGGTGCCCTGGTCGGCCAGCAGCGCGGCGCCCGCGGCGACGAGGCCGGCGGCCGGCAGGGTCAGCGCCCAGGCGACGAGCATCCGCCCCGCGGTGCTCCACCGCACGACACCGCCCTTGCGGCCGAGCCCCGCACCGATGACGGAGCCGGAGACCACATGCGTCGTCGACAGCGAGAAACCGATGTGGGACGAGGCCAGGATCACGGTCGCGGCACCCGTCTGGGCGGCGAAGCCCTGCGGCGGCTGGATGTCGGTGATGCCCTTGCCCATGGTGCGGATGATCCGCCAGCCGCCGATGAAGGTGCCGAGCGCGATGGCCATGCCGGACGAGATGATGACCCACATCGGCGGGTTGGAGCCCGGGGCGATGACCTTGCCGGTGACCAGGGCGAGGGTGATGACGCCCATGGTCTTCTGCGCGTCGTTGGTGCCGTGGGCGAGCGAGACCAGACCGGCCGAGGCGATCTGACCGGCGCGGTAGCCCTTGGCGGTGGCCTTCGGGTCGGCGTCGCGGCCGATCCGGTACGTGAGGCGGGTCGCCAGCAGCGCGGCGATGCCCGCGACGATCGGCGCGGCGATGGCCGGGATCAGCACCTTCTCGGCGACCGCTTCACCGTTGACCCCGGCGAGGCCGACGGAGGCGACGGTGGCGCCGATGAGGCCGCCCATCAGGGCGTGGGAGGAGCTGGAGGGCAGCCCGGCGTACCAGGTCACCAGGTTCCAGAGGACCGCGCCGACCAGACCCGCGAAGATCACTTCCGGATGGACGCCCGCGCTCTCGTCGATGATGCCCTTGGAGATGGTCAGGGCGACCTGGACGGAGATGAAAGCACCGACAAGATTCAGCGCGGCGGACATCGCCACGGCCGTCTTGGGCTTGAGTGCGCCAGTGGAGATGGTGGTGGCCATCGCATTGGCGGTGTCGTGGAAACCGTTCGTGAAGTCGAACACGAGAGCGGTGATGATCACGATTCCGATCAGGAGCGTGACGTGTTCCATTTACCCAGGCAATCGTTTGATCCGACAGTGGCGGTGGCGACCGTACGGACCCTGAATGAACGGAAGGTGAACGAGGGGCGGCCGCTCGGTGCCACCTGAAACGTGCCCGAATTATTCGCCTGAAGGTCACGCCTCGTTCGCCTTCGGGAGACATCATCCGGCCCCCTGGCGCCGCCCCGCTCACCCTCTCAGTGCCGCCCCGCCACCCGGTCCGCGAGCTGCGCCACCCGGTCCGTCTCCGCGCTGCGCCCGGCCAGCTCACGGCGGTCCGCGCCGCGATAGGCCGCGTACATCCCGTGCACCCCGACCCAGCGCAGCGGCTCCGGCTCCCATTTACGCACCTTGTGCCCCACCCACGGCAGCGCGGTGAGCGCCGTGCCATGGCCCTGGCCCGAGTCCAGCTGCACGAGGTCGCGCAGGGTGCGCGCCGCGAGGTTGGCCGTGGCGACCCCGCTGCCGACGTAGCCGCCGGCCCAGCCGAGCCCCGTGGAGCGGTCCAACTCGACGCTCGCGCACCAGTCGCGCGGCACGCCGAGGACGCCGGACCACGCGTGGTCGATCGCCACGCCCGCCGTGGCCGGGAAGAAGCGGACCAGGATCTCGCGCAGCGCCTCGATGGTCGCCGCCTGCGTACGCCCGTCGTTGTCGGTACGGGAGCCGAAGCGATACGGCACGCCCCGGCCGCCCAGCGCGATCCGGCCGTCGGCGGTGCGCTGCGCGTACATGTAGGCGTGCGCCATGTCGCCGAGGGTCTCGCGGCCCTCCCAGCCGATGGTCTTCCAGACGTGCTCCGGCAGCGGCTCGGTCGCGATCATCGAGGAGTTCATCGGAAGCCAGGTCCGCTTCTGGCCCTTGACGGAGGCGGTGAACCCCTCGGTGCAGCGCAGCACATAGGGGGCCCGCACCGTGCCGTATGCGGTGACCGCGTGCTTCGGGCGGATCTCGGTCACCGGGGTCGACTCGTGGACCACCACGCCCAGCGCCTCCACCGCCCGGGCGAGCCCCTGGAGCAGCTTCACCGGGTGGATGCGCGCGCCGTGCGGCGTCCAGGTGCCGCCGGCCGTCCCGGCGACCCGGATCCGCTCGGCGGACTCGGCCGCGCCGAGCAGCAGCCGGTCCTTCTCGCCGAAGGCGACCTCGGCCTCGTGGAAGGCCTTCAGTCGGGCCAGCTGGGCGGGGGAGTAGGCCACCTCCAGCACACCGCCCTGGTGGATGTCGGCCTCGATGCCCTCCTCGGCGGCGACCCGCACCACCTCGTCCACCGTGTCGTTCATGGCCCGCTGGAGGGCGACGGCGGCCTCATGTCCGTGCAGGCGGGCGTAGCGGTCCCGGCCGGCGATGCCGTTGTAGAGCCAGCCGCCGTTGCGACCGGAGGCGCCGTAGCCGCAGAACTTCTGCTCCAGGACGACGATGCGCAGGAACGGCACGGCCTTCTTCAGGTAGTACGCGGTCCACAGACCGGTGTAGCCGCCGCCGACGATGCACACGTCCGCGGTCGTGTCGCCGGGCAGCGGCTCGCGCGGTGCCGGAATGCCCTCCTGTGCGTACCAGAAGGAGATTCCGCCGTTGACGGTGGTCATGGGTGCCCCTGCAATTCGTATGGCTGATCGGCACGGAAGGATGTGGCGGGACGTTACTGCGCCCCGGGAGCGCGCGGCAACGAGCAACCTGTCAGGATCAGGGGTCGGAGGTGGGGCGAATGTCGGAGCGCGAAGGCCGGGACGGTCTGGAACAGCCGTGGATGCAACTGGTGGCCACGGCCCGCCGCATGGTCGACGACGGACTCGTGGTCGGCACGTCCGGCAACGTCTCCGCCCGGGTCGGCCACCTCATCCTGGTGACCCCGAGCGGCATCCCGTACGACCGCATCGGCCTCCAGGACATCGTCGCCGTCGACCTCGACGGCAAGCAGGTCGTCGGCGAGCTGCGGCCGAGCAGTGAACTGCCGATGCACCTGGCCATCTACCTCCGCACCGACGCCCGCGCCGTCGTCCACACCCACGCCGTGCACGCCACCGCCGTCTCCACCCTCCTCTACGAGCTGCCCGCCATCCACTACATGGCGGCCGCCCTCGGCGGCAAGATCCGCGTCGCCGACTACGCCACGTACGGCAGCGAAGAGCTCGCCGCCAACGTCCTCCACGCCCTCCGCGAGCGCACCGGCTGCCTGATCCGCAACCACGGCACCATCGTCTACGGCGACGACCTCGACCAGGCCTACGAGCGCACCGCCCAGCTCGAATGGATGTGCCAGGTCTGGCTCGCCGCCCGATCCGTGGACGGCTTCTCCCCCTCCCTGCTGTCCAAGCGCGAACTGGCCCGCGTAGCGGAAAAACTCCGCGACTACGGCCAGCCCAATTAGCCCGTCCGGCCATTGAGGACAGCGGGTCCAGGGGGCGTGCCCCCTGGTTTCGGGAAGGGGCGGGGTGCGGGATTCCTCCCGGCCCGCCGCCGCCCACTGGCCGTCGCGCCGTACGGCGCCGACACTGGAACGGATGCGCCTACGAACCGCGGCAGCCCTGACCGCCACGACACTCCTGGGCGCCGGCACCGCCGCCGTCGCGGCCGGCCGGTACGCCTCGGGCTTCGCCCTGAAGCCGAACCGCGACGGTGCGGAACCCGAGCCGCCGCTCACCGTGCACGCCGCCGACGACACCCACGTCACCCTCACCCGCACCCTCGCCTCCGCCCGCCCCGGCGTCTACGGGCTGACCGGCGACGGCGTCCACGCCCAGGTCGGGGAGATCACCGCCACCGCACCCGACTCCGTCACCCGCCGCCTGCGCCATGTCCAGCGCGGCGCCCTCAAGTCGGGCGAGGCGGTACGGCTCACCCCGCAGGTCTACGCGGGCGACCCGCGCGAGGCGCTCGGCCTGGACTTCAGCGAGGTCCAGGTCCCCGGCGAACTGGGTCTGCTGCCCGCGTGGTTCATCCCCGGCGCCCGCGACGTCTGGGTCATCACCGCCCACGGCCTCGGCGCCACCCGCGAGCAGCCCCTCGGCGTCGTGCCCGCCCTGCACCGCCGCCGCATCCCGGTCCTGGACATCACCTACCGCAACGACCCCGGCGCGCCGCGCTCCCCGGACGGCATCGCGCATCTCGGCGACACCGAGTGGCGCGACCTCGACGCGGCCATGCGCTACGCCGTCCGGCACGGCGCCCGGCGCCTGGTGCTCCACGGCTGGTCCATCGGCGCGACCATGGCGCTGCGTGCCGCCGACCACTCCCCGCTGCACAACCGGGTCAGCGGCCTGGTCCTCGACTCGCCCGTCCTCGACTGGCGGTCCACGGTCCGTGAGGCCGCCGCCAACCACGGTGTGCCCGCCCCGCTGCTCCCGCTCGGCGTACGCGCCGCCGAAGGCCGCACCGGCCTGCACGCGGCCCGCATCAGCGACTCCGCCGACCCGGCCCGCCTGCGCGTCCCCACCCTGATCTTCCACGGCCCGGACGACACCCTCGCCCCTTGGGCACCTTCCCGGCGCCTCGCCGAGGCCCGCCCGGACCTCGTGTCCCTCCAGGCCGTCGCCGAGGCGCCGCACGCCGCCATGTGGAACCGCGACCCGGACCGCTACGAGGAAGCACTGCGCCGTTTCCTGACCCCATTGGTCTGACCGCGCCCGGCGGCCCGGCGCGGGTGCAAAACGCCACCATACAGACAAACCACCCATGACCCATCGCGTGACGGGGACGCTCGTTTGGGAATCCGGGTACTCACCCGCAAGACTGCTCCCGTGACGTCCCGTATCCCGCGAGACACTCCGCTCCGCCTCGTCCCCCGCAGGCCGCTGGCAGCCGCGCCCCGCGCCGCCGCAGCGCGCCGCTCACGTCCGCCCAGACCACCGGAGGGGACCCCGCCGCTCTCCGAACTCGCCCGCCGGGCCAGAAACGAGCTCATCGACGCCGTACGCCTGGCCCGTTGGGCCGACGCCGCGACCGGCCTGGCTACCGGCACCGCCCGCCCCGGGGCCGGCGGGATACTGCGGGACGTCGACGTCCAGCGGGGCGCGGCCGCACTGCGGCTGACGGACCGGCAGGTGCGGGCGGCGTGGGACAGGGCACGGCTGGCCGGGCTGATCGAGCTGCACAAGGGCTCCGCCCGCCCGGGCTGGCGGCTGCGCGCGTGGGACCGGGACGACACCGCCGTCCTGCGTGGCTGGGTCGCCCTCTTCGACGCGTGGTCGCTCGCGCACCCCGCCGATGAGCACCCCGCGTGCGAGGGTGCCGACCCCTCGCTGGTCGCGGAGGTCGTCGAGGCCGCCCCTCAGCTGCTCTCCCTCCTGCACCTGTCCTCCGGGCCCGTGGCGGTCGCCGTGCTGCTCGACCTGCTGCGGCAGCGGGTGGCCGAGCTGCGTGAGGAACGCCACGAGCCCCCCGCCGACGGCAGCAGCGGCAGCCGCGACGAGCTTCCGCCGCTCCTGGACTGGACCCTGGAAGCCCTCGCCCGCGTGGGCGCCCTGTACCCGCGCGGCCCCGGGCGCGCGGAAGAGGTGACGATCACCGCGCTCGGCAGCTGGGCGGTATGGGTCAAGCTGGAGCAGATCTGCGTGGCCGCCCAGGGCCCTGCCGGGAACATCGAGCAGTCCGCCGAGGAGATGCTCAAGGCCTGCGTCGGCCTGTCCCCCCGGCCGGCCCGTGCCGAGCACCAGGCGTGGCTCGCCGCCCGCCCGGTCGCCCAGGCGGTCGCCGAACTGCTCGACGTCGCCCGTGGCGACGACGCCCTGCTGCGCGGCCTCGCCTTCGAGGTGCTCCGCTCCGTGGGCGCCCCCGCGGAGCCCGCCGTGCGCGCTGTCATCGACGAGGCCTCGCTGCGCCCGTACGCCCTGATGTGGATCGCCGAGCAGGAAGGCGGCGACCCGGATGCCGCCGCCGAACTGCTCACCCGCGAGGAGGCCACCTGGCTCTGGGTGGACACCGCCGCGGCCGTCGCCGAGCACGGCGAGAGTCATCTGCTGGTCAGCCACCTGGAGGCCGCCCTGCAGGGCTCGGTACCCCGCCTCCTGGCGGAGCTGACCGCCATAGGGCACCCCCGCACCGTCCAGGTGCTGGTCGCGCTCGCCGCCGCCCACCCCGACCCGGCCCTGGCCAAGGCGATGCGCCGCGCCGCCTTCCAGGTCCACACGGGAGCCGAGTGACCCATGTCGCAGTCAGCCCGAGGTCGGCGGTATCCGCGGCAGATAGGTGCCGAAGCTCCAGAGATTGCCCTCCGGGTCGCGGGCCGTGTAGTCCCGTGACCCGTAGTCCTGGTCGGTCAGTGGCATGACGACCTCGGCGCCGGCCGCCACCGCCCGCGCATGGTGGGCGTCGGTGTCCTGCACCACCACATAGACCGAGCTCGGGCCGAGGTCCTTCGCGGCCCGGCCGAACTCGCTGTCGTTCTGCGCGCTGCCGAGCATCACCATGCCGTTCCCGTAAGCGAGTTCGGCGTGGTGGACCACCCCGCCTCCGCCCTCGTGAACAGCCACCTCGGTGAAGCCGAACGCGTCCTTGAGGAAGGCGATGGCCGCCTTGGCGTCGCGATAGCGCAGCGCCGGGTAGACGGTGGGGGCGGCTCCATTGCCGGCCATGACGATCACTCTCCCCTTGACGAGCTCCGAGCTCCCTGTGTGAGCTGAGTCACCTCAGTCTGGCAGCGGGGTCCGACAATCGCCCTTGGGGTTCGGTTCCAGCAGGTCACCGGCCTTCTCCAGGCGTGCGAGCACATCCTCCGGCAGGAATCGCAGATCCTCCGGAGCACGGCACCCCTCGACCTCCTCCCACGACACCGGCGCGGCCACCGTCGGCTCGCTGCACGCCCGCAGCGAGTAGGGGGCGACCGTCGTACGGGCCGGGTTGTTCTGGTTCCAGTCCACGAAGACCTTGCCGCCCCGCAGCGACCTGTCCATCTCGGCCACCACCAGCTCCGGTTCACGCTCCACCAGCCGCTCCGCGAGCCCCCGCGCGTACGCCGTCGCCCGTGTGCCCTTCACCGGCTTCAGCGGTACGTGGACGTGCAGCCCTTTGGAGCCCGACACCTTCGGCCAGGCGTCGAGCCCGTCCCTGGCCAGCTCCTCGCGGATCATCAGTGCCACCCGGCAGCACTCCACGACGGTCGCCGGCGCCCCCGGATCCAGGTCGAACACCATCAGGTCCGGGTCGTGCACCCCGCCGCGCGGACCGACCCGCCACTGCGGCACATGGATCTCCAGCGCCGCCAGATTCGCCGCCCACATCAGCGTCCGCGCATCCTCGACCACCACATACCGCACCGTCTGCCGCCCCTTCGTGGACCCCGGCGACGGCAGCTCGACGGTCCGCACCCAGTCCGGGGTGCCGCGCGGCGCGTTCTTCTGGAAGAAGCCCTCCGCGTCCACCCCGTCCGGGAAGCGCTTGAAGGAGGCCGGGCGCCCGCGTACGTGGGGCAGCAGGACCGGGGCGATCCGCTCCCAGTAATCCAGCACCTCGCCCTTGCTGAAGCCGGTGGCCGGATACAGCACTTTCCCGGTGTTGGTCCGCGTCACGTCGTCCATAGGGTGCGGGTGACCGAAAAACCGCTTGGCAATCCGGTGGCCCCCGCCCGGTAGACTGCTCGCATGGCAGTTCTCCTCGCGCATTAGACGGCACCGCACGACCTCGACCGTCCGCACTGCCGTCCGCCACGCCCTGGAGTCTTTCCCGTGATCACTGCCACCGGCCTTGAGCTGCGCGCCGGAGCCCGCGTCCTCATCGAGTCCGCTTCCTTCCGTATCGCCCGCGGCGACCGCATCGGCCTCGTCGGCCGCAACGGTGCCGGCAAGACCACCCTCACCAAGGTCCTGGCCGGCGAGGGCCAGCCCGCGGCCGGCACCGTCACCTGCTCCGGCGAGGTGGGCTACCTCCCGCAGGACCCGCGCACCGGCGACCTCGACGTCCTCGCCCGCGACCGCATCCTGTCCGCCCGTGGGCTGGACGAGGTGCTGCGCAAGATGCGCGAGAACGAGGAGCGGATGTCCACCGGCCAGGGCGCCACCCGCGAAAAGGCGATGAAGAGGTACGAGCGCCTGGAGACCGAGTTCCTCACCAAGGGCGGTTACGCCGCCGAGGCCGAGGCCGCCACCATCTCCGCCGCGCTGGGCCTGCCCGACCGGGTGCTGGGCCAGCCCCTGCACACCCTCTCCGGCGGTCAGCGCCGCCGGGTCGAGCTGGCGCGGATCCTGTTCTCGGACGCGGACACGCTGCTGCTCGACGAGCCGACCAACCACCTCGACGCCGACTCGATCAGCTGGCTGCGGGACTTCCTGAAGACCTATCGCGGCGGCTTCGTCGTGATCTCCCACGACATCAACCTGGTCGAGACGGTCGTCAACAAGGTCTTCTACCTGGACGCCAACCGCTCCCACATCGACATCTACAACATGACCTGGAAGAAGTACCTCCAGCAGCGCGAGGACGACGAGAAGCGCCGCAAGCGCGAGCGCCAGAACGCCGAGAAGAAGGCCGCGACCCTCAATTCGCAGGCCGACAAGATGCGCGCCAAGGCCACCAAGACCGTCGCCGCGCAGAACATGGCCCGCCGCGCCGAGAAGCTGCTCGCCGGCCTGGACGAGGTACGGCAGTCCGACAAGGTCGCCAAGCTGCGGTTCCCCGACCCGGCGCCCTGCGGCAAGACGCCGCTGATGGCCACGGGCCTGTCCAAGTCGTACGGATCGCTGGAGATCTTCACGGACGTCGACCTGGCGATCGACAGGGGCTCGCGGGTCGTCATCCTCGGCCTCAACGGCGCGGGCAAGACCACCCTGCTGCGGCTCCTCGCCGGCGTCGAGAAGCCCGACACCGGTCAGGTCGAGCCCGGCCACGGCCTCAAGCTCGGCTACTACGCGCAGGAGCACGAGACCCTCGACCCGGACCGCACCGTCCTGGAGAACATGCGTTCGGCCGCGCCCGACATGGACCTGGTCGCGATCCGTAAGACGCTGGGCTCGTTCCTCTTCTCGGGTGACGATGTCGACAAGCCCGCCGGGGTGCTCTCCGGCGGAGAGAAGACCCGCCTCGCCCTGGCCACGCTCGTGGTCTCCAGCGCCAATGTGCTGCTGCTCGACGAGCCCACCAACAACCTCGACCCGGCCAGCCGCGAGGAGATCCTCGGCGCGCTGCACACCTTCACGGGCGCGGTCGTGCTCGTCACCCACGACGAGGGCGCGGTGCACGCGCTGCAGCCCGAGCGGATCATCCTGCTGCCCGACGGCGTCGAGGACCTGTGGGGCGAGGACTACGCGGACCTCGTCTCGCTGGCCTGACGCACTCGGTTGGATCAACCGTATGGATCATTCGGCCTACGGGTGATCCTTCATCTGTGTGAGACGAGCTCATACCCCGGCGTGGTGATCCGCGGCTTGGCGACTCTCTGTGTCGATCAGCCATGTCACGTGGGGAAACTCCTTACCGACCATGGTGACCTGCCCTTTCTTCACGGCTCTCGCGCCGCGTCCGGGAATGCCGGGCCCCGGGCGCCTCTCGCGGCGGAAATGTTGTCGCACGGACCTTGCCGAATGGGTGGCCAGGAAGCGCGCAAGGGGTGATCATGAGAGTCCGAAGCGCACTTCCCTGGAGGAGGCACGGGTGGCCGAGACTCTGAAGAAGGGCAGCCGGGTAACCGGAGCCGCGCGCGAAAAGCTCGCGGCAGACCTGAAGAAGAAGTACGACGGCGGTGCGAGCATCCGGGCACTGGCCGAAGAGACCGGCCGTTCCTACGGCTTCGTACACCGGATGCTCAGCGAGTCCGGCGTGACCCTGCGTGGTCGCGGCGGAGCGACACGGGGCAAGAAGGTCCCCGCGTCCTGACGGACGTCGGCGCCTCTCGTGGCTGCGGTTCGTGGTTTTCCGGTATCCGTTGCGGGTGCCACCCGGTCGCATTGCTGACCGACCGGGTGGTTACTCTTCGGTAATCGAATCCGCGGTTCGCTCGGAGGTGCCCGATGTCCGACCCCACTGTGCTGCTCGACCGTGACGGCGTACTGCTCACGGCGGAGGAACCCCTCCACCTCGCCACTGTCACGCTGAGCAACCCGGGCAAGCGGAATGTCCAGTCGCCCGCTCTGTGGCGGGCGTTGGCCGAGGCCGGCCGGCTGCTGCCGGGCAGTGTCAGGGTGGTCGTACTGCGCGCGGAAGGCGTGTCCTTCTCCGCAGGGTTGGACCGCCAGGCGTTCACCCCCGAAGGCTTTGACGGCGAACCGTCCTTCATCGACCTCGCACGCGCTTCCGAGGCCGAACTCGACGCCGCCATCGCCTCCTATCAGGAGGCCTTCACCTGGTGGCGGCGCAACGACATCATCTCCATCGCCGCCGTCCAGGGCCACGCCATCGGGGCGGGCTTCCAGCTGGCCCTCGCCTGCGACCTGCGGGTCGTCGCCGACGACGTGCAGTTCGCCATGCGCGAGACCAGCCTCGGGCTCGTCCCCGACCTCACCGGCACCAAGCCGCTGCTCGACCTCGTCGGCTACGGCCGCGCGCTCGAGATCTGCGCCACCGGCCGCTTCGTCAAGGCCGACGAGGCCGAGCGCATCGGCCTCGCCAACGTCGTCGTGACCGCCGCCGAGCTCGATGCAGCCGTCAAGGACCTCGCCGCCCCCCTGCTCGCCGCCCCACGCGACGCCGTCATCGAGACCAAGGCCCTGCTGCGCGAGGCCTCCGGCCGTGCGTACGACGACCAGCGCGCCGCCGAGCGCGCCGCGCAGGGCCGCCGGCTGCGGGACCTCGCTGGGGTGGGCGAGTAACCGCCTCCGCCCAGCGGGAGTTACGCCACTTCGGTGACGACCACGGTCACCGGGCCCACCGCCTCCGCCACCGCCCTGGCGACGTCCAGCGCGCGGTGACCGGCGGCCACGGCGATCTGTACCCACGGACCGTACGGGGCCGGGCTGAAGTCGCCGAGCCGCGAGGTCACCCCGGCCACCCCCGGCACGGCGCGCACCGCCTCCGTCAGGGAGCTCGCCACCACCACCCCGGCGGACGGCGGCAGGGGATCCGGTACGGATTCCGTCGCACCCGGGGCCTCGTCAAGGAGCCCGGTGACCGTCAGGTCGACGGCGGTCACCTCCAGGCCGAGCCGGTCGTGCGCGGCGTCCCAGAGCGCGCGCCGCAGGCCGTCGGAGGTGAACGGCAGCGGCCGGGCGACGGTGGCCTCGAACTCGGCGGCCACGAGGCCGTCCCGGCCGATGCGCAGGGCCGTGATCCGTACCGAGCCCAACCCGGCGGCCGCCGTACGCAGCACTCGGGCCGCCGCCTGCTCGGTGATCCAGGCGGCGTCGGCGGACCCGCCGAGCGGCAGGACACGGCCCATGGCGACCTGCTCGCGTACGGCTTGAGCCAAACGGTCCGACGTCATCGCGGCTGTCACCTCCGGCACCTAGTCTGGGGCATGGACCAGCCGGAACCGGAGAGGGGACGACTCGAGATGAGCGACACCGCGCTGGAGGGCGCCGGCAACGGCAAGACCCTGGAGCAGGGCACCGGTCCGGGGGTGGGCCCGGGCGTGTCGGGACGGCGGGTACCGCTCGGCGATCCGGCCACCCGGGGTCGTACCACCATCTCCGACGGCGTCGTGGAGAAGATCGCCGGGCTCGCCGCCCGGGACGTCCTGGGCGTGCACGCCCTCGGCTCCGGCTTCTCCCGCACGTTCGGCGCCGTACGCGACCGGGTCCCCGGCGGGAAGTCGCAGACGCCCGGCGTCAGGGCGGAGGTCGGCGAGGTGCAGACCGCGCTCGACCTGGCCATCGTGGTGGACTACGGCGTGTCGATCGTCGAAGTCGCCCGCGTGGTGCGGGAGAACGTGATCGTGGCGGTCGAGCGGATGACCGGGCTGGAGGTCGTCGAGGTCAACATCGTGGTCGGCGATGTGAAGCTGCCCGACGACTTCGATGACGAGCAGACCGAGCAGAGGGTCCAGTGAGGTGCCGTTGATGAGCAATGCCGTGGTGGGCCTGATCGTGGGAATGGCGCTCGGCTTCGCCGGATACTTCGGCGGGTTCGCCGCCTTCCTGCTGGTCGCCGCGCTCGGCGCCGTGGGCTTCGTCGCGGGACGGCTGCTCGACGGCGACATGGAGCTGGGCGACTTCTTTCGCGGCCGCGACCGGCGCCGGTGAACGTGGGAGGGCACCGGTGACCGCTGCCGCCGCCGACCGCGGCTCGCTGCGCATCGCGGACCGCGTCATCGCCAAGATCGCCGCCCGCGCGGCTCGTGACGCCCTGTCCGACGCGCCCGAGGCCCAGCACGTGCCCCCCGGCACCGAACCCAACGCCTCCGTCGCGGTGCGGCGCGGGAAGGCCCACCTCAGACTGTCGGTCGAACTCGGCTACCCCAACGACATCGTTGCCGTGGCCCGCACCGTACGCCGCCATGTCGCCGACCGCGTCGAGGCGTTGACCGGCATCGCGGTCCCCGAGGTCGCCGTGGAGGTGGAGCGCCTGCACTCGCCGGCCACCCACCGCGAGGACGAAGGGAGAGTCAGATGAGCGCCCCGACCCAGGCGCCGCCCACCACCGCGACAGCCACGCCGCGCGCCCGCCGCTTCTGGTCCGCCCGCAGGATCCCGGCCGCCCTGACGGCGCTGGTCGTGCTCGGCGCCGCCGGCCTGCTGCTCTACGACGTCACCGCCGTACGCGCCCACCGGCCCGGGATGGCCTGGCGCAGGACGCTCGCCCACGAACTGGCGAACCGCCCGCTGAACGACGTCTGGGTCGTCACAGGCGCCGCCGTGGCCGCCGCCCTCGGCCTCTGGCTCCTGCTGCTGGCCGCCACACCGGGGCTGCGGACCGTGCTGCCCATGCGCCGCGACACCACCCCCATCCGGGCCGGGCTCGACCGCCACGCCGCCGAACTCGCCCTGCGCGACAAGGCGATGGAGGTCCCCGGCGTCCGGTCGGCGCGGGTCTCGGTCGGCCGGCGGCGGGCCCGGGTGCGCGCCGAAGTGAGCTACCGGGACACCGACTCCGTACGGGCCGACCTCGACGCCGCGCTCGCCGACGGGCTGGCGCGGCTGTCCCTGGCCCGGCCGCTCGCGCTGGCGCTGTCCGTCCGCCGTACGGCAGGGGGGTGACGACGGGATGCGTACCACCGTCAACCGGCTGCTGCTCGGGCTGACCGGGCTGGTGCTGCTCGCGGCCGGCCTGGCCGTGCTGGCGGGCGGCCTCGGCCACTGGCCGTACGGCAGCGCACACGACGTGCTGCTCAGCGCCGCCGCCCGCCACCGCTACCGGGGCGAGGACTGGTGGTGGCCCACCGTGATCGGGGTCCTCGGCGTCGTCGTCCTGGTGGCGCTGTGGTGGCTGCTGGCGCAGTTCCGCGACCGCCGGATCCGCCAGATCCAGGTGGACGGCGGGGACAGCGGAGACGGCCAGGGCGTGGTGCTGCGCGGCCGGGCCCTGGAGAACATCGTCGCCGCCGAGACCGAGAGCCTCCCCGGCGTCGCCCACGCCCACGCGGCCCTCACCATCCGGCGCGACGCCCCCACCGTCCGGCTGCTCCTCGCCCTCGCCCCGCACGCCGACCCCGGCGCCCTGCTCACCGAGCTCGACGCCTACGTACTGGAGCGTGCCCGCGCCTCGGCGGCGCTGCCCGCCCTCCCGGCGGAGGCGCGGCTGCGGGCCGTCAGCCACCGGGCCTCGCGGGTCAGCTGACGGCTTGCCGGGCGCTGTCGAGGCCGGACAGCGTCAGTGCCGTGTTGACCAGGCCGATGTGGCTGAACGCCTGCGGGAAGTTGCCGAGCTGGCGGTCCTCGACCGGGTCCCATTCCTCCGCGAGCAGCCCGACGTCGTTGCGCAGCGCGAGCAGCTTCTCGAAGAGCGTGCGGGCGTCGTCCTCCCGGCCGGTCCGGTGCAGGGCGTCGGCGAGCCAGAACGAGCAGGCGAGGAAGGACCCTTCACCGCCGGGCAGACCGTCGACGCTACTCTCCTCCAGCGTGTAGCGGCGTACGAACCCGCCGTGGTCCAGCTCGCGCCGGACCGCGTCGACCGTGCCGATGACCCGCCGGTCGGTCGCCGGAAGAAAGCCGACCTGCGGGATCAGCAGCGTGGCGGCGTCCAGCTCCCGCGAGCCGTAGAACTGCGTGAAGGTGTTGCGCGCCGGGTCGAATCCCTTGCGCAGCACCTCGCGGTGCACCTCGTCGCGCATCGCCCGCCACCGGGCCGGGTCGCCCCTGAGCTGGGGCCGGCTTTCCAGCGTGCGCGCGGCGCGGTCGGCGGCCACCCAGGCCATGACCTTGGAGTGCACGAAGTGCTGCCGGTCGCCGCGCACCTCCCACAGGCCCTCGTCGGGCTCGCGCCACTTGCCCTCCAGGAAGTTCATCATGGCGCGCTGGACCGCCCAGGTGTGGTGCTCCGTGTCCATCCCGGCGGCACGGCTGAGGAAGAGGGAGTCCATGACCTCCCCGTAGACGTCGAGCTGAAGCTGGTCGACCGCCGCGTTGCCGACCCGGATCGGCAGCGAGGCCTCGTAGCCGTCGAGCCACGGGATCTCGGTCTCCGCCAGCCGTCGTTCGCCCTCTATGCCGTACATGATCTGCAGATCGGCGGGGTCTCCGGCGACCGCGCGCAGCAGCCAGTCCCGCCACTCGGCGGCCTCGGTCATGAAACCGCTGGTCACCAGCGCGTTGAGGGTCAGCGTCGAGTCGCGCAGCCAGCAGTAGCGGTAGTCCCAGTTGCGCACGCCCCGGATCTCCTCGGGGAGGGAGGTGGTCGCGGCGGCGACGATGCCCCCGCTGGGGGCGTACGTGAGCGCCTTGAGGGTGATCAGCGAGCGCAGCACCGCGTCCCGCCACGGGCCGTCGTAGCGGCACTGGGAGGACCACTTCTCCCAGTCCTCCAGGCTCTGTTCCAGGGACTCGTACGGATCGACCAGCTGCGGCCGCTTCTCGTGCGAGGGGTGCCAGGTGAGGACGAAGGCGACCCGCTCGCCCTGGGAGACCGCGAACTCGGCGTAGGTGCAGAAGTCCTTGCCGTACGTGTGGACCTCGGGCTCGCTGCGCAGCCACGTCGAGTCGGGCCCCGCGATGGCGACCCGGTGGCCGTCGACGCGCCGCACCCAGGGGACGATGCTGCCGTAGTCGAAGCGCAGTCGCAGCTCGCCCTTCATCGCCACGCGGCCCGACACGCCCTCGACGATGCGGATGACGTCCGGGGCGTGGTCGCGCTGCGGCATGAGGTCGATGATCTTGACGGTGCCGGAGCCGGTCTCCCAGACCGACTCCAGGACCAGGGTGTCGCCGATGTACGAGCGCCGGGCGCAGTTTCTGGGCCCATGGGCCGGGGCGATCCGCCAGTGGCCGTTCTCCTGGTCGCCGAGCAGGGCGGCGAAGCAGGCGGCGGAGTCGAAGCGAGGCAGGCACAGCCAGTCGATGGAGCCGTCCCTGCCGACCAGCGCGGCGGTCTGCAGGTCGCCGATGAGCGCGTAGTCCTCGATGAGTCCTGGCACGGTGCCCGCCTCTCTCAGATCTACGGACCGGTGAATGCCGTCTCTGTAGCGTGCCTCGGCGGGTCAGGGGGACGCGACTCCAGCGGTCGCCGGGTCCGGTTCCAGGGCCTGACCTTCGGCCTTCGCCCCCGCCGCGAGGCGTTCCCTGCGCTCGCGGCGGACCAGGATGACCCAACCGACCGGGACCATGACGGTGAACAGCCACCACTGGATGGCGTAGCCCATGTTGAGCGCGGAGCTGATGTCGGCGGGACTGGCGATCAGCTCGGGCTGCTTGCCGGTCGGCTTGGGGGAGGTGGACGCCAGCTCGACGTAGCCGCCGACCAGGGTCTCGGGCACCTGGTCGGTGACCAGGGTGCTGTTGATCAGCGAGATCTGGCGGGCGGGCAGGCCGACGCGGTTGCGGATGCCCGTCTCGGACGTGGTCTCGTCCGGGCGCAGCCGCCCGGTGAGGGTGACCTCGCCGCCGGGCGCCTTGGGGACCTTCGGAAACGTCGTGAGGTCGTTCCCCGCGGCGATCCAGCCCCGGTTGACCAGCACGGCCCTGCCGTCGGCCAGCACCAGCGGCGTGATGACGTGGTAGCCGATGCTGTCGCCGTCCGCCGCCGTGCGCTGCCGGGCGACCAGCTCGTGCGCGGTGTCGTAGTGCCCCCGCAGGATGACCGTGCGGTAGGTGTCCGTGGACGGCACGGTCCGCGCCGGCCCGGTCAGCGACTCGACCGGCACGGCCTTGGCGGCCAGATTCCGGTGGATGAGCTGGTTGGTCGCCTCTTTGCGGTCGTGCCGGTGCAGCTGCCAGAAGCCCAGCCGGTACATGGTGGGCATGACGAGCAGGGCGATCAGCGTGAGGATCACCCACTGCCGGGACAACAGGAAGCGGTACACGGCATCGACGTTACATCCGCTGTCCCGGCGCCCGATCGGAGGGGCACGTTCGGCCCGGGCTCAGGCTGTGCTCACCCCGGACTCAGGCCGGCAGCGAGCCCACCCGGTCGACGATGCCGGCCGCGCCTTCCGCCTTGGCGCAGTGACCACCGCAGTACCAGCGGCCGTCGACCTCGACGCCGTGGCCGACGATCCGCACCATGCAGTGCTCGCAGATGGGGGCCATCCGGTGGATGGCACATTCGAAGCTGTCGAACACGTGCACAGCCCCCTGGGCGTGCACCTCGAAGCTCATGACGTAGTCGTTTCCGCACACTTCACATCGGGCCATGAGGCCCAGAGTGGGGCGCGCCGCCGGACCCGGCAACCGGAAGCCGGGTGCGTCGCGGCGGCGCCACCCGATCGGCGGGTCAGCCGTGGACGTCCGGCGCGGGGGCCACTGCCTTGAGCAGTTCGACGAAGCGCCGTTCGTCGACGACCGGCGTGCCGAACTGCCCGGCCTTGGCGACCTTGGTGCTCGGGGACTCCGGGTCGTTGGTGACCAGCAGGCTGGTCAGCCGGCTCACCGACGACGCCACATGCAACCCGGCGTCCGTGGCCCGGTCCTCCAGCAGCTCGCGGTCGATCGCCGTGTCACCCGAGAAGGCGACCCGCATGCCCTGCACCAGCGGCCCGTCCGCCGCCATCCGCCCCGGATTGGGGTAGGGGCAAGCAGGCCGCTTGCGGGACGGCCGCCAGCTCATCGGCCGATAGGTCGAGCGGTAGCCCGCCGAGCCGCTGGAACGGCCGGACATGCCCCCGTCGACCCATTCGGTCAGCGGCCGGCAGGCGTGCAGCGGCAACCGCATCCCGGCGGCCGCCGCCAGATGCAGGCTGGGCCGGAAGGACTCGGCCAGCACGCGGGCGTCGTCCAGCGCATGGTGGGCGCGCTGCTGTACGACGCCGTAGTGCGCGGCCAGCGACTCCAGCTTGTGGTTGGCCAGCGGCAGCCGCAGCTCCTTGGACAGCACGATGGTGCACAGCCGGTGCTCCACCGGCGCCGCCGAGTTGGCGCGTGAGTATTCGCGGGCCAGCATCGACCAGTCGAAGACCGCGTTGTGCGCGACCAGCACCCGGCCGTCGAGGCGTTCGGCCAGCTCGGCGGCGATCTCCGGGAAGAGCGGGGCGTCGGCGAGCATCCGGCTCGTGAGGCCGTGAATCCACACGGGTCCCGGATCGCGCTGCGGATTGACGGGGGAGTACCAGTGGTCCTGCACGTCGCCCTGGGCGTCCAGCCGGTAGACGGCCGCCGACACTATCCGGTCGTCGCGGCCCAGCCCCGTGGTCTCGACGTCCACGACGGCGTATCCGTCGGGATAGGCCTCTGGCCACGGCTGCTGCGGAATCAGGGACGCGTGCATGGTGGACCACCATACGGGCCGCCACTGACAGTGGCCGAACCCCCCGTGAGCCGTACGCTCGCCGGGTGAGCGACGAGACACCCACGCATGACGAGGCCCACAGCGGCGACCTCGGCGCACGGCTCAACTGGCTGCGGGCGGCGGTGCTGGGCGCCAACGACGGCGTGGTCTCGACGGCCGGCCTCGTGGTCGGCGTCGCCGGGGCCACCGACTCGCGCAGCGCCCTGCTGACGGCGGGCCTCGCGGGACTGCTGGCCGGGTCGCTGTCCATGGCGGCCGGCGAGTACGTGTCGGTGAGCACCCAGCGCGATTCGGAGAAGGCCGCCCTGGCGAAGGAGGAGCGCGAGCTGCGCACCGAGCCGCAGGCCGAACTCGCCGAGCTGGCCGGGCTGTTGGAGGAGCAGGGGCTCACCTCCGAACTGGCCCTGGAAGTCGCCCGGCAGTACACCGCGCGGGACGCCCTGCGCGCCCACGCCAGCATCGAACTGGGCATCGACCCCGACGAGCTCACCAACCCCTGGAACGCCGCCGGGGCGAGCTTCCTGGCCTTCACCGTGGGCGCCCTGCTGCCGCTGCTCGCCATCGTGCTGCCGCCCGCGGTGCTCCGGCTGCCGATCACCGTCGGCTCGGTCCTCGTGGCCCTGGTCCTGACCGGCTGGCGCAGCGCCCGCCTCGGCGCGGCCCCGGTCCGCCCGGCGATCCTGCGCAACGTGGCCGGCGGCGCGCTGGCCATGGCGGTGACGTACGGAGCAGGGTCGCTGCTGGGGGCGGCCGGGGTGTGAGCGTCGCTGACACCACGTCTTACATACTTCTCGGTAACAATATCTAGCCGTGACCGCCGTGCGCCTCTACGGTGCACGCATGCCGAACCTGCCCGATGTCGTGCTGTGGTCCATACCTGCCTTCGTGCTACTCACCGTCGTCGAGATCGTGAGCTATCGCCTCCACCCCGACGAGGACTCCGCCGGGTACGAGGCGAAGGACGCCGCCACCAGCATCTCCATGGGGCTCGGCAGCCTCGTCTTCGACCTGGCCTGGAAGATCCCGATCGTCGCGATCTACACCGCCGTCTACGAACTGACCCCACTGCGCGTCCCCGTGCTGTGGTGGACGGTCCCGCTGATGCTCCTCGCGCAGGACTTCTTCTACTACTGGTCGCATCGCGGCCACCACGTCATCCGCATCCTGTGGGCCTGCCACGTCGTCCACCACTCCAGCCGGAAGTTCAACCTCTCCACGGCGCTGCGCCAGCCCTGGACCAGCCTCACCGTCTGGCCCTTCTACCTCCCCCTGATCGCCTGCGGCGTCCACCCGGCCGCCCTCGCCTTCTGCTCGTCGGCCAACCTCGTCTACCAGTTCTGGATCCACACCGAGCGCATCGACAAACTGCCCCGCCCCTTCGAGTACGTCCTCAACACCCCCTCCCACCACCGCGTCCACCACGCCTCCCAAGGCGGCTACCTGGACCGCAACTTCGGCGGCATCCTCATCCTCTGGGACCGCCTCTTCCGCTCCTTCACCCCCGAGACCGACCGCCCCGTCTACGGCCTCACCAAGAACATCTCCACCCACAACCCCCTCCGCGTCGCCACCCACGAATACGCCGCCATCGCCCGCGACCTCCGCACCGCCCACACCTGGCGCGAACGCGCCGGTCGCCTCTTCCGCGGCCCCGGCTGGGTGCCCCAGGCGCCCACGACGCCGCAGCCCGTCGCCGAGCGTGCGGCGTGACCGAGGCTGCCGCCCCCGACCCCGGGTTGGGGGTAGGCCGTCCGCCTGAGGCGAGCGAAGCGAGATGGGGGCACCTCCCAGCGTCTAGCTGGGGGTGGGGGCACCTCCCAAAGGAAGCTTTGGGGGAGGCTGGCCCAACCCGGCCGCACCCGGCGACGGACGCGCACCACGACGGTGGGTGGCCGGCGGTGCGCCGGCGGCTGACGGTCCGAGGCCGGCTGGCCGCCGCCTTCGCCCTGGCAACCGCCGCCGACCTCGGCGCCCTGCTCGCCGGATCCCACACCGCCCACGCAGTCGCCAAGCCCCTCCTCATGCCCCTGCTCGCGGCGTACGCGGCAGCGAACCGCGGCCCCCGCCTCCTCCTCGCCGCACTGCTCTGCGGCTGGGCCGGAGACGTGCTCCTGCTGAGCGACGCGAAGCCCGCGTTCCTCGCCGGGATGGGCTGCTTCGCCGCGGGGCACGTCTGCTACCTGGCCCTCTTCGGGCGCCCGAAGAGGACCACCGCCGCCGCATACGCCCTGCTCTGGGCGGCCACCCTCACCCTGCTGTGGCCCGGCCTGGAACCGGGCATGCGGATCCCGGTGACGGCGTACAGCCTGCTGCTCACGGCGATGGCGGCGGCCGCGACGACACGCGGCCCGCGCACGGCGGCGGGCGGCGCGCTCTTCCTGCTGTCGGACACCCTGATCATCACCGGCGCACCCGGCTTCTGGATCATGCTGACGTACGCGGCCGCCCAGTACGCGCTGGCCTCGGGGCTGCTCAGGTACCGTGAAAGGACCGCGATCACCATCTGAGCAGCGACAAGGACACCCCCATGCGCGCCACCGTCATCAACGCCCCTCGTGACATCCGGGTCGAGGAGGTGCCGGACGCCGCGATCAGGGAATCCGGGGACGCCGTGGTGCGGGTGGTGCTGGCCTGCATCTGCGGCAGCGACCTGTGGGCGTACCGGGGGGAGTCGCCGCGGCAGCCGGGCCAGCGGATCGGGCACGAGTTCCTGGGCGTGGTCGAGGAGACCGGCTCCGAGGTGGCGGGGCTCAAGGCGGGCGACCTGGTCGTGGCGCCGTTCGTCTGGTCGGACGGCGTCTGCGAGCACTGCGTCGAGGGCCTGACGACCTCCTGCCCGGCCGGCGGCTTCTGGGGCTCGGTGGGCTCCGACGGCGGCCAGGGCGAGGCCGTACGGGTGCCCTTCGCCGAGGCCACCCTGGTGAAGCTGCCCGCGGAGGCGGCCTCCGACGAGCGGCTGCTCACCGCCCTGCTGTCCCTCTCCGACGTGCTGGGCACCGGCCACCACGCCGCCGTGGGCGCCGGAGTGAAGCCCGGCAGCACGGTCGCTGTGGTCGGCGACGGCGCGGTCGGCCTGTGCGGCGTGCTGGCCGCCCGCCGGCTGGGCGCCGAGCAGATCATCGCGCTGGGGCGCCACACCGTACGTACCGACATCGCCCGGAAGTTCGGCGCCACCGACATCGTGGCCGAGCGGGGCGACGCCGCCGTCGAGGCGGTCCGGGAGCTCACCGGGGGCCAGGGCGCCCACGCGGTCATCGAGGCCGTGGGCACCGAGCAGTCCATGCGTACCGCGGTCGGCATCGCCCGCGACGGCGGCGCCATCGGCTACGTCGGTGTCCCCCACGGCAGCGGTACCGGGCTCGACCTGGGCATCATGTTCAACCGCAACATCGCGCTGCGCGGCGGGGTCGCCCCGGTCCGTACGTACATCCCCGAGCTGCTGCCCGACGTGCTGGACGGCACCATCGACCCGTCCCCGGTCTTCGACCTCACCGTCGGCCTGGAGGGCGTACCGGGCGGTTACGCGGCGATGGACGACCGCACCGCCCTCAAGACGCTCGTCAGGCTCTGAGCACCCCAAGGGCGGTGCAGGCGGCCTACTTCCCGGTCACCGCGGCGAGCGCGTCGACGATGCCGGAGCCGTAGAAGCTGTTGACGCTCTTGCCCGTGGTGCAGGTGGAGTCCTCGACGCCGTTGCCGTCGGGGTCGTAGATCCCGGTCGGGCAGCCGGGGTTGTCGGCCTCGGCCTTGAGGATCCGCAGCACCTGCGCCGGGGTGGCGTGCGGGTGCGTGCTCTTCACCAGCGCCGCGACGGCGGCCACGTGCGGGCTCGCCATCGAGGTGCCCTGCAGGTAGCCGTACGTGTTGTCCGGCAGGGTGGACAGGATCCGGCCGTTGGCGTCCGGGGTGTCCGGGATCTGGTACTTGTCACCGCCGGGGGCGGCGACGTCGATGACCCCGAGGCCGTAACTGGAGTAGTACGACTTGAGGTTCTGCACGCCCGTCGCGGAAACGGTCGCGACGCCCGGCAGTTGGGTCGGGATGTCGAAGCACTTGTGCGGGTCGACGGTGCGGGTGACCGCGGTCGAGTCGTCCGGGCTGGAGGCGTCGACGATCGCGTGGGAGTCGAGGTCGTCGTTGGAGTTGCCGGCCGACGCGACGTTGAGGACGCCCTTGCTCTGCGAGTAGAGCGAGGCCCGGTTGACGGCGTCGACGATGGCCAGCTGGTCGGGATCGTCGAGGCAGTTGTAGAGCCACGGGTCGATGTAGTAGCTGTTGTTGGTGATCTCGACGCCGTGGTCGGCGGCGAAGACGAAGGCGCAGACCACGCTCTCCGGGTAGAAGAGCTGGGTGACCGGGTCGGCCACCTTGATGGAGGCGACCTTCACGCCCGGGGCGACCCCGGCGACACCGATGCCGTTGCGGGCGGCGGCGATCTCACCGGCCACGTGGGTGCCATGGTAGTTGGCGGAGGTGTACGGGCGCCAGGCTCCGTAGCTCGTGTCCGCCACGCCGCCGACGCAGTTCGCGGACTGCGAGGCGGAGAAGTTGGCGGTCAGGTCCGGGTGGGTGTCGTCGACGCCCACATCGAGGACGGCGACGGTGACCTTGCTGCTGCCCGGGTTGATCTTGGCGGCCTTGTCGGCGCCGATGGCCCGCAGATCCCACTGGTTGGCCTCGAGCGGTTCCTGACCGTCGGCGGCCTGGGAGGTGGCCTTGGCCACCTCGGCTGCGGTGAGCACCTCAGGCGCGCCCTCGTCCGTCGTCGAGGCCGCCGAGAGCGCGGCGGTGCGGGTCGCGCCGGCCGTCTGAACCCCGCGCACCTTGCGGATCGTCGGGCCGAAGTCGGGGTTCGCCGAGTGGACGACGATGACGCCGATCTTGTCGTAGCTGGTGACGACCTCGCCGCCGGCCGCGGCTATCGCGCGCTCGACGGACTTGATGGTGGAGCGGTCGGGCCTGGTGTTCACCACGTACGACAGCAGCGGTCCGTCGGCCGCCGCCGCCGTGGTCGTCGTGCTGCCGGTCGTCGCTGCCGAGGCCGAGTTGGGCAGCAGCACCAGCGCGCTCGCCAGCGCGAAGCCGATGGGTATCGCGAGCGCGCGGCGCCGTCTCGGACGCCACCCCGGCCGGTTAACCAGCGGAACCATGGGTTCTCCAATCGTCCAGCGACCCGTCCGGTGGCAGGGTTGCCTTTGGACGGGTACATGACCATGGAAACTAGCGCTGGTCAGAGGGTGCCTTCAATGGATCCCGGCGGAAAGCTCGGATTCCATTTCGTACAGAGGTTCGTGACGGGGGCTCGAAAGAGGGCCAGTTTTCAATTACCGCCCCCTGTCGAAGCCTGTTGCCCGGCCTTTACCATGCGCGAGTCCGATCTTTACGTGACGCACCTCACGTCACGCACTCCCGCACGCCGCCGCCACACCCGCTCCGCCCCACAGGAGGAACCGTGGATTCCGCACGACCCTCAGGCACCTCCAGCACCTCCGGCCCACCGACCCCGGCCTCCTACTCCGCGGTCGAAGCGAGCTCGGAGTTCGTCCAACTCCGGCGCTCGTACCGCAACTTCACCTTCCCCGTCACGGTGGCCTTCATCGCCTGGTACCTGCTGTACGTGGTGTTGTCGAGCTACGCGGACTCCTTCATGGGCACCAAGATCGTCGGCAATATCAATGTCGCTTTCGTCCTGGGACTCGCGCAGTTCGTCACCACCTTCCTCATCGCGTGGCTTTACTCCCGCTATGCCAACGCCAAGCTCGACCCGGGCGCCGCAGCGCTCAAGAGCCGTCTGGAGGAAGCCGAATGAGCGCGCCGCTGATCACCGCCCAGGACACGGTCCCGCTCGCGGCGGCCGTCGCGAGCGAACACCGCACCCTGATCATCAGCCTCTTCGCGGTCTTCGTCCTGGCCACCCTCGCCATCACCGTCTGGGCCGGCCGCCAGACCAAGGACGCCACCGACTTCTACGCCGGCGGCCGCTCCTTCACCGGCTTCCAGAACGGCCTGGCGATCTCCGGCGACTACATGTCCGCCGCCTCGTTCCTCGGCATCGCCGGCGCCATCGCCCTGGTCGGCTACGACGGCTTCCTCTACTCCATCGGCTTCCTGGTCGCCTGGCTGGTCGCCCTGCTCCTGGTCGCCGAACCGCTGCGCAACTCCGGCCGCTTCACCATGGCCGACGTCCTGGCCTTCCGGCTGAAGCAGCGCCCGGTCCGTACGGCGGCCGGCACCTCCACCATCGTCGTCTCGATCTTCTATCTGCTGGCCCAGATGGTCGGTGCGGGCGCGCTCGTCTCGCTGCTGCTCGGGGTCACCGGCGACGGGCCGAAGCGGCTGATCGTCGCGCTCGTCGGCATCGTCATGGTCCTCTACGTCACCATCGGCGGCATGAAGGGCACCACCTGGGTCCAGATCATCAAGGCCGTGCTGCTGATCCTCGGCACCCTGCTGATCACGATCCTGGTGCTCAACAAGTTCAACTGGAACATCTCCTCGCTGCTCGGCGCCGCCGCCGAAAAGAGCGGCCAGGGCTCGAAGTTCCTGGAGCCGGGCCTGAAATACGGCATCGACGGCACCAGTAAGATCAACTTCATCTCGCTCGGCCTCGCCCTCGTCCTGGGCACCGCCGGTCTGCCGCACATCCTGGTGCGCTTCTACACGGTCCCGACCGCCAAGGCCGCCCGTAAGTCGGTGAACTGGGCGATCGGCATCATCGGCGTCTTCTACCTGATGACCATCGCGCTCGGCTTCGGCGCCGCCGCCCTGGTCGGCGCGGCGAAGATCACCGCCGTCGACAAGTCCGGCAACACCGCCGCCCCGCAACTCGCCGAGGCCGTGGGCGGCGGCGCGGGCTCCACCTGGGGCGCGATCCTGCTGGCGGTGATCTCGGCGGTCGCCTTCGCGACCATCCTCGCCGTGGTCGCGGGGCTCACCCTGGCCTCGTCCGCCTCCTTCGCCCACGACCTGTGGGCCAATGTGATCCGCAAGGGGGAGTCGGGGGAGAAGGACGAGCAGAAGGAGGTCGTCGTCGCCAAGATCGCGGCGGTCGTGATCGGCGCGGTGGCGATCGTCCTCGGCATGTACGCCACCAAACTCAACGCGGCCGCCCTGGTCGCCCTCGCCTTCGCGGTCGCGGCCTCCGCCAACCTCCCGACCATCCTCTACAGCCTCTACTGGAAGGGCTTCAAAACTCAGGGCGCGACCTGGTCCATCTACGGCGGCCTCATCTCCGCCGTGGGCCTGGTGATCTTCTCCCCGGTGGTCTCCGGCTCGCCCGAGGCCCTCTTCTCCGGCAGCGACTTCCACTGGTTCCCGCTGACCAACCCCGGCATCGTCTCCATTCCGCTGGGCTTCGTCCTCGGCTGGCTCGGCACGGTCCTGTCCCGCGAGGAGGCCGACATCGAGAAGTACAAGGAACTGGAGGTACGCGCCCTCACCGGCGCCGGCGCACATTGATCACCGCTGATCACCGCGCGGCAATATCAACAGACTGTTGAATGTCGGACCCGTCACGTAGGCTTCAGAACTACGGGGCGGGTCCTGCCGCACCCAGGACCCCCAACCCTGCGGGAGGCGACACATGCTGATCGACACGTATGGACGCGTCGCCACAGATCTTCGCGTCTCGCTCACCGACCGCTGCAACCTGCGGTGTACGTACTGCATGCCCGAGGAAGGCCTGCAGTGGCTCGCCAAGCCCGAACTGCTGACCGATGACGAAATCGTCCGGATGGTACGGATCGCCGTCACCGACCTCGGCGTCAAGGACGTCCGCTTCACCGGCGGCGAGCCGCTGCTGCGCCCCGGCATCGTCGGCATCGTCGAGCGCTGCGCCGCCCTGGAACCCCGCCCCAAGATATCGCTGACCACCAACGGCATCGGCCTGCAGCGCACCGCCGCCGCGCTGCGCGACGCGGGCCTGGACCGGGTCAACGTCTCCCTCGACACCCTGCGCCCGGAGGTCTTCCAGGCCCTCACCCGCCGCAAGCGCCACCACGACGTCATAGGCGGCCTCGAGGCCGCGCGGGCAGTCGGCCTCGCCCCCGTCAAGGTCAACACGGTGCTGATGCGTGGTGTCAACGACGACGAGGCCCCCGACCTGCTGCAGTGGGCCGTCGACAACGACTACGAGCTGCGCTTCATCGAGCAGATGCCGCTCGACGCCCAGCACGGCTGGCAGCGCAGCGACATGGTCACCGCCGAGGAGATCCTCGACAGCCTCCGCACCCGCTTCGACCTCACCCCCGAGCCCGACGAGGCCCGTGGACACGCCCCCGCCGAGCGCTGGCTGGTCGACGGCGGCCCCGCCCGGGTCGGCGTGATCGCCTCCGTCACCCGCCCCTTCTGCCGCGCCTGCGACCGCACCCGGCTCACCGCCGACGGCCAGGTCCGCAACTGCCTCTTCGCCCGCGAGGAGTCCGACCTGCGCGGCGCGCTGCGGTCCGGGGCGTCCGACGCGGAGATCGCCGACCTCTGGAAGGTCGCCATGTGGGGCAAGAAGGCCGGCTCCGGGCTCGACGACCCGACCTTCCTGCAGCCCGAGCGCCCCATGTCAGCGATCGGCGGCTGACGCCTCCCACTCGTCGAGGGCGACCACGTCCTTGAGGAACCCGCGCATATCCAGGAACTGCGAGAGATGCTCGCGGTGTTCCTCGCACGCCAGCCAGGTCTTCCGCCGCTCCGGCGTGTGGATCTTGGGGTTGTTCCAGGCCAGCACCCACACAGCGGTGGTGCGGCAGCCTTTGGCCGAGCAGATCGGCGCGTCATCAGTCACAAGGACCAGTAAACATGGCGACGCCGGGCAGCCACGGGGGGAGCCGCCCGGCGTCGGTCCGTCGCTCCGACGGGGGATGCGGAGCGCGTACGAAGTATGTCACGCGGACACCCCGGCAGTGCAGGGGATCCCCATGATTGATCTGAGCTTTTCTTGAGCTTACGCATTGGTACGGATCAAGTCTGGCCGGTGTGCGGCGCGGTCTTCTCCTCCGCGACCGGCTCCTCCGGAAGGTTCTCCGCTTCGTCCTCGCCGGGCCCCAGCATCGGCCGTACCGGCGGGTGAATGAAGGTCGACGGGAGCTTCGGCGCGTTCTCCCGGCCCGCGTTGGCGACCACCACCGCGACGTACGGCAGCAGAAGCCCCAGAGCCAGTGCGATCCAGCCCAGCGGCCGCGACACGTTCCACAGCGCGACGAAAAGGATGAACGACACGGTGCGCACCGACATGGAAATGATGTACCGACGCTGCCTGCCCCGGACATCGTCCGTCAGCCCCGCCCTGGCCCCCGTGATCCGGAAGACCTCCGCATGGCTGTGCTTCCGCATCACGTCCACCACCCGCTCGACCCGCCGGATGCATCCTGGTCCGGACAACCTCCACGGTACGCCGCGAGTCCGCCGCATTCGAGACCGGGGCCGCACCGTCTGTGACGCCGCCACCCCCGCCGTACGGCGTACGGACGCACCCGGCATGCGGCGTATGCCACCCCCACGCAGACTGGCGCTACGGGCGGCCATATCGGTCGTCGACGTGCGAGGAGGCGAACGGCCGTGAGCTGGTTGTGGGCGATCATCGTCGGGTTGGTCCTGGGGTTGCTCGCGAAGGCGATCCTTCCGGGGAAGCAGAACATCCCGCTGTGGCTGACGACGATCTACGGCATCCTGGGCAGCATCCTCGGCAATGCGGTCGCCGGGTGGATCGGCATCGCGGAGACCAAGGGCATCGACTGGGGCCGCCACGCCCTCCAACTCGCCGGAGCGGTGCTCATCGTGGCCCTGGGCACCCCGTTGTGGGCCGCGATCCGAGGGCAGCGGAAGACCGCCTGAACGGGCTCACCCGGTGTGCTGCCGCAGGTGTGCGGGCGGTATGCGATCGGTGAGCCAGACTCCGTTGGCGCTGAGCCGGAAGACGTGGCCGTCGGCGGCCAGGGCGGCGGCGTCGACGACCAGCACCACGGGGCGGCCGTGGCGTGAGCCCACGCGCACGGCCGTTTCGACGTCCGCCGAGAGGTGGACGTCCTGGCGGGACATGGGTTTGAGGCCCTCCCGGAGAACGAGGGGCAGGGTGGTGCTCGCGGTGCCGTGGTAGAGCACGGGGGGCGGCTCGGCGGAGGCGAGGCCGAGGTCGACCTCGACCGAGTGGCCCTGGCTGGCGCGGATCCGCAGACCGTCGTCGGAGTAGGCGAAGCGCCTCTTGTTGTTGGTCGCCACGACGTGGTCCAGCTCGGCCCGCGAGAAGCGCCGGCCGGCCCGGGCGGACGCGGCGATGAGCTCGTCCACGTCCACCCAGCCGCCCTCGTCGAGGACGATGCCGATCGCCGCCGGATCGTGCCGCAGTACGCGCGACAGGAACTTCGACGTCCGGACCGTCCGCTTTTCGTCCACCGCCGCTAGACCCCCTGACTGACCGAGCTCATGTTGAAGTCCGGCACCCGCATCGCCGGGAACGCGGCCCGCGTGAACCAGTCGCTCCACTCGCGCGGCAGCGTCCGCTCCGTACGGCCCACCTCCGTGACCCGCCCCAGCAGGTCGACCGGCGACTCGTTGAACCGGAAGTTGTTGACGGCGCCCGTCACCTCGCCGTTCTCCACCAGGTAGACGCCGTCCCGGGTGAGGCCGGTGAGCAGCAGCGTGGCCGGGTCCACCTCGCGGATGTACCACAGGCACGTGAGCAGCAGCCCGCGCTCGGTGTCGGCGACCAGCTCCTCCAGCGACCGCTTGCCGCCGCCGTCGAGCAGCAGGTTGCCGACGCCGGGGGCGACGGGGAGGCCGGTGAGGGAGGCGCTGTGCCGGGTGGTGAGCAGCCGCTCCAGAACCCCGTCGCGCAGCCAGTCCGTCGGCCCGACGGGCAGCCCGTTGTCGAAGACCGACGACGCGTCGCCGGAGGAGTGCGCGATCACGAAGGGCGCCGACTCCAGGCCGGGCTCGGCCGGGTCGCTGCGCAGGGTCAGCGGCAGTTCGGAGAGCTTCTCGCCGACCCGGGTGCCGCCACCGGGCCTGCTGAAGACCGTGCGGCCCTCGTGGGCGTCCCGGGCCGCCGCCGACCACTGCTGGTAGATCACCAGGTCGGCCACGGCGGACGGCGGCAGCAGCGTCTCGTACCGCCCCGCCGGGAGCTCGACCCGGCGCTCGGCCCAGGCGAGCCGCTGGGCCAGCTCCGCGTCGAGCGCGCCGGGGTCGACGTCCTTGAAGTCCCGGGTGGCCGCGCCGGCCCAGGCCGAGCGGGACAGGTCCTCGGACTTCGCGTTGAGCTCCAGCGTGCCGCTCGGCTGGTCGTGGCGCAGCCGCAGCCCGGTCGAGGTCCCCAGATAGGTGGAGGTCACCGAGTGGTACGCGAAGCCGTACAGCCGCCGGCCGCCGGCCCGCGCGGTCGCGAAGGCCTCTCCCAGCGCCGGGGCGAAGGCCGCGAAGACCTCCGACGAGGTCTCGGCGGGCCCCTCCGTGAAGTGCGGGGAGGCCGGAACGCCCTCGACCAGCGGCTGGGCGTCCTCCGCGGGACCCGCGTCCCGGGCGGCCGCCTCCGCCGCCCGCACCAGCGGTTCCAGCTCGTCGTCGGTCACCGCGGCCCGCGACACGACACCCGAGGCGGTGCCCTGCGCGCCGTTCACCGTCGCGATGACGGTCAGGGTGCGGCCCCGGGTCACGCCGTTCGTGGTCAGGGCGTTGCCCGCCCAGCGCAGGTTGGCGGAGGACTCCTCGTCGGCGATGACGACGGTGCCGTCGGCGCGGGACAGCTCAAGAGCGCGCTCGACGATCTCGTGCGGGGCATTGACGCGAGGGCTCACGCACACCCCTCGCTTCGCTCGGGTCGGCCTTCGCCCGGGACGCACCTTTTGATTGTTCGCTCGCTTCGCTCACTCATCGACCCGCCTCCTGCGTGGTGTTGAGGATGTTGACGCCGCGGAACAGCGCGGAGGGGCAGCCGTGCGACACGGCCGCGACCTGCCCCGGCTGGGCCTTGCCGCAGTTGAAGGCGCCGCCGAGGACGTATGTCTCCGGGCCGCCGACCGCCTCCATCGAGCCCCAGAAATCGGTGGTGGTGGCCTGGTAGGCGACATCGCGGAGCTGCCCGGCCAGCCGCCCGTTCTCGATCCGGAAGAAACGCTGCCCGGTGAACTGGAAGTTGTAGCGCTGCATGTCGATCGACCACGACCGGTCGCCGACGATGTAGATGCCGCGCTCCACGCCGCCGATCAGCTCCTGCGTCGACGGGCCGTCCGGCGCGGGCCGCAGCGACACGTTCGCCATCCGCTGCACCGGCACATGCCCGGGGGAGTCCGCGTAGGCGCAGCCGTTGGACCGCTCGAAGCCGGTCAGCTTCGCGATCCGGCGGTCCAGCTGGTACCCGACGAGCGTGCCGTCCTTCACCAGGTCCCAGGACTGCCCGGCCACGCCCTCGTCGTCGTACCCGATGGTCGCCAGGCCGTGCTCGGCCGTCCGGTCGCCGGTCACATTCAGCTGCTCGGAGCCGTACTTGAGCTTGCCGAGCTGGTCGAAGGTCGCGAAGGAGGTGCCCGCGTACGCCGCTTCGTAGCCCAGCGCGCGGTCCAGCTCCGTCGCGTGCCCGATCGACTCATGGATCGTCAGCCACAGGTTGGAGGGGTCCACCACGAGGTCGTACGCGCCCGCCTCCACCGCCGGCGCCCGCATCTTCTCCGCCAGCAGTCCGGGGATCTCCGCCAGCTCGGCGTCCCAGTCCCACCCGGTGCCGGTCAGGTACTCCCAGCCGCGTCCGACCGGCGGCGCCAGCGTCCGCATCGAGTCGAACTCACCGGACGTGGGGTCGACCGCGACCGCGGTGAGCACCGGATGGACCCGCACCCGCTGCTGCGTGGTGGTCGTGCCCGCCGTGTCCGCGTAGAACTTGTTCTCATGGACCGTCATCAGCGACGCGTCCACATGCGACACGCCGTCCGCCGCGAGCAGCCGTCCGCTCCACTCCGCGAGCAACCCGGTCTTGTCGGCATCCGGCACGTCGAAGGGATCGGTCTCGTACGCCGAGATCCACACCTTGTCCGCGTGCACCGGCTCCGCGGCCAGCTCGACCCGCTCGTCCGAACCGGCCGCCGCGATGACCTTCGCCGAGAGCTTCGCCATGGCCACCGCCTGCCCGGCCACCCGCGCCGCGGCGTCCATCGTCAGGTCCACGCCGGACGCGAACCCCCAGGCCCCGCCGTGCACCACCCGCACCGCGTACCCCGCGTCCGTGTCGTCCGACGAGCCCGAGGGCTTGCCGTCCCGCAGCCGCCACGACGCGCTGCGCACCCGCTCGAAGCGGAAGTCCGCGTGATCGGCCCCCAGCGCACGGGCCCTGGCCAGCGCCGCGTCGGCCAGCGCGCGCAACGGCAGCGCCAGAAATGACTGATCGATCTCATGGGGCACGGCGGCCTCCCCTTCTCGCCCACGCGACATGTCGACAGCTTCCCGAAGTGAATCATGCCGCTACGACAATCCGGCCGCCTCGGCATTTCTGTAGAGACTCGACAGTGAGTCGCACAACCCCCTGTCGAGGGTCGATTCTCCGTACCGGCCCGTAGACCGATAACTTCGAGGTAAGCCAGACGACTATCGAAAGGGTGATCCGTTGAGCCGCTCGGTTCTCGTCACCGGAGGAAACCGGGGCATCGGCCTCGCCATCGCCCGCGCCTTCGCCGACGCCGGCGACAAAGTCGCCATCACATACCGCTCGGGAGAGCCGCCGGCCGGCTTCCTGGCCGTCAAGTGCGACATCACCGACTCCGAGCAGGTCGAGCAGGCATTCAAGGAGATCGAGGCCGAGCAGGGCGCGGTCGAGGTGCTGGTCGCCAACGCCGGTGTCACCCGCGACCAGTTGCTGCTGCGGATGACCGACGAGGACTTCACTTCGGTCCTGGACACCAACCTCACCGGCACCTTCCGGGTGGTCAAGGCCGCCACGAAGAAGATGCTGCGGGCCCGAAAGGGACGGATCGTCCTCATCTCCTCGGTGGTCGGGCTCCTCGGCTCCGCGGGCCAGGCCAACTACGCCGCCTCCAAGGCCGGTCTGGTCGGCTTCGCGCGCTCCGTCGCCCGTGAGCTCGGCTCGCGCAACATCACCGTCAACGTCGTCGCGCCCGGCTTCGTCGACACCGACATGACCCGCGTGCTCACCGACGAGCAGCGCAAGGGCATCGTCGCGCAGGTCCCGCTGGGCCGCTACGCCCAGCCCGAGGAGATCGCCTCCTCGGTCCGCTTCCTCGCATCCGACGAGGCCGCATACATCACCGGAGCCGTCATTCCCGTCGACGGCGGATTGGGCATGGGTCACTGAGCACCATGAGTGGAATCCTCGCAGGCAAGCGCATCCTGGTCACCGGAGTCCTCACCGACTCCTCGATCGCCTTCCACGTCGCGAAGCTCGCCCAGGAGGAGGGCGCGGAGGTCGTCCTCACCGGCTTCGGCCGGCTGAGCCTCGTCGAGCGCATCTCCAAGCGCCTGCCGAAGCCGGCCCCGGTCATCGAGCTCGACGTCCAGAACAAGGAGCACCTCGACGGCCTCGCCGCCAAGGTCTCCGAGCACATCGGCGAGGGCATCAACCTCGACGGCGTCGTGCACTCCATCGGCTTCGCCCCGCAGGACGCGCTCGGCGGCAACTTCCTCAACACCGAGTGGCCGTCCGTGGCCACCGCGGTCGAGGTCTCCGCGTACTCGCTCAAGTCGCTGACCATGGCCCTGCTGCCGCTGCTGGAGCAGCGCGGCGGTTCCGTCGTCGGCATGGACTTCGACGCGCAGGTCGCCTGGCCGAAGTACGACTGGATGGGCGTCGCCAAGGCCGCTCTCGAGTCGACCTCGCGCTACCTCGCCCGCGACCTCGGCGAGAAGAACATCCGCTGCAACCTCATCTCCGCCGGTCCCATCAAGTCCATGGCCGCCAAGTCCATCCCCGGCTTCGAGGACCTCGCCAACGTCTGGGACTCCCGCGCCCCCCTCAAGTGGGACCTCAGCGACCCCGAGCCCGCCGCCCGCGGCGTCGTCGCCCTCCTCTCGGACTGGTTCCCCAAGACGACCGGGGAGATCGTCCACGTCGACGGCGGCCTGCACGCCATCGGCGCGTAGCGGCTGCGGTGCGCCGGACGCGGCGGCACTACCCGGATGCCGTGAGGCCGTTTCGGGTGGGCCGCCGACGGACGGAGTCCGGCGCAGCCGTCCGAAGCCGGAGAGGCCCCCATGGGGCCGAGCCGTGCGAGGGCGGCGAAGGGAATCGGGTCGACGGGGGAGATCGTCCACGTCGACGGCGGGCTGCACGCCATCGGCGCGTAGCGGCTGTTCGCCCGGTTCTGGATTCGCCCGTTCGGGCGACCAGAACTGGGCGTTGTGCGTGGTGGGGGGCACACGATGAGGGCATGGCGCGCACCTCGGCAGTCCTGGTCCTGACCGCGATAGCCGCCCTCGCGGCGGCGTACGCATGTCCGTCCGCTCATGCCGACACCGGCTGCAGTACGCATGTGCAGGGGAGCCTGGGGGTGGCGGTGTGCCACAACCCGGACCCGCGCAATGATCATGTGCAGCTGCACATCGAGTGCCGGCGATGGTGGGATCCGGACGTGGACGGGCGGCCGCTGGAGATCGGCCCGGCCCAGACGGTGACGATGGGCGACCGGTGCTGGAAGGAGATCCAGAAGATCTGGGTCACCATCACGCAGGGGGAACGCTGAAGCACCAGCTGAAGGCGTGGCCGGCCGCTTCCGTCGCGGCGGTGTCGCCGTCGCCGGCCCGGATCGCCTCGACCAGCCGGGCGTGGTCGACGTACTGCTCGGGCCGCAGTTCCTCGCCGACGTCCGCCCGCAGGAAGGCGCGCAGGACCTGGCCCAGGTCCGCGTAGAGCTCGGCGAGGACGGGGTTGTGGGAGGCCGCGACGACCGCCAGGTGCAGGGTGGCGTCGGCCTCCACGAAGGCGTCGGCGTCGCCGGACTCCCAGGCGCGCTCGCGGCGGTCGAGGGCGGCGTCCAGGTTCGCGAGGTCCCGCTCGGTACGCCGCTGGGCGGCAAGCCGCGCCGCCGAGGCCTCCAGGGCGCTGCGCAGTTCGCTGACGTGCCCCGTCTCGGCGTCGGCGAAGCGGCGGTGCATGACCCCGGCGAGCTCGCTGGTCGCCAGGACGTAGGTGCCGGAGCCCTGCCGGATGTCGAGGAGCCCGTTGTGGGCGAGGGCGCGGACCGCCTCGCGCACGGTGTTCCTGGCCACCCCGAGCTGCTCGACGAGCTGCTGTTCGGTCGGAATGCGCGAGCCGACCGGCCACTCGCCGGAGGTGATCTGGGCGCGCAGCTGCGCGATCACCTGGTCGGCGAGCGCGGAACGCCGGGGTGAGGTCAGCGGCATGGACTCTCCCTTCCCATATTCATCCCATGATTCTACGATGACAGCCATGCGTACCGACAAAGCCACGACCGCGGTCGTGCCCCCGCCGCACACCGCCCGCGTACGCACCCGCGGAGCCACCGCCATCATCGTCGTCTCGTTGGTGCTGGCCGCGCTCAACCTACGCCCCGCCATCACCGGCCTCGGCGCCGTCCTGGAGGAGGTACGCGGCGACCTCGGCATGAGCGGCACCGTCGCCGGCCTGCTCACCTCCGTCCCCGTGCTGTGCTTCGCCGTGTTCGGCGTGGCCGCGCCCCGCCTGGCCCGCCGCTTCGGGGCGGCCGCCGTCATCTGCGCCGGGATGGCGGTCATCGCGCTCGGCCTGGGCCTGCGCCCCTTCGCCGGGAGCACCGCGCTCTTCCTCGCCGCCAGCGCCGTCGCCCTGGCCGGCATCGCGGTCACCAACGTCCTGATGCCCGTCATCGTCAAGCGGTACTTCCCGGACCGCGTCGGCGCCATGACCGGCCTCTACTCCATGGCCCTGACCCTCGGCGCCGGGCTCGGCTCCGCGATCACCGTCCCGCTGGCCGACGCCGCGGGTGGCAGCTGGCGCTTCGGCCTGGGCGCCTGGGCCCTGGTCGCGGCTGTGGCGGTGCTGCCGTGGCTGGTGATGCTCGTACGGGACCGGTCCGGGGACGCCGCCCCGCCCCGGGTGGCCGCCACGGCCGTACGGATCACCAGGAGCCGTACCGCGTGGGCGCTCGCGATCTTCTTCGGCCTCCAGGCCATCAGCGCGTACGTCGCCATGGGCTGGCTGCCGCAGATCTTCCGCGACGCCGGGGTCCCGGCCGGCACCGCGGGTGTGCTGTCCGCCGTGACCATGAGCATGGGCGTACCGCTGTCCTTCGTCCTCCCCGCCCTCGCCGGCCGGATGCGGCACCAGGGCTCGCTCGCCGTCGCCCTCGGCGCCTTCGGGGTGGCCGGGTACGCCGGGCTGTGGCTCGCCCCGGCCGCCGCGCCCTGGGTCTGGGCGGTCCTGCTCGGGGTCGCCAACTCCACCTTCCCCCTCGTGCTCACCCTGATCGGGATGCGCTCGCGCACTCCCTCGGGCGTGGTCCGGCTGTCCGCCTTCGCCCAGTGCACCGGCTACCTCATCACCGTGCCCGGGCCCATCCTGGTCGGCGCCCTCTACCAGTCCAGCGGCGGCTGGGGCCTGCCCATCGGCCTCATGATGGCGCTGCTGGTGCCGCAGACCGTGGCCGGTGTCGTCGCCGGCCGCGACCGCTTCGTCGAGGACGAGCTGTGACCCGGGTGGAAGACCCCGGTAACAGCCGGATCCGGCCCGGTGCGAAACTGAGTGCATGCCCGTACTTGAGCCGGATCCGCCGACGCCCCAGAAGAAGCTTCTCCTCCTCTTCGGCCTGATGATGGCCGTCCCGGCGGTCGTCGCGGTGGTCGCGATCATCGCCGCCAGACTCGGCTGACCCTCAGACCGGGGTAGGGACAACCCCACCACCCCTAGGGGGCCAGGGTCAGGGTGCAGTGGGTGGACCACCGGATGGGACCGCAATCCCCGCTTCCGTAGCGTCGTAGTGCAGTCACAGCCAGCACCTCGGCCCTTCACGGAGGCGGTCCCCGTGTCCTCGCAGATGTTCCACCCCCAGACGGCGCGGCAGGCCCAGACCCGTCTCCCCTGGTGGGCCGTCGCGCTGCCCGCCCTCGCCTTCGCCGCGCTTCTGGCGCTGGTCGCGGCCCCGGCCCATGCCGACCCGTCCGCCGCCGAGCCGCTGGTCCACCTCCTCGGCCGGATCACGCAGGCGATCCCCGACCTCGTACGGCAGGTGCTGTGAGCACCGGGGAGGGCCTTGGCCACACCTCGCGCCTGATGGCTGGTTTTCTGGAAAGCTGATGGGCATGAGCGAAGCTGCATCGCCCCGCCGGATCGTCCTGCTCCGGCACGCAAAGGCCGACTGGCCCGCCGTACCCGATCACGAGCGGCCCCTCGCAGAGCGTGGCCGCAAGGACGCGCCCGCCGCCGGACGCCGGCTCGCGGACCTGGGCATACCCTTCGACCTGGCCCTCTGCTCCTCCTCCGCCCGCACCCGCGAAACGTGGAAGCTGGCCGCGCACGAACTGTCGCACCGGCCAAGGACCGTCTACGAGGAGCGGCTCTACGACGCCACCCTCGGCGACCTCCTGGCGCTTTTGGCCGAAACTCCCGACGACATCGACGATGTGCTCGTCATCGGCCACAATCCCGGCATGCACGCCCTCGCGGACGCCCTCGCCGGCCAGGCCGACGGCGACACCCTGACCCGCCTCAGCCGCGGCGGCTTCCCCACCGCCGCGCTCGCGGTTCTGACGTTCTCCGGCTCCTGGAAGTCGGTGGAACACGGCGTCGCCCGGCTCACGGACTACTGGGCCCCGCACGAGTAGGGCGCGGCGCGCGCCGGTTCAGCCGGCGGCGCCGTCCAGCTCGTCGGCGGACTCGACCTCTTCGCGGGTCACGCCCAGCAGGTAGAGCACGGTGTCCAGGAAGGGCACGTTGACGGCGGTGTCGGCCGCCTGCCGGACGACCGGCTTGGCGTTGAAGGCGACGCCGAGCCCGGCGGCGTTGAGCATGTCGAGGTCGTTCGCCCCGTCGCCGATGGCGACGGTCTGCCCGAGCGGCACGCCCGCCTGCTCCGCGAAGCGCCGCAGCAGGCGGGCCTTGCCGGCCCGGTCGACGAGCTCGCCGGTGACCCGGCCCGTGAGCTTGCCGTCGATGATCTCCAGGGTGTTGGCGGCGGCGAAGTCGAGCCCCAGCCGCTCCTTGAGGTCGTCGGTGACCTGCGTGAAGCCGCCGGAGACGACGCCCACCTGGTAGCCGAGCCGCTTGAGCGTACGGATCAGGGTCCGCGCCCCGGCCGTCAGCCGGACCTCGGCCCTGACCTTGTCGACGACGGACTCGTCGAGCCCCGCCAGCAGCGCGACCCGGGCGTGCAGCGACTGCTCGAAGTCCAGCTCACCGCGCATCGCGGCGGCCGTGATCTCGGCGACCTTCTCCCCGGCCCCGGCCCCGGCGTGGGCGGCGAAGAGCTCGATGACCTCGTCCTGGATGACCGTGGAGTCCACGTCCATGACGATCAGCCGCTGGGCCCGCCGGTGCAGTCCGGCCGCGACGACGGCGATGTCGACGCCGCGCGCGTGCGCCTCGACGGACAGGGCCGGCCGCAGGGTGTCCGTGGCGACGCCCGAGACCGCGAACTCGACCGCCGTCACCGGGTACTTCGCGAGCCGGAAGATCCGGTCGATGTTGCCACCGGCCTCGGTGATGGTGGCCGCTATGGCGGCCGTCGCCTCGGCGGTGAGCGGGTGGCCCAGCACCGTCACATGGGAACGGCCCTCACCGCGCGGCCGGTTGTCGCCGATGCCGGAGATGATCTCCGCCTGAAGCTTCAGGGACTCGGCCCAGCTGTGCACGGTCGACCGCAGCTCGCCCTCCAGGCCCCGCCCGGACGGCATGGTCACCAGCGCGCAGAGCACGATGCGGCCCCGCGTGACGACCTGCTCGATGTCCACCACGTCCACACCGAACGCGGCCAGTGTGTCGAAGAGCCCGGCGGTGATGCCCGGCCGGTCCTTGCCGAAGATCTTGACCAGGAGGGTCGGCACATTGACGGTCTGCGATACGTCGTTCATGGTGACACCACCGTATCGGGCTCCGCTCGGGCCGCGACACGCCGTCCCGGGTGGCGGACAGCCCAGGTCAGCCCGGGGTCGGCGGCTGTTCCTTGTACGGATTGGGCTCGTCCTCGCCCGGCCGGTAGACCGGGCTCGGGATGTAAGGCCCCGGCTGGTACGCGATGCCCGGATACGTACGCGACGAGTCACCGCCGACAGCCTCCACCGGCCCCCGCCCCCGCTCCGGCCCCCGCTCCGGCCCCCGCCCCGGCCCCGGCCCCCGCGCATACGGCGCCGCCCGCCGCCCCGCCGCCCCCGTGGCCAGCGCCAGCAGCGCCCCCACGCCGCCCGCCGCCCCGCCCCAGGCGGCACCGAGAAGCAGCGCCGGCGGCAGGCTGCCGTGCAGGGCGAGCCCGGCACCGACGGCGTTGAAACCGAAGACCGACAGGTTGGCGTCGACCGACACCCCGGTCAGCCACACCAGCAGCGGGAAGGCGGCCGCCGTGACCACCGCCAGCCGCAGCGCGCACCGCCCGGCGTAACCGGCCCCGGTGGTCCCCCACCGCGGGGTGCGGGCGGCGGCCAGCACCCCGGCCGCCAGCAGCATGACCGCCGCCGCCACCGTGAGCAGCCACGCCCTGTGGTCCAGCTCGGCCAGCCGCCCGGGGGTGATGGGTTGGCCGGCCTTCCCGGACAGCAACCGGTTCAGCGGATCCGGCAGCGCCTGCGCCAGCTCACCGGTCGCGGTGCCCGTCCACCGTACGAACAGCCCCAGCGGCACCGCGAGCCACACCCCGTTGGGGGCGCCCAGCAGCGCGGCCCCCATGATCCGGCCGGGGTGGTCGTCGGTGAGGGCCGCATAGCCCGCCGCCGCGAAACCGGCCGCCACCGCGAGCAGCAGCACCCCGTAGAGCGCCGACGCCGCCGGCCGGACCACCCGGTGCAGCGCCGTCAGCCCGTGCGGCAGCGGCGTACGGCGGGACACCAGCAGCGCGATCACCAGCACCCCCAGCACCCAGCCGAGGCCCCCGAGCAGCGAGCGGACGGTGTCGACGTGGAAGCCCACCGAGGTCTTGGTGCCGATCGCGTCCCCCAGCCCGTTCTGCAGCTGGTCGAGCAGTCCGCCGCCGCCGCTCGTGCCACCGCCGCCCGTGACCGACGCCCCGTCAATGGCGATGGTGTCCTGCCCCGCCCAGGCGAGGCCGCCGAGCAGCGCGACGAACAGCACCACCACCGCCCCTGCCCGCGCGGCCAACTGGCTGCCCGGGATCTCCGCGCCCGCCCCACGCAGCGACCGCAGAAAGACCCACCCCAAGGGCAACGCCCCGACCAGCCCGACCCCCAACGGCACGATGTCGATGGCCGCCTGCGCCCCGGCCCCGCCCAGCCCGAACACCGAGACGTCGCCGGACGGGCTGACCCGGCCCCCCACGGCCATCGCCACCACCGCCGCGGTCATCGGACCCAGCGACCCCGCCGTGTCCGCGCCGAGCAGATGCAGGCCGAGGGCGGCGGTGCCGGCCATCGCCAGAAAGCCCCAACTCACCGCCGCTATCGCGGAAAACAGCACTCCACCCCAAGAAATCGCAGGTGAATGTGGTGTGGAGGTTTGCGCGCTCATCCCGGCCCCCCGAGGTGCGGTTGTCCCGATCGGTCATGATCAGGACCGTTACGCGTGTGGTTACCACTCTCCGGTGGTGTTTCTCCGCCGTCAACGCCGCCTCCACCGCGTAGTTCGCGAAGTTCGTCCTCGGCGGGTTCCGGTACGAAGAGACCGCCTGGAATAGTTCCTCCCGCTGTTGGCAATCCCTAGACTCCCCTCAGCGGGGATGACTCGGGGGACGACTTTGTGGGGCTTGGGGTGCCTGAACTCGTACTGGAATTGAACGGACAGACCTGGACGCTCGATCCATCCAGGTCATACAGCCTCGGCCGAGATCCGCAGGCTGACATCGTCTTCGAGGACGCCAGGGTCTCCTGGCGGCACGCCACCATCCGCTGGGGCGGCACCGGTTGGCTCTTCGAGGACCTCGGGAGCACCAACGGCACCTTCGTACAGGGGCAGCGGGCGGCGCAGGCCGTCGAGGTCGGCCCGGGCTCCGCGGTCAGCCTCGGCAATGCCACCGACGGCCCGCGGCTCAACTTCACCGGCGTACGGCAGCAGGCCGGCGCCGACCTCTACAGCGCCGAGACCGCGCTCGCCCAGCCGCCGCAGGCGCGACCCGCGGCGCAGCCGGCCGGATACGCGGCGGCCCAGCCGGCCGTCGCCGCCCAGCAGGCCCCGGCCCCGGCCTGGGGCGCACCGCCTGCGCAGCAGTCCGTACCGCCGCAGTCCGGCGGTTGGGGCGGCCGGCCCCAGGCCCAACAGCCCCAGCAGGCGCCCGCGTCGACCGGCGCGGCCGGCGGCGCCGGCGCACCGCCGGTCTACGGCGAGCGCAGCCCCACCACCTTCCACCAGCTCGCCCTCGGCCACGTCATGCGCATCGGCCGTGCGCTGGAGAACGAGCTGGTCGTCTCCGACCTGCAGGTCTCCCGCCACCACGCGGAATTCCGCGCGCACCCCGACGGCCGCTACGAGATCGTCGACCTGGGCAGCCACAACGGCACCTACGTCAACGGCCAGCCGGTCCAGCGTCATCTGCTCGACGCCGACGACATCGTGGGCGTCGGCCACTCCACCTTCCGGCTGGTCGGCAACCGGCTGGAGGAGTTCGTCGACACCGGCGAGGTCTCCTTCTCGGCCCGCCGCCTCACCGTGCGCGTGCCGCAGGGCAACACCACCAAGACCATCCTCAACGACGTCTCCTTCGGCGTCCCCGAGAAGTCGCTGGTCGCGGTCATCGGCCCGTCCGGCTCCGGCAAGTCCACCCTGCTGCGCGCCCTGACCGGCTACCGCCCCGCCGACGCGGGCGACGTGCTGTACGACAACCGCAACCTCTACAAGCAGTTCGCGGAGCTGCGCCAGCGCATCGGCCTGGTCCCGCAGGACGACATCCTGCACAAGGAGCTGTCGGTCCGCACCGCCCTGCGCTATGCGGCCAAGCTCCGCTTCCCCGGCGACACCAAGTCCGCCGAGCGCGAGTCCCGTATCGACGAGGTGCTGCGCGAGCTCAAGCTCGACATCCACGCCGACAAGCGCGTCACCTCCCTCTCGGGCGGCCAGCGCAAGCGCGTCTCCGTCGCCCTGGAGCTGCTCACCAAGCCGTCCCTGATCTTCCTGGACGAGCCCACCTCCGGCCTCGACCCGGGCATGGACCGGGACGTCATGAAGCTGCTGCGCGGCCTCGCCGACGACGGCCGTACGGTCCTGGTGGTCACCCACTCGGTGGCCGAGCTGGCGCTGTGCGACAAGCTCCTGGTGATGGCCCCGGGCGGCGCGGTCGCGTACTTCGGCCCGCCCGAGGAGGCGCTGAACTTCTTCGGCTACGACACCTGGGCCGACGTCTTCTCCGCCTTCGAGAACTACCGCGACTACGACTGGGCGGGCCGCTGGAAGGGCTCGCAGCACTACCAGATGTACGCAGCGGACCTCGACGCCGCTGCCCCCATGTCCGCGCCGGTCGTCCCGCAGCGGGCCGGCCGACCGCCCAAGCCGCAGAGCTGGGGGTCGCAGTTCGTCACGCTGGTGCGCCGGTATCTCTCGGTGATCGCCTCGGACAAGGGCTTCATAGGTCTGATGATCATCCTGCCCGCCGTGCTGGGCGTGGTGAGCATCGTCATCCCCACCGAGTTCGGGCTGGCCCCGCCGCCGAAGGGCAGGTTCAACAGCAACGCCGGCACCATCATGCTGATCCTCGCGGTCGGCGCCTGCTTCGCCGGGGCGGCGAACTCGGTCCGCGAGCTGATCAAGGAACGGGTCATCTACGAGCGCGAACGGGCCACCGGCCTGTCCCGCTCGGCCTACCTCATGTCCAAGGTGGTCGTGCTCGGCCTGATCACCGCCCTCCAGGGCGTCATCATCTGCGCGATCGGATTCAGCCGCCGCGAGCTCCCGCCCACCGGTGTCGTCCTGCACAGCCTGCCCGCCGTCGAGCTCGCCCTGCCGATCATGGGGCTCGGCTTCACCTCGATGATGTTCGGCCTGGTCATCTCGTCCCTGGTCAAGACCGCCGAGAAGACCATGCCGCTGCTGGTCATGTTCGCCATAGTCCAGGTCGTCTTCACCGGCGTGCTCTTCCAGATCTACGGCACGGTCGGTGTCGAGCAACTCGCCTGGCTGATGCCCTCCCGCTGGGCGGTGGCGGCGGCCGGCTCCACGCTGGACCTCGGCCACGTCATGCCGCCCTGGGACGGCCAGAACCCCAACAACACCGACCCGATGTGGGCGGCCACGGCGGGGCAGTGGGGCGTCAACATGACGGTCCTGCTCCTGATCGGCGCCGTCTGCGGCGTCCTGGTGCTGAGGCTGCTGCGCCGCCATGAGCCCGAGGTCATGCGCAAGTAGTGACCGCTGCGCGACGCCGAAGGGCGGCGGCTTCCCGGTGAGGGAAACCGCCGCCCTTCGTACGAGCGTCAGCAGGCCGAGCCGGTCGGCTCAGTACCAGCTGTGGGCCTGCCAGAAGGACCAGGCGCCACAGGGGCTGCCGTAGCGGCCGTTCATGTAGCTCAGGCCCCACTTGATCTGGGTGGCCGGGTTGGTGCGCCAGTCGGCGCCGGCGGAGGCCATCTTGGAGCCCGGCAGCGCCTGGACGAGGCCGTACGCGCCCGAGGAACCGTTGGTCGCCGAGGGATTCCAGCTGCTCTCGTGGCTGACGATGTTCGAGAAGCACTGGAACTGCGACGCGCTCATCATCGACGCGGCTATCTGCTGCGGCGTACCGCTCACGACCGCGCGGGCCGGCGACTTGGTGATCGCCTTGCGGACCTGGCTGCGGCTCGCGGCGGCAGCCTGGGCCTTGCGCTTGGAGGCAGCGGCGACGGCGGCCTCGTGCTTCTTCTTGGCGGCAGCGGCGGCAGCGGCCTTCTTCTTGGCAGCGGCGGCGGCGTCGGCCACGGCCTTCTTCTTCGCGGCGACGGCCTGGCTGCCGGCCTGGCCGGCGATGCTCTGCTGCTGAACGTTCGACGCGGGGGTCCAGTCGGCGACCTGCTGGGCAGCCACGGCCGTCCCGGCCGTCCCGGATACGCCGGTGATGGCCAGGACACCGGCACCTGCCGCGGCAACGCCGGCGGCGGAGTACTTGTGGACCTTGGTCAGACGGTTGAGCATCGGGATCGTGGGGACGTTCATGGGGGAGTTACCTCTTCCATTCGCGCGGTGCTCCGCTCTGCCCTTGGGCGCTGCCGTCAGGCAAAGAGAAGCGCCGCGTGTCGAACGCGGCGCGGAGCGACCCCGACATTGTTAGCGGCGGGAAAATCCCCTGGCAAAGATGCCCATTACTACCGAACGCCGTAGTTGCCCCCTAAACCAGACTCCCGCCGATGGCCTCCCACCTGGGCATGTAAGGGGGCTGTGAAGCTACTAATCCCGTTAGTAAGTGATCTGCGTCCCATGAGGCGCTTCACATGGGGGTGCCTCCGGCATCGCGCACTGCGACACCGGAGACACGCTCTGTGGCCGATTTGAGAGGCCCTTTACGGCAGCAGCAGGTTCACGTCCCCGAACTCGTGCCACAGGTAGCCCCCGGCCACAGCCGCCCCGTACACCCACTCGAGCAGCGCACCACCCGCCACCGCCTCCAGCATCAGCAGGTGGGACGCCTCGGGGTCGTGCAGCCCGGTCAGCAGACCGTCCACGGCCCGCACGCCGCGCTCCGGGGTGATCACCAGGTCCGTCCAGCCCTCCGCCGCCCGGACCCGCCCCCGGCCCGAGGTCGCCGACTCCAGGGCCCGCACCGCCGTCGTACCGACCGCCACCACCCGCCCGCCGCCCGCCCGGGCCGCGTTCACCAGCCACGCGGTGCTGGCCGGTACGGCGAAGCGCTCCGGGTACGGCGGCTCGTGGGCCTCCGCCGAGGCGACGCCGGTATGCAGCACGATCGGCGCGATCTGCACCCCCCGGCTCACCAGCTCCGTCACCAGCCCCGCCGTGAAGGGCCGCCCCGCGCTCGGCATCTCCGCCGAGCCCAGACCATCGGCCGACGGCACGGAGAAGACCGTCTGGTACGCCGCGAGCGGCTGGTCCCGCTCCGTGTAGCCGTACCGGATGGCCCGCCCGTAGCGCCCCAGGTACGCCGCCACGTCGGCCACCGACACCGCCGCCAGCCACAGCCGCTCCCCCCGCGCCGAGAGCGGCGCCAGCAGCGTCAGGCGCTCCCCGCCCGGCAGAGCCACGACGACCCCGGCGGGACCGCCCGCCCGGGGCAGGGTCGTACCCCGCGCGTCCGGCGTACGCAGCTCGACCGCCCACCGCCCGTCGTCCTGCCGGGTCGAGAAGTGCACGACCACCGGCTTCTCCCCGAGCCGCCCGTCCACCGCCGCAGGGAGCGTCCGCGACGTGTTCACCACCAGGACGTCGCCGGCCCGCAGCAGGCACGGCAGCTCACCGAAGCCGTGGTGCGAAACCTTCCCGGCGGCTCTGCGCCCGACCAGCAGCCGCACCGCGTCCCGCCCGCCGCCGCGCTTCTCCGCAGGTACCCGGGCCGACAACTCGGGCGGCACCCGAAGCCCCTCCATCACCGTCATCGCGCCCCCTCCAGCAGCGCCGGGGCGGAGTAGCGGCCGCTGCCCGCGCCCTCGTCGAGCAGCCCCAGCAGCGCCGGCACCACCGACTCCGGCGAGGCCCGGTCCGCGAAGTCCGGGTCGTCCGGTACGGCCGCCGCGTACAGCTCCGTACGCAGGTCGCCCGGGTCCACCGCCCACACGGCCAGCCCCGGCTCCTCCACCGCGAGCACCGCCGACAGCTGATCGAGGGCGGCCTTGGTCGCCCCGTAGCCGCCCCAGGTCTCGTACGCCTCCACGGCAGCGTCCGAGCTCACGTTGAGTACGGTCCCCGAACCCGACCGCAGCAGCGGCAGCGCCTCCTGCACCAGCGCCAGCGGAGCCACGACATTGGTCTCCAGTGCCGCCCGCAGGCCGGCCAGCGGCAGCTGGGCAAGTGCCACCAGCGGCTCGGCGCCCAGCGCGCTCGCGTTGTTGACCAGCAGGTCGAGGCCGCCGAACTCCCACGCGGCCGCCACCAGCTCGACCCGGTGCGCGGGCTCGGTGACATCGCCCGGCACCGCCGTCACCCCCGCCGCACCTTCCAGACCCTCCAGCTCGGCCGCCGCGGCCTTCAGCGCGTCCGCCGACCGTCCGTCGATCACCAGGTCCCAGCCGCGCGCCGCCAGCGCCGTCGCCAGCGCCCGCCCCAGTCCCCGTGATGCCCCAGTGATGATCGCTACCGGCATGGTTCAGTCCTCCAATGCCGCCGACCGGCCCCGTGCCGGACGACTGCCCTCACCGTAGGAACGCGGGCACCCCCAGCGCCTCGGCCGCCCGCAGCACCCGACGGGGGCACTTCGCCCTAGGTCTCCGGACCCCCGCCCACCCGCCGAGCGGCCGATCCCCGGGGCCCCGCCCGCCGGTACGGTGAACACATGTCCAGCCACGCGTCCCGACGCGGCATCGAAGCGGTCAGCGCCGCGGTCCTCGCCATGAGCAGGCACCTGGAGGTCCGCGAGGTCCTGCAGACCATCGTCGGCTCCGCCCGCGAACTGCTCGACGCCGAGTACGCCGCGCTCGGGGTGCCCGACGACCACGGAGGCTTCGCCCAGTTCGTGGTCGACGGCATCAGCGACGAGCAGTGGAAGGCGATCGGCCCGCTGCCCCGCCAGCACGGCATCCTCGCGCTCATGCTCAGCGAGGCCACCACCCAGCGGCTGCCCGACGTACGCAAGCACCCCAGCTTCGACGGCTGGCCCAGGGCCCACCCCGACATGACCGACTTCATCGGCATGCCCGTCGTCGACGGCGACGAGGTGCTCGCCGCGCTCTTCCTCGCCAACAAGAGGTGCCCCACGCCCGTCGACGTGTGCGGCTTCACCGAGGAGGACGAGGCGCTGCTGCGCATCCTCGCCGCGCACGCCGCCATCGCGCTGGTCAACGCCCGGCTCTACGAACGCAGCCGCGAGCTGACGCTGGTGGGGGAGCGGGCCCGTATCGCCCACGAACTGCACGACGCCGTATCGCAGAAGCTCTTCTCGCTGCGGCTCACCGCCCAGGCCGCCGCCGCCCTCGTCGACCGCGACCCCGGCCGTGCCAAGGACGAGCTACGGCAGGTGGCCGCCCTCGCGGCCGAGGCCGCCGACGAACTGCGCGCCGTCGTCGTCGAGATGAGGCCCGCCGCCCTGGACGAGGACGGCCTCGTCGCCGCGCTGCGCAGCGAGGTGCAGGTGCTCGGCCGCGCACACACGGCGAGCGTCGAGTTCACCACCGCCCGGCTGCGGGCCCTGCCGGCCGCCCAGGAGGAGGCCGTGCTGCGCGTCGCCCAGGAGGCGCTGCACAACGCGCTGCGGCACTCCGGCGCGTCCGCCGTGACCGTCCGCCTGGAAGGCCGCGCCAAGGGCGCGTTGCTCACCGTCACCGACGACGGGTGCGGCTTCGACCCGTCGGTGGTGCGCGCCGCCGGTCGCCACCTCGGCCTGGTCTCCATGCGGGACCGGGCGAGCGGCGTCGGCGGCACCCTGACTGTGCAGTCGGCGCCCGGCAAGGGCACCGTGATCGAGATGGAGGTGCCCGGTGGCTGACGCCATCCGCGTCCTGCTGGTCGACGACCACCAGGTGGTCAGGCGCGGCCTGCGTACGTTCCTGGAAGTGCAGCCCGACATCGAGGTCGTCGGCGAGGCCGGCGACGGAGACGAAGGAGTGCTGCGCGCCCAGGAACTGAGCCCCGACGTGATCCTGATGGACGTCAAGATGCCCGGCACCGACGGCATCACCGCGCTGCGCAGGCTCCGCGAGGAGGGCAGCCAGGCCCGTGTCCTGGTGGTCACCAGCTTCACCGAACAGCGCACCGTGGTCCCCGCCCTGCGGGCCGGCGCCGCCGGCTACGTCTACAAGGACGTGGACCCCGACGCCCTCGCCGGTGCCATCCGCTCCGTGCACGCCGGCCACGTCCTGCTCCAGCCGGAGGTCGCCGACGCACTGTTGTCCCAGGAGGAGGCCGGCGGCGGCACGGGCCGGGGCACCACGCTCACCGAGCGCGAGCGCGAAGTCCTCACCCTGATCGCCGACGGCCGCTCCAACCGCGAGATCGCCCGTGCCCTGGTGCTGTCCGAGAAGACCGTCAAGACCCACGTATCGAACATCCTGATGAAGCTCGACCTCTCCGACCGCACCCAGGCCGCCCTCTGGGCCGTACGGCACGGGATCGGCATCTGACCGGCGTCCGGTAGGCGTCCAACCGGAACGTCGTCCTCCGGGCTGAGATTCATACCGTCGGGTGTATGTCCCCCGAATGGCGCAACCTCATCGACCCTCGGCCGTTCTCCATGGCGTGCTGCGGCGACTCGCCGCAGTGCCACATGCAAGGAAGGGTCAACGAAGTGAAGAACCTGCACAAGGTCGCCGCCGTCACCATGGTCGCCGGAGGCCTCGCCCTGGCCGGAGCCGGAGCTGCCTCCGCCACCAGCGGCGGTGCGCACGCCGGCGGTCTGGCGAAGAACTCACCGGGAGTCGTCTCGGGCAACCTGATCCAGGTGCCCGTGCACGTCCCGGTCAACGTCTGCGGCAACACCGTGAGCGTGATCGGCCTCCTCAACCCGTCGACCGGGAACTTCTGCGTCAACAAGTGACCCGGCGCCTGCGCCAGGCACAGCTGTGACCACCGGCCCCGGAGGCCTCGCCTCCGGGGCCGGTCCTTTACTTTCGGCCGTTTGGGGGGTTCCGGGCCCAGGCCCGTTTCATCCGACCGGGCCCCGCGTTCCTCAGGCGTGGCCCCACATTCGGGGCCGTACAACAGCAGGAGGAACGCTTCCATGAGCACTGCCACCAAGGCAGCTTTCGCCATCGCCGCCGCCGGGATGGTCGCCGGTGCCGGAGCAGGCACCGCGCTCGCCGACGCGAACGCCGGCGCCATCGCCGCCAAGTCCCCCGGCGTGCTCTCGGGCAACGTCATCCAGGTGCCCGTGCACATCCCGGTCAACCTGTGCGGCAACTCGATCAACCTCGTCGGCCTCGTCAACCCGGCCATCGGGAATGTCTGCATCAACAAGTGACGCAGAGCGGAAGGCCCCGCGGACAACGACGTCCGCGGGGCCTTCCGCTCTGTTCAGGACCTCCTCAGGACCTCCGTACCAGGACGGCGGCCTCAGCCCTGCCGACGCTCCGTCTCCTCCACATACGCGTTGTACGCCGCCACCTGCGCCCTCCGAGCCGTACGCTCCACCGGCCGCAGTAGCCCGGCCCGCGCCGCGATCTCCGAGGCGCTCACCGCCCCCCCGTGCTCGCCGGTCGCGATCGCCACCAGCGCCGCCACCCGCTGCGCCAGCTCCAGCACCCGCGCCGCCCGCGGCGGATACCCCGGCGCCAGCACCTCGCGCCCCCGCTCGGCCCGCGCCCGGTAGGCGTCCAGCGCCGCCTGCGCGGCCGGACCCGACCCCGCGACATCCAGCTTCGTGAGCGCCGCTGTGGCCTCCCGCAGCGCCTCCGCCAGCTCCCGCTCCGCCTCGCCCAGCGACGGCACGTCCGCGGGCGGCCCTTGCCGGACCTCCAGACACTGCCACTCCACCTCGACATGCACATCGCCCCGGGGCCCGGCCTCCCTCACTTCCGGTACGAGACCGAGCGGCGGCCCCCCGACCGCGACGACCGCCTCACCCGCCGCGAGCGCCCGGGCATTGAAGTCCGGCGGCCCGCTGAGCCCCAGCGGATGCCCCGGCACCGGCAGCGCGAGCCGCAGCCCCGTCACCCCCAGGGCGCGCAGCCGGCCGAGCCCCAGCGTGAGGCCGACCGGGGCCGGCTCACCCGGCAATCCGGAAACGCGGTGGATCGTATCGCCGGCGATTACCTCATCGGCGACGTCATCTGGTGCGGCAAGTCCGGCAATCAGGGCATTCCCCCACGCCGTCAGCCGTCCTGAGCGAGGTTCCTCGAGCATCCCCCCAGCCTAAGGACTGGCACCGACACCGCGTGGCGTAGGTTTTCCCTCGGGGGCCTCGACGCCAAGACTGCGACTGCAATGGGAGACAACGCGCTCATGAGCGATGTTCTGGAGCTGGTGGACGTATCAGTGGTCCGCGACGGCCGGGCTCTGGTGGACCAGGTTTCCTGGTCGGTCGCCGAAGGTGAGCGCTGGGTGATCCTGGGTCCCAACGGCGCCGGCAAGACAACCCTCCTCAATGTCGCCTCCAGCTATCTCTTCCCGACCTCCGGCACCGTCCAGATCCTCGGCGAGAAGCTCGGCAGCGTCGACGTGTTCGAGCTGCGGCCCCGCATCGGCATGGCCGGCATCGCGATGTCCGAGAAGCTGCCCCGCCGCCAGACCGTCCTGGAGACCGTCCTCACCGCCGCGTACGGCATGACCGCCCACTGGCAGGAGAGCTACGAGAAGGTGGACGAGGACCGCGCCCGCGCCTTCCTCGACCGGCTGGGCATGTCCGACTACCTCGACCGGAAGTTCGGCACCCTCTCCGAGGGCGAACGCAAGCGCACCCTCATCGCCCGCGCCATGATGACCGACCCCGAACTGCTGCTCCTGGACGAGCCCGCCGCCGGCCTCGACCTCGGCGGCCGCGAGGACCTGGTCCGCCGCCTCGGCCGGCTCGCCCGTGACCCGATCGCCCCGTCCATGATCATGGTCACCCACCATGTCGAGGAAATCGCCCCCGGCTTCACCCACGTCCTGATGATCCGTCAGGGCAAGGTCGTCGCCGCCGGACCCCTCGACACCGAGCTCAGCTCCGTCAACCTCTCCCGCTGCTTCGGCCTCCCGCTCGTCGTCGAGCGCAACGGCGACCGCTGGACCGCCACCGGCCTGCCCCTCAGCTAGATCCCAACCCCCGCCCAACCCCCGCCCGACGCCGGGGCCTTCGCGCTCTGTCACAGATCACCCCACGCCCCTACGATGGGGGCGTGGACTCATGGTTGTGGTGGCTCGTCGCGGCAGTAGGGCTCGGCATTCCCCTCGTGGTGACCGCGATGCCCGAGTTCGGGATGTTCGCGGTCGGCTCGGTGGCCGCCGCCGTCGTCGCAGGCCTCGGCGGCGGAATCACCGCGCAGGTGCTGGTCTTCGCCATCGTCTCCGTCGCACTCATCGCCGTCGTACGCCCCATCGCCAACCGGAACGCGAAACAGCGCCCCGAACTGCGCAGCGGCGTCGACGCACTCAGGGGCCGCCAGGCCGTCGTCCTCGAAAGAGTCGACGAGAACGGCGGCCGGATCAAGCTCAACGGCGAGACCTGGTCCGCCCGATCTCTCGACTCCGGCCGGATTTTCGAGCCCGGCGAGAAGGTGGACGTCGCGGAGATCGAGGGCGCGACAGCGGTCGTCATCTGACAGCTGACCTGGCCGTACGGGGCCAACGGGAATTCGCCGAACCCCAGCGCCGCCCGGCCCGGGTCTGACAGACTTGATCATGTCGTAATACAGGCAGCAGCAGGCAAACGGCGTGGGAGTAGACGTGGCACCGATCGTCATCGTCCTGATCATCCTGGTGGTGCTCGTCTTCATCGCGCTCATCAAGACGGTCCAGGTCATTCCGCAGGCCAGCGCGGCCATCGTCGAGCGATTCGGCCGCTACACAAGGACCTTGAGCGCGGGCCTCAACATCGTGGTCCCCTTCATCGACACCATCCGCAACCGCATCGACCTCCGCGAGCAGGTCGTGCCCTTCCCGCCCCAGCCGGTGATCACCCAGGACAACCTGGTCGTGAACATCGACACGGTCATCTACTACCAGGTCACCGACGCCCGCGCCGCGACGTACGAAGTCGCCAGCTACATCCAGGCGATCGAGCAGCTCACCGTCACCACCCTCCGCAACATCATCGGTGGCATGGACCTGGAGCGGACGCTGACCTCCCGCGAGGAGATCAACGCGGCGCTGCGCGGCGTCCTCGACGAGGCCACCGGCAAGTGGGGCATCCGCGTCAACCGCGTCGAGCTCAAGGCCATCGAGCCGCCCACCTCCATCCAGGACTCGATGGAGAAGCAGATGCGCGCCGACCGTGACAAGCGCGCGGCGATCCTCACCGCCGAAGGTATCCGCCAGTCGCAGATCCTCACCGCCGAGGGCGAGAAGCAGTCCGCCATCCTCCGCGCCGAAGGTGAGTCCAAGGCCGCAGCCCTGCGCGCCGAGGGCGAGGCCCAGGCCATCCGTACGGTCTTCGAGTCCATCCACGCCGGCGACCCGGACCAGAAGCTGCTCGCCTACCAGTACCTCCAGATGCTCCCGAAGATCGCCTCAGGCGACGCCAACAAGCTCTGGATCATCCCCAGCGAGCTCAACGACGCCCTCAAGGGCCTCGGCGGCATAGTCAACATCCCGGGCGCCCCCGGCGCGGGCGGCGGTGGCGGCAACGGGGACGGCGGCACGCGGCGCGAGACCCCGCGCCTCGACAAGGACTGAGACATGGCATGATCGCTGCGCGCCCCCCGACCTCACAGGCGGGGAGGCGTCGCACCGATCATGGAGAAGCACATGTCCCACCTGTCCCTCTGGGAAATGGCGGCCGTCTTCGCGGCCGGCATCGGCGCCGGGACCATCAACACCATCGTCGGTTCCGGCACCCTGATCACCTTCCCCGTCCTGCTCGCCGTCGGCCTGCCACCGATCACCGCCAACGTCTCCAACACCCTCGGCCTCGTCCCCGGTTCCCTCACCGGCGCCTTCGGCTACCGCCGCGAACTCGAGGGCCAGCGCCCCCGCGTCCTGCGCCTCGGCCTCACCGCCCTCACCGGCGGCCTCACCGGCGCGATCCTGCTACTGGCGCTGCCCTCCGCGGCCTTCGACGCGATCGTCCCCGTCCTCATCGGGATCGCCCTCGTCCTCGTCGTCCTCCAGCCCCGGCTTTCCCGCGCCCTGGCCGGACACCGCGGCCAGAAGGAATACGGCGGCCCCCTGCTCTTCGCGGGCATCTTCCTCGCCAGCGCGTACGGCGGCTACTTCGGCGCCGCCCAGGGAGTCCTCTACCTCTCCCTCATGGGCCTGCTCCTCAACGACACCCTGCAGCGCATCAACGCCGTCAAGAACGTCCTCGCCCTGCTGGTCAACGGCGTGGCCGCGGTCTTCTTCCTCTTCGTCGCCCACTTCGACTGGACGGCAGTCCTGCTCATCGCGTCCGGCGCGGCCATCGGCGGAGTCATCGGCGCGCGCATAGGCCGCCGGCTTCCGCCGACGGCCCTGCGCGGGGTGATCGTCGTGGTCGGCATCGTCGCGATCGTCCAGCTGATCATCCGCTGACCGGTTACGCCGGCCTCGCCAGCCACTCCGGCAGCGCGGCCGCGCCGTCCTTCATCCCCAGCGCCAGCAGCAAAGTGTCGGCCGGCGTCGGCTCGAACGGCTGCGTCAGCAACCGCATCCCCGCCTGCTCCGGCGTACGGTCCGCCTTGCGGTGGTTGTCCTCCGCGCACGACGCGACCGTGTTCAGCCAGGTGTCCCCGCCGCCGCGCGAACGCGGTACGACATGGTCCACCGTCGTCGCCCTCCGACCGCAGTACGCGCACCGGTGCTGGTCACGCACCAGTACACCGCGCCGCGACCACGAGGCCCGTTGTCGGAACGGCACCCGTACGTAGCGGCAGAGCCGGATCACCTGCGGCACCGGTATGTCGACCGCGGCCGCACGGATCCGCAGCCCGGGGTGCGCCTGCTCGACCACGGCCTTGTCCCGCATGACCAACACCACCGCACGCCGCAGCGACACCGTCGACAGCGGCTCGAAGCTCGCGTTCAGCACCAGCGTCTCGCGCATACCGCCCACCCCTCAGGTCCGTCTCCGCCCCATGGCGAAGTGTTTCCCACTGTGACCGGGCGTTACCCGCGCGGACAACGTAATTTCCGCACGTCAGGGTGAACGGAGAAGAAATCGGAGGATAATGCCTGCCACTCCGGGCGCCCTCCCCCGTGACTCGCATCGGGCGCCCGGAGCGCGGCGGTCGACGCGGACACCCCGGCGATGACAGGGCTCCGGCGGACAGCTCGGCGTCCACGCGGCGAGAACCGCACAGCGCAACGCCCCGCCGTCCCCGCGACTGCGGTGCCGACGGCACCACTGTGCGATCCGGGATGCCGGGGCGCAACGCAATTAACCGGCTACTGACCGCTGGTGTCCTCGAACTCCCCGATCAGCTGAGCCCGCCCGATCGCATGGAAGCGCAGATTGAAGCCGACAACCGCCGGCGACACGTCCGCATCAGGCCCGAGCTTCTCCTGGTCCACCGCGTAGACCGTGAAGACATACCGGTGCGACCCGTCACCGGGCGGCGGCGCGGCACCCCCGAAGTCCTTGCTCCCGTAGTCGTTCCGCACCTGTACGGAACCCTCGGGCAGCCCCTTCAAGTCTCCTGATCCCGCACCCGCGGGCAGCTCGGTCACGTCCGCCGGGATGTCGAAGAGCACCCAGTGCCAGAACCCGCTGCCCGTGGGCGCGTCCGGGTCGTAGCACGTCACCGCGAAGCTCTTCGTCTCCGCCGGGAACCCCTCCCACCGCAGATGCGGTGAGATGTTGCCCTCCGAGTACACCTGATCGGCCTTCAGCGTTCCGCCCGGCTCGACGTCGTCGCTCACCACCGTGAACGACGGCACCGGCGGGTGGAAGTCGTGGGGGAGCGGCCGCCGCTTCAGCTCGGACACTCGGCACCTCCTGATCGCATCGCGCGAAGTCCTTACCCGACCGACCTTAGAACCAGTTGCGCTTCCCGCCGACCTCGGCCAGCCACTGGTTGAGATACGCAGCCCAGTCGGTCGACTGGAAGCCGTTCAGATTCACCGTGAACGACCGGAAGGTGTCGCTCCCCTCGGTGAACAGCCCCGGCTTCTTGTCCATCTCCAGGATGACGTCCATCTCGTGGCCGTCGGCGATGAAGGTCAGCTCCACCTGGTTCAGCCCCCGGTACTGCTGCGGAGCGTGGAACTCGATCTCCTGGTAGAAGGGCAGCCGCTGCCGCGTCCGCTTGATGTGCCCGCGCTCCAGGTCCGCGCTCCGGAAGGAGAAGCCCAGCTGCCCGAAGGCGTCGAGAATCGCCTGCTGCGCCGGGATCGGGTGCACGTTGACCGGATCCAGGTCGCCCGAGTCCAGAGCGCGGGCGATCGCCAGCTCCGTCGTCACCCCGATGTTCATCCCCGTCAGGTGCCGCCCGATGAAGTGGGTGATCGGCGTCTCCCACGGGATCTCAAGGCCGAACGGCACCGTGTGCACCGCCCCCGGCTGCACCTCGAACGCCCCGCCCAGCTGCTGCCGGTGGAACTCGATGTTCTGCTTGTACTCCTCGTCCCCGCGCTCCACCTCGACCCGCGCCTGCAAGCCGACCGAAAGGCCCTCGATCTGCTGCGCGACCGAGCCGCCCTGGATCCGCACCTCGCCCTGAACGACACCGCCCGGCACCACGTTCGGCTCGTTGAGCACGGTCTCCACAGACGCGCCCCCGGCGCCCAAGCTCGCAAGCAGCTTCTTGAACCCCACGTTTGTCCCTCTCCCTTTACGAACGGTTGTCCCGCCCTTTAACGAACGCGACCCCGTCCAGAACGGTTCCACTACTCTCGTACCGCATGATCCCCGCTCCCGAAAGCACCCCGATCGCCCGGGCCTTCTTCAACCGTCCGGTCCTCGAGGTCGCCCCCGACCTCCTGGGGCGCACCCTCGTACGGAGCACCCCCCACGGCCCCATCACCCTGCGCCTCACCGAGGTCGAGGCCTACGCCGGCCCCGACGACCCCGGCTCCCACGCCTACCGCGGCCGCTCCGACCGCAACGCCGTGATGTTCGGCCCACCCGGCTACGCCTACGTCTACTTCACGTACGGCATGTGGCACTGCCTCAATCTGGTCTGCGGCCCCGAAAGCGACCCCAGCGGAGTCCTGCTGCGCGCCGGCGAGATCACCGAGGGCGCCGACCTCGCCCGTAAGCACCGCCCCACATCCCGCCGCCCCCACGACCTCGCCCAGGGCCCGGCCCGTCTCGCCACCGCCCTCGACGTCGACCGCGCCCTCAACGGTGCCGACGTCTGCCCCGCCGACCCCGCCGACGCCTTCTTCCAGGTCCTGGCCGGCACCCCGGCCGACCCCTCCGCCATCCGCACCGGCCCCCGCACCGGCGTCGGCGGCGAGGGCGCGGGCCACCCGTGGCGCTTCTGGATCGACGGCGACCCGACGGTCAGCCCGTACCGGGCCCATGCCCTCCGACGCCGCAATAAGCAGTAGTCCCGACCGCGTACCCTCGGACACGCTGTAGTGACCCCCAAGACGTAACAACCCGAGGAGACACGAGACCCGTGACGGACATCGTCGACGAGCTGAGGTGGCGCGGACTGATCGCCGTTTCCACCGACGAGGACGCATTGCGCAAGGCGTTCGCGGACGGCCCCGTCACGGTCTATGTGGGCTTCGACCCGACCGCGCCGAGTCTTCACATCGGCAACCTGGTCCAGATCCTCACCATCCGCCGCCTCCAGCAGGCCGGCAACCGGCCGCTCGCCCTCGTCGGCGGCGCCACGGGCCTTATCGGCGACCCGCGCCCCAGCGCCGAGCGGACCCTCAACGCCCCGGAGGTCGTCGCGGCCTGGGTGGAGAGGATCCGGCACCAGATCGAGCCCTTCCTCTCCTTCGAGGGTCCAAACGCCGCCACCATGGTCAACAACCTGGACTGGACCTCCGGCCTGTCGGCCATCGAGTTCCTGCGCGACGTCGGCAAGCACTTCCGCGTGAACAAGATGATCGCCAAGGAAGCCGTCGCCCGCCGCCTCAACTCCGACGCCGGCATCAGCTACACCGAGTTCAGCTACCAGATCCTCCAGGGCATGGACTTCCTGGAGCTCTTCCGCCGCTACGGCTGCACCATGCAGACCGGTGGCAGCGATCAGTGGGGCAACCTCACCGCGGGCATCGACCTCATCCACCGCGTCGAGGGCCAGTCCGTCCACGCCCTCGCCACCCCGCTGATCACCAAGGCGGACGGCACCAAGTTCGGCAAGACCGAGGGCGGGTCCATCTGGCTCGACCCCGAGATGACCACGCCGTACGCCTTCTACCAGTTCTGGCTCAACTCCGACGACCGGGACATCTCCAACCTCCTCCGTATCTTCAGCTTCAAGACCCGCGACGAGATCGAGGAGCTGGAGCAGCTCACCGCCGAGCGCCCCCAGGCCCGCGCCGCCCAGCGCGCCCTCGCCGAAGAGCTGACGACGCTGGTCCACGGCGCCGACCAGACCGCCGCCGTCATCGCCGCATCCAAGGCACTTTTCGGCCAGGGCGAACTCGCCGACCTCGACGAGGCCACCCTGGCCGCTGCCCTCAGCGAACTGCCCCACGCCAAGGTCTCCGAACTCGCCCCCGTCGTCGACCTCCTGACCGAGGTCGAGCTCGTGGCCAGCAAGTCCGCCGCCCGCCGCACCATCAAGGAAGGCGGCGCCTACATCAACAACGCCAAGGTCACCAGCGAGGACGCCGTCCCGGCTCCCTCCGACCTCCTCCACGGCAAGTGGCTGGTGCTGAGGCGGGGCAAGAAGAACCTCGCCGCCATCGAAGTTGGCTGATCGGCTGATTTCATACGTTTGGGGGGCGGCGGAGCTTGACTCTGCCGCCCCTCGTGCGTAACGTAGCCCGAGCCGCTAGAGACGGTGCGTCCGGTTCGTCCGGATCCTCCGGCTGGCGGCCACCCACTACAAACGACTCCATCCCGAAGATTCGGGCGCATTTTCGTGCGCGTCGAATGCTATTGGCATGGAATCCGGCGAGTGAATTCGCAAGTCGCGAAGGAATCCGCTAACGTAGTGAACACGCCGAGGCGGAAACGCCAAAGCAAACCCCCTCCAGAGTGTGGCGGAAACGAGAAATCGGGTCTGCTAAGCTGGAGACACGAAGGGAAAGCCCGGAGGGGCCCGTGAAACGGCCACAAAGGAAGCTTCCGTTCCTTGAGAACTCAACAGCGTGCCAAAAGTCAACGCCAGATATGTTGATGCCCCGTCCGTCCGGCCCGTAGGGCTGGTGGA